>CALCEB010000203.1 GCA_937900045.1 uncultured Acidobacteriota bacterium
GAAAGCGTGTGTTGGGGAAACTCAACCGTGGGTTCGAATCCCACCCTCTCCGCCAGCCTGTGTGTTCATACTTACCTTCCGTGTCGTAAATCTCGCTGCGGGTCCGCCATCCGGAGTCACTCTGCATTGCAAGCTCGTAATTTCTTGTTTTTTTAACAAACATTTTTGCCTTCGCTCTTTGCACGGCGCATCAATACCGGGTTTGCAAGGATCAATCATCTACCGCAGCGGCGGGTGTCGCTTTAGCCTGTTTTGGTTGCGGCTTTGCCTCGCTGCGCCGCTCGAACGATGCCTGCACCGGTCGTACCGCCGCACATTCGGCAAGGGTCAGCATGATTATGGAACTCATGGCTTTGCCACCGGGATCACCTTCGGCAGCCGGTCCTGCACATCCGGCATGGGCGGGAAGGGCGCGTGAGGTTCGGTCTGGTACCAATAGGCGACCGAATAAAAATTGTCAGAGCGGTCATTGGCAGTGCCATGCTCAATGGTGGCGCGTAGGGATTTTGTAAAGGTGATGGGTGAGTCGAGGTGAAAGCGGTAGACGGACCATCGCTGGCCTTCGAGTTCTTGGCCCCGCACCGGCGCGCCGAAGAGCAAGTAAGAAAATGGACCTCCACTGAAGTCCCAAGCGCCCAGGAAATAATCCTCGGTCCCGGTGCCATTAATGGAAGGCAGCCTCTCGCCGTCAATGAAGAACATGTCATCGCCTTCGCCCCACCAGCCATCCTGGTTCTCAATCACGGACATGGTTACGCCCACATAATGTCCGCGTCCTTTGGCTTCCATCCACACGTAATTGCCCTTGCCGTCGCGGTTGAGAGTGTTGCCTGGAATCCCGTGATTAGGCGTAGCCTGCCGGTATTGAGCGTGGAAGTAAAGCGTGCTCTTGGGCAGTGGAGACGGCAATGCTCGATACTCTACGCTGTAATAAAAAGCCCCAACCCGCTCCTGCCCCTGGTTGGTGACGGTGATCCTCGCGTGGCGCGCAAAGGGCATCGGGAAGAAACAGTTCAGCGCCTTGTTGGAGGCAACGGCCAGCGGCAGGGATTGGTAGGTGAAGTATTCGCCCAGGCCCAGTCCGAAGAAGTCCCCGATGGGTGCGAGGACGCTGGGCGTTGGCTCGCCATCCCAATACATTTTCACTAGCAATTTCTTTAAGTGAAAGCGTTCATTGTCGGCAATGGTCACCCAAAGGTGTGTGATCACCCCGGGTCCATCGGCGTCGATCAAGGTCAGCGTGCCGCCCGGCGCGATGGTCCGGTAGTCGGCATTGCCTCCCGTCCGGTCGTAGCTTGAAACCGTTTTCAAGACGTAATCGTGGGGGCGGGGTAAGCTGGCCAGCATTTGATCCAACATCTGGGCACGAGCCTGGCCCGCCATGCACAGGATGAAGCTGAAAATCAGAAGACGCCGCATAATGCCTCCGCTCATCGAAATCAATATAGGGAATTGCGGGGCATTCTAACACAATGGAGGGATACGAGGGTCACGGTAAAGCTTTAAACCGCCCGGTAGAAGCCTATGGGTAGAGGCACAATTTGCTGTAGCGCCGCTACAGCAAACAAACTGCGCCGTCACCGGACTGTGCGCAAACTTGTAGTAATCTCATCGCGGCGTTATAAGATTAAAGAATGCGGATTCGCGCCATCCTAATACTCTCGCTGGTCATCGGAATCACGCTGGTCTCCTATTTTTTTGCCCTCTTCGAGGTTCGGGCGGACCAGCGAAGCCTCCGCCAGGATCTCAGCCGCAGGGCTCAGATTTTCGCTGAAAGCCTGCAGGAAACCATCGAACCCATGTTGCGGAGCCGTTCCCATCGCGCTTTACAGCGTATTGTGGACCGCTTTGGCAACCGGGAACGCCTGGCCGGCGTGGCGGTCTACAACAACCAGAAAGACCTTCTGGCAATGACCCCGGGCCTCATGCAGAAACTGAAGACCCGTCCTCAATGTGTCGATCTTGCCATCCACAGTAACCAGGCGTCTGAGTTGTTCCTGCACCTTGGAAATTCTTTGATGCACGTCTACGCGCTTCCTCTTCATCAGGAGGGCGCTGTCGCGGGGGCGCTGGCAATCTTCGACGATGCAAACTATATTGAGGCCCAAAGCAACCGGGTCTGGCAGGAAACGTTTCTTCATATCCTGGTCCAAGTGCTGCTGATTGCCCTCATCACCATTTTCATCGTCCGCTGGATGATGGTGGGGCGGATCGCAAGAATGGCAAAGTGGATGCAGGACCTGCGCGCCGGAAAGCCAACCACACAGCCCCAATTCCCTGAGCAGGACCTGTTCAAGCCGCTGACCCGTGAAGTGACGCACATGGCTCGCAGCCTGATAGCGGCGCGTAACGCCGCCGACGAAGAAGCGCGACTGCGCGAGTCAGCGGAATCCCACTGGACTCCGGAGCGGCTGCGTATCCACGTTCAGAACCGCTTGGAAAGTAGCCGTCTCTTCGCTATCTCGAACCGCGAGCCCTATGTCCACGAGCGCCGGGGAAATAAGATTGAAGTACAAGTTCCGGCCAGCGGTTTGGTGACCGCGATCGAGCCCATTCTACGGGCCTGCGATGGGACGTGGATCGCCCACGGCTCCGGCAGCGCCGATCGGGAAGCCGTGGACCGGCATGACCGCTTGCGGGTTCCCCTCAACGATGCCAACCAATATACGCTGCGGCGGGTCTGGCTTACCCCGGAAGAAGAGGAAGGTTACTATTACGGCTTCGCCAATGAGGGCCTTTGGCCGCTCTGTCATATTGCTCATACGCGCCCCCTGTTTCGCGCCGAAGATTGGGACTTCTATCAGCAGGCAAACCAGAAATTTGCGGACGCGACGGTGGAGGAGATGGAAGACAGCGAACGGCCCGTGGTGCTGGTGCAGGACTATCACTTTGCCCTGTTACCGCGCCTCATCAAGGACCGGGTTCCCCAGGCGCGGGTCGCCATCTTCTGGCATATTCCCTGGCCCAACCCGGAAGCCTTCGGCATCTGCCCTTGGCAGCGCGAGCTGGTCAGAGGGTTGCTTGGCGCTGATCTGGTCGGCTTCCACATTCAATCCCACTGCAATAATTTCCTTGAGACGGTGGACAGGGTGATGGAGTCCCAGGTGGATTGGGACCGGTTCGGCGTCAACCGCCGTGGCCATTGGACACTGGTGCGTCCTTTCCCCATCAGCGTCGCCATGACGGATGATGGCGGCAACGGGCCGGACGGAAACCCTCGGGAGTCCGTTTTCCTGGACCGCCCCGCCCTCTTCAAGGAGCTGGGCGTTGAGGCAACCTTTATGGGGATCGGCGTGGACCGGGTGGATTATACCAAGGGAATCCTCGAGCGATTTCGCGGCGTCGAACGCTTTCTCGAAAAGCGCATTGCTTATCGCGGCAAGTTCACCTTCGTTCAAATCGGCGCGCCCAGCCGCACGCGCATCCCCCGTTACCACGACTTGCTGAGGGATGTCGAGGCCGAGGCGGAGAGGATCAATGCGCGGTTCCAGGCTGGAGGATGGAAACCGGTCATCTTCCTGAACCGGCATCACACCCACAAAGAGATAGAGAGGTATTACCGCGCAGCCGACGTCTGCATGGTCACGTCCTTACACGACGGCATGAACCTGGTGGCGAAGGAATTTGTGGCGGCTCGCGATGATGGCGGCGGGGCCTTGATCCTCAGCCGCTTCACCGGGGCAGCGCGGGAATTGACGGACGCGCTGGTGGTGAACCCCTATGACATGGAGGCCGTGGCGGACGCCATCTATCTGGCGCTTGAAATGGAGCCCGAAGACCGGCGCACGCGCATGCGGCGGATGCGCCAGTCCGTCCGCGAGCACAACATCTACCGTTGGGCAGCCAACCTGGTCACGGAACTCTCGGGGATTCGCGTCGAAACTCCCAAGGAATCGCTGCGAACATAGTGCGGCGGGGCTCTCCGCAACGCCGGCATCCCTTCGCTGCGCTCAGGGCAGGCTCTGCCGGTAAATGCCGCCAGGACGGCGCGACTTGGTCGACTCAATGGATAGAAACGACACCAAACTGCCGCATCTTTTTTCGGTCTGGCCGCGCGTCGCGAGCCGGCTGCATCGGGCCAAACACATCCTGTTATTCCTGGATTTTGACGGCACCCTGGTGGGTTTCAAGCCCCGGCCGGAGGATGTCATGCTGCCTGCTCCGGCGCGAATTGTCCTCGCCCGTCTTGCCCGTCATTCCAGGCTGAAGGTGTTCTTGATCAGTGGCAGGAGAAGGGCCGATCTTCGGCGCCGGGCGCGCGTGCCGGGGGTAGGTTACATCGGGCTTCACGGATGGGAGCGCAATGGCCGGCGATCTTTGAGCGTCGAGTCACGGAAGTCGCTCCGGGCCGTCCGGTCCATTCTCGCGGGGGCGCTGGAAAAACTTCCCGGTGTGTGGATTGAAGATAAGAAGCCAGTGTTTGTCGTACACTACCGCAGAGCTTTGGCGGCGGATGCGCGCAAAGCCGTCGCAATAACACTCCGGCGCGTCGATAGCCGGAGGAACGATCTCTACTCTGTAAGAGGCAACAGGGTGGTGGATGTACTGCCCTTGGAAATTGAGGGTAAAGGACAAGCGGTTCTCGACTTGGTCAGTGACCAGCCCCGAGGAACTCTTGTGATCTATGCCGGCGACGACACCACAGACGAAACCGCGTTTGCCGCGCTTGCCGGGCGCGGCATCACGATTCTGGTCGGACCCCGCAGGAAAACCCAGGCGCGCTTTAGACTGCGCAACCCGCAAGAGTTGATTTCCTTCCTGCAAAAGTTGCAGCAAGGTTTGGCCAGTGGGATTGTCACAGCGGGGCGAGCGCCATAACCCGACTCCTTTGGTCTACTGCGTTGAACCAGCGCCACCGGTCGCGTTGGGGGTCTGTTGTTGCGCCTGCTCCACCGGGGGCGGCGCCATGACTTTCACGTCTACACGCCGGTTTTGTTCACGCCCCTTTCGCGTACTGTTGGAAGCTGCGGGATCGGCGTTACCGTAGCCCATTTCATAGATCTTCACGAGCGGGATATTGTGGTTCAGGCTTAGGTAACGAACCACCGCATCGGCGCGTTGCTTGCTCAAAGCCAGGTTGTATTGCTTGGGCCCTGTCTTATCCGTGAAGCCCTGAATCTGAATCACATAGTGCTTCATGGAGGACACGCTTTGCGCCAATTCGTCCAGTTGCTCTTTGTCGGCATCGGTAAGCGTGCTGCGGTTCAGTTTGAAGATCACCGTCGCCGACTTCACAGGTTGAAAATTGTCAGCGTTTTGAACTTCTTGCTGCGCCAGGTTTGCTTGATCGACGCCCTTTTGAGCCGTTTGCTGCGCGGCCTGAGCGTCCTTATCAGCCTGTCCGGCATGTTGGTCAGCGGCTTCAGCCTTTGATGCGTCATCCGCGATGCCGCTTTCAGCCCTGCTGTCAACCTGCTTGATGTTTTGGGCGTTCGCCGTGGTCTTCTGATCGACGGTCCCGAGCTTCGTTTCCAAAGGCTGAACCGAGTTCTGGACATACTTTTTTGTTGCGCAAGCTGACGTAAGCAGAACCATGATTACGGCGCTTCCTAGCGCCAATGCCAAGCCTGTTTTTGACTCTCTCATTTTAGGATTCTCCTCCCGATCTTCGCGCTCATGGCCAAGTTAGATAGCACTCCATGTGCCAGATTCTCAAATGTACGTATCTGTAAGGAAAGTAAGACAGATAGACTTTTCCCTGCCACCCATGGACAGGAAAATTTCGGCGGCAGGGTCTGTAAAACTTACCTTTTAGCGGAAATTCGCCTTTGTAGGGGAAGGAGGTAATGACGCAGTTTGCTGTAGCGGCGCTCATAGAGCGCCGCTACCTGGAGTTTCTATATTTCCGGAATCTGTGAGTATCAGCCAAGCCTCCAGTGCTGTCATCCTGAGCGGAGCGAAGGATCACTGTATTTGATCTTTTGCCCGGCAGCGAACTGGACAATCTTCGTGGAGTTTACCCTGAGCCAAATGCCGGGATTCTTCGCTACGCTCAGAATGACAGACGAAGGGCTCTGAATGACAGACGAAGGGCTCATAGAGCGCCGCTACAGCAAAGAAACTGAGACACTACCGGGAAGGATATCATCTCGACTCCCGGCGCGCCGCGAGTTAAGCTCATAGCCTCGGCGCTGGGTCTTATGGACACACGTTCAACCACTCAACCGCGCTTACGAAGCATCGCCAGCCCCACGAATGCCCTGCTCAAGGTCTTTCGGAAGGCTCTGGCCGAAGGGTCAAGCCACGATGGTTGGGTAGCGATTGAAGGTCCGCGATTGGTTGAAGAGGCCATTCGCTGCGGGGGCGCAAACGAGCAAAGCCCGACGGGGCATCAGTGCGCGGTGCGCAGTGTGTTGGTGAGCGAAAGCGCCGCGCAGAAGTTTTCAACCTTGCTGAAGCGTCTTCCGCCGGAAGCCGAAATCGCGCAAATTCCCAACGAGCTATTCGGGAAGATTTCCCAGATGGAAACAACGCAAGGTATTGCCGCGTTGGTGGAGCTTCCTACATACAATCTGGATGAGTGCCTACAGAGCGAGGGTTCAGTTGTCTTGGCGGCCTGCGGCATTCAAGACCCGGGAAACCTAGGCACTATCCTTCGCACTTCGGACGCGTTGGGTGCGACGGCGGTGGTGACGGCCAAAGGGACCGTCAGTTTGTTTAACCCCAAAGTGGTGCGAGCTTCGGGCGGGGCATTGTTCCGGCTTCCCGTCTTTGCCGCCGTTGACTTTGCGAAGCTCATGGGCGAATTGCGCGAGGCGGGGGTGCGAACGATCGCCGCTGATTCCGCCGCGGGGATTCCAATTGCGCAGGTGGACCTTCGCGGTCGTATTGCGCTGTTCGTAGGCGGCGAAGCCGCCGGGGTCCATCCGGAGATTGCAAAACAGGCTTCCGCCCGCGTGCGGATTCCGATGAAGCCCGGGGTTGATTCGGTGAATGCCGCGGTGGCCGCAAGCATATTCCTTTATGAAACTCAGCGGCAGCGAGACTTCCGCTTCGATGAACCGGCGGCTGGAGCACCGACCGTGCTATAATGTATGTACAAAACGGCAGCTACGTGTCATGCGCATTGAATGGGATGAAGCCAAGAACCGAGGCAATCTCCGGAAACATAAAATTAGCTTTGAGAGTGCAAAGCTGATTTTTGATGATCCCCATGCGCTCAATATTCAAGACCGGATTGTGGAAGATGAAGAACGATGGCAGACCCTGGGAAGAATTGGTGGTTCGATCACCGGTTGGTCGCCCATACTTACCGGGAGGAAGACGGCGAAGAAGTGATCCGCATCGTTTCGGCGCGAAATGCGACTCCGTCCGAAAGGAGAGCCTATGAGGAAGGTAAGTGGCCGCCTGGCTAAGGAGATCGAAGATCTGAGGAGAATGAAGGACGAGGAGATCGACCTTACCGATATTCCGGAAACGGCGGATTGGAGCAAAGCTGTCGTCGGAAAGTTCTACCGTCCCATCAAGAAGTCCCTGACCATTCGGATCGACGCCGACGTTCTTGCGTGGCTCAGAGGCCAGGGAAAGGGATACCAGACGCGGATTAACGCCTTGTTGCGAGAGGCGATGAACAACCATGCCACGGATTACCCCGGCGTCGCACGGCGCAAGGGCCTATAGCGAGAAACACAAGAGCCCTCGTGCACTTAATCGGGGAGGACATAAAGCAAAGCCCTTGACCGGATTCTACTGATGCCACTCGATCAATCTTCCATGGAATTCATGCCCAAGGAATCCCCAGTGGATGAAGGGAATGGACTGCACCCGCTGGCGGACCGTATGAGGCCGGATTCGCTTGAAGATTTCGTCGGCCAACTCCACATTCTTGGCCCCGGAAAGCCTCTGCGCGAGCAGATTGAGCGCGACCAACTCTCTTCCATGATCCTTTGGGGACCACCCGGCTCCGGCAAGACCACGCTCGCCGCCATCATTGCCCACAAGACCCGCAGCGAATTTGTGAAGTTCAGCGCCGTGCTCGCCGGCATCCGCGAGATCAAGGACCTCATGGCGGGCGCAGAAAAGGGGCGGCGGTTCGGGCGGCGCACCGTCCTGTTTATCGATGAGATTCATCGCTTCAACAAGGCTCAGCAAGACGCCTTCCTGCCCTATGTCGAACGTGGTGACATTATCCTGATCGGCGCCACCACGGAAAATCCCTCATTTGAAGTGAATTCCGCCTTGCTTTCGCGCGCCCGGGTTTACATGCTTTCGGCTTTATCCACCAATGAGGTTGAAACACTCCTAAGCCGGGCATTGCAGGATGAATCTCGTGGCCTGGGTAAAAGGCGGCTAGGAATCACCCCAGAACAGTTGCGCCAGATCGCCGTGTTCGCCAATGGAGACGCCCGCGCTGCCTATAACACTCTGGAAGCTCTTGCCTCGGCGGCCCCGCAACTCGAGGACGGCCAGACCGTGGTGACGGACCTGCTGGTGGAGGACGCCATCCAGCGGAAAGTGCTGCTTTATGACAAGGCGGGTGAAGAGCACTACAACCTGATCTCTGCGCTTCATAAGTCGGTGCGAAACTCTGACCCGGATGCTTCCCTCTATTGGCTTGGCCGGATGCTGGAGGCTGGCGAAGACCCGCTGTACGTCGCGCGCCGGTTGATGCGCATGGCTTCCGAGGATATTGGGCTGGCCGACCCGAACGCCCTGGGACAAACCGTCGCGGCCATGCAGGCCGTTCATTTCCTGGGCATGCCCGAAGGCAACCTGGCTCTGGCCCAAGCGGCGGTCTATCTTGCCCTGGCGCCGAAATCCAATGCCGTCTACACAGCGTATGGGCAGGTCGCAACCGACGCTCTGAAGACGATTGCCGAGCCTGTCCCCTTTCATCTGCGCAACGCCGTTACCCCACTCATGTCCGGTCTCGGATATGGCAAAGGTTACCAGTACGCGCACGACGCGCCCGAGGCGATCACCAACATGGCGTGCCTGCCGGAGGGTTTGAAGGACCGCCGCTACTACCTTCCCACCTCTCAAGGCTTTGAAAAAAGGCTTCAAGAAAGGCTTGAAGCCATCAGAAAGTGGAAAGAAGACCACGCTAAGTAAACCCAGAATGGGGCCGAACACCTCTCAATCGGTTTACACCGGCACGGCCTGAATCACGTGCGGCGGTCAATTCCTGATTAAATTGGGTGGTGTCTCAGTTTGCTTGCTGTAGCGGCGCTCTATGAGCGCCGAACTTGTATCTTCAACGGTTTCCGGCGCTCATAGAGCGCCGCTACAGCAAACTGAGACACTACCTTAAATTGGGCTCTCTTCAGATTCTGTCTCAGGCGTCTCCCTTTTCTCATTGGACCGTGCTACGCTTTGGACCGTGGTTTGGCCGGACCAAGAAATGGAAACCGGGTGGCCGTCGGCAACGTCATACTCTTAGGGGCCTTGGCATGTCATGTTCTTTGCGGAGATGAATGTGCGCAAGCAACATTAAAAATGACAAAACGAACTAGCTGGATAAGCAGCGATGAGGCCATTCAAGACTTGAACATCAATATAAGTCTATATCTATAAACGACTTGCCGTGAATCTGACCCCGGAAAGCTCTCGACTTCCTGTAACAAATTGATATTAAACAGTTTGTTTATCAATTGTAGGGACGTGCACGCGGGTAAAAGCCAAATTCTTTCGGATATTTCAAAGTCCACCTACCAGGATTCGAGGGACATTCACGTATCCAGGCTGATTTCATCAGTTTAGGCCAAAACGAGGCTTTGCAAACTCATCCAGGCTATGGTAGTATCCGGTTCGGTCGCTGAAAAGCAACCGGGAGTAGTCATGGGCAGGGGTCGAATTTGAATTAAGCCTATACCTCATAATAAGTTATATTGAATCATGCTCTCAGCCGGACTTGAAGGAGAAAAGCTCGGTCAACCTCAGAGCTCAGCAATCCCGGAGCTGTTAGATCCTATCGCCGCTACTCCGCCTAACGTGGACCGGTCAATTCGGTCAGAGATCCTGCAGTTTCTCGAATACTCCCGTGTTGAGAAGGGCTTAGCTGCTAACAGTATTTCCAGTTACAAGAGGGATTTGACCCGATTTGCCGGATACCTCCAGCAACGTGGCTTGACGCTTCAAAGAACCAAGCGAGAGGACATTCGTCACTTCCTCGCCACGCTCTACAAGGCCGAACTGAGTGCCCGGTCGGTAGCGCGGAATCTGGTATCGCTACGGGGATTCTTCCATTTCCTTCATCGGGAAGGAAGAGTCCAGTCCGAGGCGACGTCGGAAATCGATTCTCCGCAAATTGGCCGGAGCCTGCCCAAGTTCATTTCCCTTGAAGAGGTTGAATTGCTTCTGAAAGCGCCCAACCCATCCAAGCCTTCGGGACTCCGGGATAAAGCCATGCTGGAGCTACTCTACGCCACCGGCATGAGAGTCTCAGAGTTGACCGGTCTCGGGAAGGGAGATCTGGACGCCAACCTGGGCATTCTTCGCTGCCTGGGAAAGGGGAACAAAGAGCGGCTGATTCCGGTGGGACGGGATGCTCTTAAGGCCGTTGAATCCTATGTCACACAAGGGCGGCCTCAATTGCTGAAGGGCCGTTCTTCGTCTTATCTTTTCCTGAACCAGCGCGGGGGCCGGATGTCCCGTGTCGGCTTCTGGAAAATACTTTCCGCCTACGGCCGGAAGGCAGGAATTGCCACCCCTCTAACACCGCATTTGGTGCGCCATTCGTTTGCCACGCACCTGTTGGACCGTGGCGCGGACTTACGCTCCATTCAATTGCTGCTGGGGCATAGTGACATTTCGACCACCCAGATTTATACGCACGTCCTCAAAGAAAGACTGAAGCAAGTCTATCAGATGCACCACCCGAGGGCTTAGCAGACTTGCTCGAAAGCTTGATCGCGGCGCTTGGAGTGGACAGAGGTGACGATCAGCCAATCAAGAGCTGTCGGCGGCCAACCATCGGCAAACCGAAACCCTAGGCTGATTGTTGAAAGCTGACTGCTCCTTTCCAAAACCTATGAGCGATTACAACTTCCTGATGGAGATCCGGCTTTCGCCGGAGCAGCTTCGCACCCTGACCTTTTTGAGCCGGATTGCCGCCAACCAGGGATTGAATCTATACCTTGTGGGGGGAGCGGTTCGCGATCTGACTTACGGGATGAGCAACGTCCGTGATCTTGACTTTGCAGTGGTGGGCGGCACGCAGAAACTGCTCCGGGCGCTTAGCTCTCCTCCGGCCAAGGTAAAAACCCGCGCCCTCCCGGGTGTGCAAGAGGAATTCCAACACATTGAGGTCCTGCACCAGCGCCTGGATGCCAAGCACCAAGTGGCGGAGGTGGTTTTCGCGCCCGGAGTCCGCACCGAAATCGGTGCGACCCGGGTGGAGACTTACTCGAAGCCCGGGAGTTCTCCCACGGCTTCCCCGGCGGGCATTTTTGAAGACCTGAGACGGAGGGATTTTTCCATCAACGCCATGGCCGTCTCGCTCCATCCGAACTCCCGCGGCCTGCTTCTGGATCCGACCAACGGCGCGGCGGATATTGAGCGCCACGAATTGCGGGTACTGCACAGCCGGAGTTTCCTGGAAGATCCTTCGCGCATTTACCGCCTCATCCGCCTGAGCCTTCGCCTTAATTTCAAGCCCGAGGCTAAAACCCAGGTCTGGCTCGACCAAGCGATGGAACAGAAAGCTTGGGAATGGGTCAACCCGGAGCAACAAGGCCGCGAAATTCAGGAAATCCTTCGCGAAGAAGACCCGGGGCGGCTGTTGAAGCTCTTGGGCGAACGCGGTTTGCTGGCCGGCTTGGACGAGCATCTCTCCGTCAAGAAAATCCCATTTGCCCAGTTTGATAAAATCCGCGCCGCGGGCCGCAATCTTCCCGGCGCAGACTTGTTTCTTTTGTACTTTTCGGCTTTGTCGGAAAATCTGCCCCCCGCCTACCGCGCAAAATTTGCAAAGAAAGTTCTCGGCGACGGTAAATTGGCCCAATCCGCCACCCGGCTTGACGCCGAAGCGCGCAAAGTTGCCCAGGAATTAAAAGGCCGCAAGGGCAACACGCCCAGCGAAGCTTACCACTTGCTCTCGGCCGTCCCGTCTTACATCCTGCTTTACATGCAGGTCAATTTTGAACAAGCGCCCCTCCAATCGAAACTAAAGAATTTTCTCTTCAAGTACCCGCAAGTCCGGGCGCAGTTGCCTCGGGAGGAACTGCTGACCCTGGGCGTTGAGCCGGGTCAAAAGTTTGACGAAATATTGGAGAAGATTTTCCTCGCCCAGATCGACGGGAAAATCAAGACTCAGCCGCAACTGAGCAAGGCTTTGCGGACATTCTCCGGGATCGCTGGACCGCCCGCCCACCCTGAGCCTGAGAAACCGCCTCATCCCAAAAATGCCAAGGAAACTCCCGCGGCAAGCCCCAAAGCCCAGCCCAAGAAACGACCATGGTCGAAACGATCCTTCTAAATCCTAATGCCGCAAAATGGAGCGCCACTCGCCTGAACCCGGCCAAGCGCTCATCGCGCCCTTTGCATCAGGGCGCTGCCGGGATGCTGCTCCTCGCGATTCTCGTAACCGTGCCGGGTTGCGCGAAAGCTCAAAACCGCGGACCGCAGCGCGATGCGTGGCAACACCCTGTCCAGGTGATGGATGAGCTGGGGATTCACGCCGGGAGCGCCGTGGCCGATGTCGGCTGCGGCCGCGGCTATTTCACTTTTCGCATGGCGAAGCGCGTGGGCGCAACGGGGAAGGTTTTTGCCGTTGACCTCCGGCAAAGCTGGATTGAAGAGATCAGGAAGCGGGCGGCAGCAGAAGGGTTGAAGCAGATTCAGGCGGTCCAAGGCAAACCCGATGACCCGGAACTCCCCAAGGATAGTCTGGACGTGGTTTTTGCCATGAACACCTATCATGAGTGGCGGCAAAATGAAGCCATGCTCAGCCACATTTATCAGGCACTCAAGCCCGGCGCCCTCTTCGCCTTGATCGATGGAAAGGCGCGCACAGGCCATTCCCGGGAGTATTACCACGTTGAGCATCGCATGCCCGAGTCAATGGAACGCTCTGACGTCCTTCACGCCGGCTTCGTTTTTTTGAGGCAAGCTCCGGGCTTCACCCAGCCGGATGATCAGAAGCAGTTTTACTTCCTCGTTTTTCAAAAGCCCATTGCTCAATGAAATCCACGTTAGGAATGGACATTGTGGAAATTCGCCTAAGGAGGCACGATGCTGAAAGTTGGAAATAAAGCGCCAGCCTTTGTCCTGCCCTCGGATGCCGGGAAGCCCGTGAGCTTGAAAGAATTGCTGAATAAGAATCTGGTTCTCTATTTCTTCCCCAAGGCTAATACTTCCGGTTGAACCTCAGAGGCCGTCCAGTTCCGGGATGGCAAGAGCCAGCTTGAAAAGCTGAACGCCCAGGTGGTGGGGATAAGCGGCGATGAGGTTGAGGCTTTGCAATCTTTCCGCGACAAGTACAAGCTGAATTTTCCGCTGGTCTCGGACACTGAACACAAGACCCTGGAAGCTTACGGTGTCTGGCAGGAAAAGAGCATGTACGGCCGGAAGTATATGGGGATTGCCCGCACCACTTACATGATTGGGACGGACGGAAAAGTGAATACCGTTTTTCCCAATGTCAAGGTGGAAGGCCACCTCGAGGAAGTCCTGACAGCGCTCAAAGCCTAAAAAGACGCTGAATCGGGTTAGAACTTTCAGAAGGTATTGAGAAATGGCAGAGGCGTCAATTTCGTGAAAGACGAACCAGTCAGCCCCGTTGCGGAATCGGGCGCCACCGACTTTGGGCCGTTCGATAGCCGGATTTGGTTTAACTGCGCTCACCAAGGTCCTCTTCCCAATGTCGCCGTCACGGCACTCAGGGAGGCTCTAACCTGGAAAATCGCGCCCTACCGGATCAAGGATGAAATGTTCTCCTCAACTCCGCAACGCCTGAAGACCTTGCTGGGGAAGTTAATTGGGGTGCCTGGCGATCAAATCATCCTGGGCAACAGTGCTTCATACGGCCTGCACATTCTGGCCAACGGAATTCGGTGGAAATCCGGCGACGAAGTGTTATTGGTTGAGGGAGACTTTCCGGCCAGCATTTTCCCTTGGTTGAATCTTCGTAACAACAGAGGAGTACTTGTTCGCTCGATTAAACCTCATCGTGCAGTCTTGCAGGACTGGGAACTGGAGGCGGCCGTCACCCCCGCCACGAAACTGTTTTGCGCGACCTGGGTAGATTCGTTCACAGGACATGTTATTGACCTTAGTGCATTGGGTGAAATCTGTCGGGCAAAAAACATTTTGTTCGTCGTAAATGCTTCTCAGGGATTGGGCGCCAGAGAGCTGAATGTTGGCAAGATAAAGCTCGATGCATTGACGAGTTGCGGATACAAGTGGCTATGCGGGCCTTACGGGACGGGCTTTTGTTGGATAAGACCTGCGCTGAGGGACTCTCTTTCCCCCTGCCAATCATACTGGTTTCCAGCAGTATGGGGAAGAAACCCAGGAGCAATGCGAGATTGGGTCATTCCTGAAGGTCTTGGAGCTGCGGCTTACGATGTCTTCTGTACTGCGAATTTCTTTAACTTTGTGCCTTGGGGTGCGGCGATAGAATATTGGTTGAGCAAAGGGATCCCCCGCATTCAGTCTCATAACGATGCATTGGCACAGAGGCTCATAGGCGGTCTTGACCCGAAAAAATACACTTTGTTTAGCCCAGAGGCCGGAAGCGAACGATCCGCGATTGTTGTGCTGTCACACTCACATTCGAGTCTCAATCATGGAATCAGGGCCAAGCTTGCCGAGGCGGGTATAGACTTATCTCTTCGCGAAAACAACCTGCGTTTCTCGCTGCACTTTTTCAATACATACCAAGAGGTTGATTACGCGCTTGCAGTCCTGAACGCGGCATAGTCTTTCGATTGAATTGCGGTTCGCGTGGGGTGTTGCCCCGCTCCTCGTATTTTTTTAAAATCACGCACGCCTCTTCAGGACAGAATTATGCGACTGTTTCGTGGCATGTCTTCACCCGCTCGCTTTAACATGCTGTTGTCCGCAACCTTTGGGCTTACTGGCCTTGCAGCAATAGCCCTGACGGCCAACGCGATTGCTTCCAAGTCACCCACTCCTGCTTCGAATGCATACGGACCCGCTGCCAAAGTAGCTCGTAAGTACCGGGCGGAACCTAATACGCTTTCGCCTCAAGCGGCTAAGCAACTTGCATCCATCGCACCTGTCATTGATCAAGCCATCCGGGAAGGCAAGTGTCCGGGAGCGGTGGTCCTGATCGGGCACGATGGGCGCGTGGTCTACCGCCGCGCTTTCGGCCAGCGTGCCCTGGTTCCCCGCCGGCTGCCCATGAAGGTGGATACACTGTTTGACATGGCCTCGCTCACCAAGGTGATTGCTACGAATACGGCGGTGATGCAGCTTTTCGAGCAAGGCAAGATTCGTCTGGATGACCAGGTATCTGTTTATTGGCCGGAGTTCGCAGCGAATGGCAAGGACTCCATCACCATTCGTGAACTGATGACCCACTACTCCGGTCTGCCGCCAGACTTGCCGCTCGATCCCGCCTGGTCCGGGTATGACACGGCGATGAAATTGATCGTTGCCACATCGCCTATCGATCCTCCCGGCACGCGCTTCCGCTACAGTGACATCAACTATGAAACGCTTGGCGAGATTGTCCGCCGGATTTCCGGTGAACCCTTGAACCTTTATTGTACCCGTCACATCTTCAAGCCGCTGGGCATGAAAAATACCATGTTCCTTCCGCCGGCTTCCCTCAAGCCGCGCATTGCTCCCACCCAATTCGACCAAGGCACGACCGGCAAAATGCTGTGGGGCGTTGTGCACGATCCCACCGCGCGAAATATGGGCGGCGTGGCGGGTCACGCCGGCTTGTTCTCCACGGCGGACGATCTTTCCATCTTCGCTCAGATGATTCTGAACGGTGGCAGCTATAGGGGCGCCAGAATTCTGAGTCCGCTCGCCGTGGAGAAGATGACCACGCCGGAGACTCCGTCCAATGCCCAGGCCGTGCGCGGACTAGGGTGGGACATTGATACGCCCTTTTCCTCAAATCGCGGCGAGCTTTTTCCGGTCGGGTCATTTGGCCACACGGGTTTCACCGGGACGTCCATCTGGATTGATCCATTCTCCAAAACCTACGTTATCCTTTTGACCAGCGCCGTTCATCCTTATGGTAAGGGAAACGTCATCTCGCTGCGGGCGAAGATCGCGACCCTCGCCGCCGCGGCCTTCGGACGCATTCCAAGCAAAGATGAATTGGCCAGCCGCCTATCGCTCACCGGCTATTACGAATTGCTTTATGGTTTTCGCACCGCGCCCATTCATAACGATCAGGTCTTGACCGGAACCAATGTGCTCGAAAAAGAGAATTTCGCGACGCTGCGTGGCCGCCGCGTGGGTCTCATTACTAACCACTCAGGCCGTGATCTTGCTGGCCGCCGCACCATCGACTTAATTAACCAAGCGCCCGGCGTCAAGCTGGTGGCGATTTTCAGTCCGGAGCACGGCCTGCTCGGAAAAGCCGATACGAAAGTCCCTTCGACGACCGACCCCTCTACGGGTCTTCCTGTTCACAGCCTTTATGGGAAAACGGAGAGGCCGACGGATGCCATGCTCGCCGGAATCAATGCGCTCGTGTATGACATTCAGGATGCGGGCGTCCGCTACTACACATTTATCACCACTCTGGGATATTGCATGGAAGCGGCCGCAAAGCACGGGATCGATTTCTATGTCCTCGACCGCCCCAATCCCATTAATGGGTTTTCAGTGGAAGGACCGATCCTCAATCCTGACCTGAAATCCTTTGTGGCCTATTTCGCATTGCCCGTGCGCCACGGCATGACGGTGGGCGAACTGGCCCGGATGTTCAACCAGGAAGGACACTTGGGCGTCCGTCTTCACGTCATCAAAATGCAAGGCTGGCATCGCAATGATTGGTACGATGAAACCGGCCTGCCCTGGATTGAGCCGTCACCCAACTTGCGCAATCTGACCGAGGCGGCGCTGTATCCCGGGGTTGGGATGATTGAGGGCGCAAACCTCAGCGTCGGCCGCGGCACGGATACCCCCTTTGAAGTGTTGGGCGCGCCGTGGATTGATGCCAAGCAGCTTGCGGACTATCTGAACACCCGCAAGATTCAAGGCGTTCGCTTCATGCCCATTCACTTCACGCCGTCGTCTTCAAAGTTCGCCGGCATTCTGTGCCACGGCATCAGTTTTGTATTGCTCAACCGCGAGGCGCTGGATTCGCCCGAGTTTGGCGTCGAGCTGGCGGCGGCGCTTTATCACCTTTACCCAACCAGTTTCGATTTGGCTCAGACCCTGGCCCTGGTCGGCTCGCAGCAAGTGATTGAGGCGATCCGCCAAGGTCAGGACCCGCGCGCGATCGCGCTCCATTGGCAGGACTCGCTTCAATCTTTCCGCAAGATGCGGCAGAAGTATTTGCTGTACTGACCGCAAGGCTGTTTACTTCGTTCGGAAATAGAGGATTGGAGGCAGGTATTTTCCCCTCACCCGGCGCTGCGCGCCTCTCCCGAAAGGAGAGGGCCGTAACTCGAGGTGAGGGGTGCAGCGGCGCTCTACCGAAAGGAGAGGACGGCGACTCCAAATGAGGGGTGCAGCGGATTCGTGGCTAAAATGCTGAAGCCGGAGTGACGCGGGCTTGGCCCGATGTGTATAAAAACACGCCATGCCGCGGCGCCAAGCTGCCGATAGAGTTCTTGGAGAGTCCGACTTGTGATTCCGCGCTCGTCTTGAATTCCATTCCCGGATGAAGGGAGGCCGTTCTTGAATTGTCCGAAGTGCCACACTGAAAATCCCGTCGAGGCGCGCTTCTGTACCCGCTGCCACATGACGCTGAAATTCGTTTGTCCCACCTGCCAGCACACGCAGGATCACGGCGGAACGTGCGATCAATGTGGTCTCAATTTTGCAAAGTACGCCGTGGTGCTGGAGTTCCAGGCCCAGAATGAGAGCCGCAAGGAAAGGGTGCGGGAAAAGGAACGCGCCACGCTCGTCCGGCAGGCGCTGCTGGCAGCGCTGACGGGCGGGTTCTCGCTGATCAAGTTTGTGCGGAAGCGGTTGAGAGAGGAATAAGGCGGGGTTGGCCGCAATGGCACCGGAGGAAGATTAATTCTTGCCGCGGCTTGCCATATAGCGCTTCGCATTCGCCAAAAGCTGCCCAGCCTGGGGCATGTTTTCCAATGCTTTTTCCACCGTGGGGTCATCTTCGAGCTGCAGTTTCTGCGCTTGCTCTTCGCCATCAGCCACACCCATCACCTGTTCACGGATGTGCTGCTTGATAAAGGCGAGGTTGTCCTGAAAGTCCTTTTCCGTGAACTGCACCTTTTGGCCCGCCAGATACTGCTTGAACTCTTGAATCACCGCATCGCTGGGCTCAAAGTCTTCAGGAATGCTCCGGTTTTTCGCCGTAAAAGTCCGGGCAAAGTTAAAAAACACGTCGCGGGTCCAGAGCGTGGTTTGGAAGGCGTTGAGCTTGACGTTCACCTCGATATCCGGCGTGATGCCGTCGCCGCCGTAGACCTCGCGCCCGCCGTCCGTGAGGCGAACCTGAGTGTGAGGTATTTTGACGTTCTCCGGATGGTTGTAATAATCCCACAGTGAAATATTGGAATAGTCGCGCTGGATGAGCCGGCCGCTCGGCGTGTAATAACGCGCGGTGGTGAGGGCTAGGCCGGCATGATCGCTCAGCGGATAGACCGTCTGCACCAGCCCTTTGCCGAAACTCGGCTGGCCGACCACCAAAGCACGGTCGTGGTCCTGAAGGGCGCCGGTGACAATCTCCGCGGCGCTTGCCGTGAAGCCATTAATCAGCACCACCATCGGGTATTGTTCGCCGCCCTCGCCGTGTACTGCGAAATAGCGGCGCTCTTCGGAGTTGCGCCCGTAGTGGTAGACGATCAACTGGCGCCTCTCCAGGAAATGGTCGGACACCTCAACCGCCTGCTGGAGAAGTCCGCCCGGATTGTCGCGCAGGTCCAGGATGAGTCCTTTCATGCCCTCCGCCCGGAATTTTCTTAGCGCCGCGGTGAGCCCGGAATTGGTGCGTTCGTCAAACTTGCTGATATGAATGTAGCCGATATGGGGCTGGATCATGAAAGCCAAGTCCACACTGGGAGCGGTAATTTCCGCGCGGGTGATTGCGAACTGCATGGGCTTGGGTACGCCCGCACGATCGACGGTGACATGGACCACCGTTCCGCGCGGCCCTTTCAGCAGAGCCGCCACCTGCACGACGTTCAGGCCCTCCGTAGACTTATTATCAACTTTGGCGACGACGTCGCCGGGCCGCAAGCCGGCACGCTGCGCGGGTGAATCCGGCATGGGCTGCACCACGATGGTGATGAGGTGGCTCGCCTGGTTTAGCCGGGTCATGATGGTCATGCCCACGCCAAAGTACTTGCCTTGCTGGTCTTCCTCGAGTTTTGCAAAATCCTTGGGGTTGAAAAAATTGGAATGTGGGTCCAGCGTGCGCAGCATGGCCGGAATAGCCCCCACGGTCATGCTGCCGGAACTGCCGTAGGTGGGTCCGAAGATGGCCTCGTCGGGTTTGACAGGGGAAGCATAATCCTGCTGGACCACATCGTAAACGCGGGTGAATTTTTTCAGGCTGGAGTCGACGCTGGGCGCGCCATCACTGGAGGTGGCTTCAACACGCTTGCCATAAATCCCCCCCAGGACCGTGCAAAGGATAATGGTAGAAAGCAGAAACCAGAACAAGCGCGGTTTGGATTTCATCTTCGGAATATGCCTCGCTGAGCCCAGGATCTAATTGGACTTGAACTGCCAATTGCCGCACGGGCCACGACCGCACCCCTCAAAAATCAGCATTCTCAAAAGAGCCGGGTGGACCAACTCAATACGTGGGCTGCTCTCCCTTGCTCGCCATGTAGTGGCGAGCTTGGACCAGGAGCTGCTTGGCCTGGTCGAAGCTGTCCAGAGCCTTCTGAACCTCGGGATCATTCTCGACGTTGATCCGGTCCGCCTGGTTCTGGCCGTAAATTGAGGCGACCAGGGGCACGCGAACGTGCTCGCGAATGAACGGAAGGTTGGCGGCAAGTTCCTGGTCGGTGAGCGGCTCCTTGTGACTGTCCAGGTACTTCCGGAAATCCGCAATCACCTCGTCGTCGGGCTTGAAATCGGGAGGAATGGTCTTGTGCTCACCCAGGTAGTGCCGGCTGAAACCGAAGAAAGCATCTTCATCCACCAGTCTTTCTTGAACCGGATTCAGCTTGGGGTCGGTGAAGTGGATGTCCGGTGTAATGCCGCCGCCGCCGAAGACCTGGCGCCCGCCATCGGTCAGCTTCATTTGGGTGTGGGGCGAGGGATCCTTTTCCGAGCGGGTATAATAATCATACAGAGAAACGTGGGAATAATCGCGCTGGATCAGCCGGCCGCTCGGCGTGTAGTAGTGGGCGGTGGTGAGCAGCAGCATGGTGTGCTCGCTGAGCGGGAATTCGCTCTGGACTAGGCCTTTGCCAAAGCTCGGCTCGCCGATCACCAAGGCGCGATCGTGATCCTGAAGCGCGCCGGTTACAATCTCCGCAGCGCTCGCTGTGAACCGGTTAATCAGCACCACGATCGGGAAAGGATTACCCGTTTCGCCGTGGCGCGCATAGTACTTTTTTTCATCGGAACGGCGCCCCACATGATAAACAATCAATTGGTGCTTCCCCAGGAAGTGATCGGAGACCGACACCGCTTCATTCAGCAAGCCGCCGGGGTTATCGCGAAGGTCCAAAACCAATCCCTGCAGTTTTTGCTCGCCCCCTAGCTTTTGGATATCCGCGGAGAGCTCCTCGTTGGTGGTTTCGTTGAAGGAGGTGATGTGAATATAGGCGATTCCGGGACGCAGGAAAAAAACGTCTGAGACGCTTTGCGGCAAAATTCTGTCGCGAGTGATGGTGAACTGGAGCGGCTTGTCGTAACCCTCGCGGCTGACACTGATGCGGACCACGGTTCCTTGCGGGCCCTTCAGCATATCCGCCACTTTTAAACTATCCAGGTTAAAGGTCGATTTCCCATCCACCGCCGTGATGACATCGCCGGGGCGAAGTCCGGCGCGAAAAGCGGGTGAACCCGGAAGCGGTTGCACCACTTCGGTTTCCAGCTTGCCCATCTTGCCGACGTGGCCGACAATGCGCATGCCCACGCCATAATACCGGCCCTGCATCTCCTCCCGGAGCTGCGCAAACCGTGTGGGATCGAAAAAATTGGAGTGGGGGTCGAGAGTGCGGAGCATACCAGGAATGGCCCCCAGAGTATTCAGTCCATTACCGTTATCCGGGCCGTAAATCGCCAGGTTGGGTTGAACCGGGTCAGCGTAGTTCTGTTCAATCAGTCCGAAAACGTTGGTAAAATTCTTCAGACTCTGCTGAATTGCGGGATCATTGGCGCCGCCGCTTTGCGCCCGTAAACGCGGAACTGCAATGGCCGCCAAAAGCGCGGCTAAAAACAAACCCAGGATCGCCCGGTCCGTCAACCCGTCCTGTCTTTTCATCTTGTGCATACTCCTCAACTCGAAAACATCAATTATATCATTGTCAAAAGCCGGCGCGAAGAACTTTGACCTTGCAGAAGTGGGTCAGTTTGCTGTAGCGGAGGTCTGTGACCGCCAGAAGCTGCTCAAAAATAAAATTCGGCGGTCGGAGACCGCCGCTACAGCCGCGAAAACATACCATTACCGACCTTGCGCCTCAATGGCTTTGATGCATTGAGGCTTGACAGGGTTCTCAATCCGGCAAGGCTTTTTGTGCGGGGCGAGGCACCGTCGGCCGTCGCTGCCGACATTGGAAAACGGTGGTTGGCACTGGGTCTTAAGCAGAGCATCCGTCCGCTGCCTGAATCCGGCAACGGCCCATGTCCAAGAGAGACGCCTGAGACGGAACCGCCGTTCCAGGGATGACTGGGGTCACGTTGATTGAGGTCAACTCAAGTCGCTTCCCTGCCGATAATGCTCCGTGGTACGCGAAAACCTGCTTTCTTCCGGATGAACCGGCAGGGGAAATGTTGGAGACAAGCATGTCCTTAACCTATGCCGGGATGTCGAGCGTTGAAGAAAAATTGGAAGAGGCGGCGCTCGAGCATGAGTTCGAGCGTGTTCCGAGCTTGAGCAAGGCCCTCTTTTGGAATGGTCTCCTCTTCGCCGGCGTCATGGAAGCGGCATTTCTCCTGTTCCGCGTTGTTCATAAACTCTAGCTAATATTACTTTGTTAAGTTTGTCAGCGAACTCGCTAAATCCACGCCTTGAAACAACGGTCGCTTTTCCGGGAATGAGGCTGTGGCATTCGCGGTCGAGATCCCAGTTTTACTATCTGAAATGCAATTGCGGTTCGATAGAACTTAACAAAGTAATACTAGCACTTCCCGCGCATCAGGCATTGAAGATCTCCCTTGCGCCAACACCCAATGCTTCAGCGATTTTATGGATGTTGATGAGGCTGATGTTTCTCTCGCCGCGTTCTACGCCGCCGATGTACGTCCGGTCGAGATCGCAGGCGAGCGCTAGTGTCTCCTGAGAAAGCCCTTTTTCCTTCCCGATTTCGCGCACCCGTTCGCCGAAGTGCTTTTGAATCTGTGTCGCGTGTCCCTCCTTCATTGGGATAATGGGATCATTAATGGTGACAATAAGTCCACGGACTTTAAGTACCGCAGTGCGATTTACGGTTGTCTTCAAAGCGCACAGGTAAGTCGCGTGAGCGTGAGCAGGCCTAGCGCCAAGTCAGCATAGGGTGGATTCAAACTGACCCACTACCAAAACGTCCGTTCCCGGCCAAAGCGATTGAACTTGGTCATTCCCGCGAAAGCGGGAATCTAAGACCCGCCATGAGGGTGGATTCCTGTCCCCGCCTACGCGGGGACAAGCCTTAGCGGGAATGACGGATCCGTAGTGGTCCACAATCCCCTAAAAGCAATCAGCGTCTTTCGGCAAAGATACAGCATCCGGCCACACTGACTGCTCCCGCCACTTCAACCTTGGTAAGCCATGGCGATCAGAACCACGGCGATGATATAGAAGACGAACATCAGAACCAGATAAGCCCGGGCCTTGCCTCCTGCCCCGTCAAATTCCTTCCAGGCGATGACTCCCCATAGGGCGGCAATCATGGGCGAAGACTGGCCAATGGCATAGGCGATTGCAACGCCGGCAAACCCGGCGGCGACAAAGTTAAAAGCCGTTCCTAACCCCCAGATAATCCCTCCACCAAACCCCAGAAGGTGGTCCACGCCACGAGCCTGCCAGAAGCCGGAAAAGCTCACCGGCGTTCCTACCAGGGGATGCCGCATCAAGTAAATGTTGACCACGAAGCAACTAGCCAGTGCTCCGATACTGAAGAGTACAACGATGCTATAGGGTGTCAGAGTGTGACCACGGGTGAGGGCGCGCGTTACAAATGGAGCGAATGCCCCCATCAGAATTCCTGACCACACGCAGACGGCGATGCCTTTGCGGGAAACCGCCCGGCGCACCTTTTGTAAGCTGTTGTATGCCATGGCGTCCAAGACGATGGCGGCCAGGGCCAGGATCACTCCGCCTGCCAGATATGCCAAATTGCCTTTTGGCTGAAGGATGTAGCTAAGCGCCACACCTTCAATCACGGCGATACCAATCGACACCGGGAAAGCAACCGAAAGCCCTACTAAATCGATCCCAGCCACCAGCAGCAGGTTGGCGATATTGAAAATGAAGCCTCCGGCAAAAGCATCCACCAAGTTTACAGTATCGCCGGTGCGCAGGTTCAGGAGGAAATGCTCTCCCGTCGATCCCATACTGCCAAGGGTGAAAGCAAACAAAAGCGAAACCACCACCACGCCCACAATGTAGTCCCAGTAAAAAAGCTCAAAGCGGTAGTTTTTCGTGCCCTTGTAGGTGTTTGCCCATGAACCCCAGAAAACCGCGCTGAAGATCGTCATAATCAGCGCCGCGACATAAGTTCCGGGAAGGTACATGTGCGATTCCTTTCAGCGGATTTTCGCTGGCCCCCGGACCGCATAGAGGCGGGCCTGGCGCGTGCCCGTAGGTGGCCACGAGGGTCAACCCCTACGAGCTGGACTCACCAGCGAGCCGCCCGATGAACAACTTGAAAAACTCTTCGGGATTCACGTCCACGGCAACCTTGACATTGGAAACAAACCGCTCGCTGATGTCCGGCGACGAACTCGCAGCTGCCACGGTTTGCGCCGCCCTTCGGACCGGCGCGTGAGCAAATCCCACTGTTTCGCCCGCGGTCAACTCCCCGGCCAGCTCTATCTCCACATGATAGTCACGAAGTTCGAGCAGCCCCGGCCGGATAATTTCAGCGACGGCCAAAGGGTCGTGCATGGCTGGGTCGGCGGATGGATTCTCTTGGTGTGCGTGCTCCAACGTCTTGCGTGCAATCTGGGCGGCGACCCGGCTGATGCGATCGTGCCCGGCTTCGAGCCGCTCGACATGCTTTTCGGTCAAGATAACCTTGCGCGTCACATCCAGCCCAACCATGGTGAGTGGAATACCCGCCTGGAAGACGATCTGGGCAGCTTCGGGATCCACGTAAATATTAAACTCCGCGGAGGGCGTGATGTTCCCTCCGGAAAGTGATCCGCCCATGATGACGATTCGCTGAATCAGATTTCGAAGTTCCGGATCGGCTTTGAGCGCCGTCGCCACATTGGTGAGCGGCCCAATCCCTACAATCGTAACCTCGTGAGGGTAACGCCGCACCACTTGGCGGATCATTTCTGCCGCGTTCAGGCGCGAAGGATGGGTGGTTGGGGTTGGGAATATTGCGCCTGCCAAACCATTGCGGCCGTGCGCGTAGGCGGCTGTCACCAGATGGCGCACCAGCGGGCCACTGGCCCCGGCGGCTACGGGAATGGAGGTTCGTCCCGCGGCTTCAACCATGCGAAGAGCGTTGGGCAGGGTCAAGTCCAGCGGGACGTTTCCGGCAACCGGGGTGATCGCTTCAATGCTCACTTCCGGCGAGCGCATAGCCAACAGCAATGCCAAAGCGTCATCCACGCCAGGGTCAGTGTCAATGATGATGCGCATGGCCGTGCTCCCGGCGGCGCCCGCACCTGAACGGTTATCCTTCGCCACGGCATTCATGGCCAGCCCGGCGGTGCTTGTGGCCAGAAACTCCCTGCGGCTTATGTGAAGCGGCTCTGCGCTCGCGTCCATATCCAGATTTCCCTCGTAGAGCTGGTATCTTGTCAGCCCTTTCACGGCCATGATGAAGGGGCGGGATTTGTGCCCGCCCTCAGCCAGTGCCTACTTCTGCCTTCAGGCGGCCACCAGGGTCACCCCTACTTCGGCGCCTCCGTCATCAACTTCACAAAAAGGTCATAGAACTTTGGGGCATTGACGTCAAATTGCACGGTGGCCATCCTCTCGTAAGGAGGAACCGCAGTCTTCGGGCTCCAAAAGAGCGTTTCTCCGTAGCCCGGGCCGTGATTGATGTCGATATCGACATACAATTGGACGGAACGGGTGATAATCGAGGGATCAATCAAGGCCGCGGCCGAAAGCTCATCCCACATGTATTCGGGCCCGGCAAACTTCGCCAGATATTGGGCGACCGGGGTTTGCGTTTTGCCGATCTTCATAATCATTCGCCGGCTCAGACGGGTTTTGATGGAAACATCAATCGGCGTGATCGTAATCTTCTTCCAGGGCGCCCGCATGACGATTCGGACGGCTTCGGGATCAAACCACCAGTTGAATTCGCGGCGGCCGTCAACACTGTTAACACCCTCCTGGTTCGCGTACATGCCGCTTCCCATCAACACCAATTGCCGGGCAAGCGTGGCAACCGTTGGGTCCAGCCGCAAGGCCAGCGCAATGTTGGTCAAGGGGCCGCCAGCCCAGAGGGTAACTTCGCCGGGATAGCGGTGCACCATCTTAACGATGAAATCGGCGGCGCTTCCAGGAAATGGCTTGGTGTGTGGATCTCCTTCAGGCAAGGGTGGAACCACGTCGGGCGGATGATAAGGTTTCATCCAGACCGGCCGGTGTTGCGCAGGCATTTTGCCCGGATCGTTCCAACAGCCCTTGTAGTCAAGCTTCCCGTAGAGCGCCTCCCATCGCTCGGATTCCGCCTTGGAATTGAGTAGCGGAAATTTCGCGCCCTCGATCACGGGAACGTCCGCGCGGCCGGCGATTTCGAGCAAGCGCAAGGTGTGGGCCGTTTCTTCCTTCATCCATTGGTCGCCGCTGACCGTGGTAATGCCGAGGACATCGAATTGCTTGGCTTGCAAGAATACAAGAATTGATTGGAGGTCCGTGGTGGCAGGGCCGCGAGCGTCCTGGTCCACGATCACTTTCATTCCCTGCGCTCGCGCGAATGCTGCGGATGCAATCAGAATCCCCACACACAGCAGGAGAAGGCAACAACACCTCCAGTTCAATCGCACCGCCTTTTGGGGAAATTCATTCGCTTGGCAAGCCGCCAGGGTTTTTCTCCGGAGCCGGGCCGTCCGTACATAAATGAATCGTTTCACGGCGGATGATTCTATTGTTTGAGCAGGCTGAGGTCAAGTCTAAATCGAGATTTGCAGCAGGACGAAGAGGAGGTTTCTGGCCCCCACCGTGAGCGTTAGCCCACGGTGGGGGCCAGGTTAACCCTTGGTGCGGTTCGCTCCAGCACAGGGGGGCCATGCCAGAGGCGATCGCAAACACCAAGACCGTGCCGGGGGACAGACTCCACCCCTGAGACAACCATCCAAATTCGGAGTTGAACCGGACCTGTAATGGTCCGGATTCCCCGAAGTAAAGCGATTGACCAAATACTAGCCGCGTCCAAGGGGTGTTGTCAACAAAATCTTTGAGCAGAATTACAAACTTTTTATGCTCAAGCGTAGCGCCACCCTTCGAGCCAACAAATGCGTGGATTCGCGCCCCTTATTTGAAGACCGCCTGCCGCCTTGGGACACCTGGAAATCGCCGAATTGGCCGGGCGAGAGCGCCATCGCGGGCACACGCAGGCGATCGACCGTTGCGACGACCCATCCCTGACGGTCTCGACGGCAAGATCACGAAAAATCCAGTAGTGGGTCAGTTTGCTGTAGCGGCGAAAACGTACCACTACCAAAAATCCAGGCTAATGGGCTTGGCTCGCTGCCAAGGGTCCAATGACTGGAAGCATAAAACGTTCGTTATGGTATGCCTTGTACATCATGAAAAGCCAGAGCACGAAGAACGCCAGGCGAAGCAGAATCCAGCCTACCAAGAGGAGCTGCCACATCACTCCCAAGGTAGCGAAGAAGAGTGCTCCGGAAACCATGCCCCACGCGATGAAAACTAGGATGTATGCGGCGCTCAGGAAGATCGACTGAAAGGCATGGAAGCGCACGAAAGGATCTCGCTTATAAGGCTCCAGCACCAGGAAGATGATCCCGGTGATGAAACCGACAATATAAGTGAGCAGCGCCGCCATGTTGGAAGATATCGGTGCGCCTGCCACCGGCGGAGGAGATCCTACCGGAGCATTCGTGGCCGGGGCGGAACCGGCAGGTTGTCCGCACGCAACGCAAAAAGTTGATCCTTGATCCATCTGGGCTCCGCACTTCGAACAAAACGCCATACCTCACCTCCTACTGGAATCGAAAAGACCGTGGCCCTGTGTCCCTTGACCGCTTATCCGGACAAAAGTGAAGTGCAGGAAACCGGTGATGCAAGGTTAGTATGAATGTGAGGCGCATATGAAAACCAAAAGAAGGCGGCGCCATGATGGAAATCTTGCGGTACAGGTCATCGCCCGTACCATCCAGAATAGAAATCTCTCCTCACTTGTCGAGGAGACGGAAGCCGGAAACTGCAATCTCCAAAATATGAATGTTCATGCTCATGCTAAGAATTGTCATCATCATGGCACAGCCCAAGTTTGGTTGCAAGGGCATGCACCCCCGGGTAGTGACGCAGTTTGCTGTAGCGGCGCTCTATGAGCGCCGGAAACCGTTGAAGATACAAGTTCGGCGCTCATAGAGCGCCGCTACAGCAAAGAAACTGAGACACTGCCCGCCCCCGATAGTGGTACAGCAATCAAACTATACCATTGCCGGTCCCCGGGCCTTCTCCCGATGGGAAGGCGGCATCGAGCCATATCGCTCTCTCCCGATCGAAGAGCGCGGAGAGGGGATATGCGCCGCAGCGGGCAAGTGCGGGCCCTTCGCGGCACGACTGAATTCGGGCCAAGACCGGCCCTATTCAGCCGGCTTGGTAATAGCCCCCTCCGCCGCGGAGGTCACCAGCGCGGCATACTTTGCAAACACGCCGCTCTTGTAGTGCGGCGCCGGCGCCCGCCAGCTCTTCAACCGCTCCTGGATGGTGGACACAGACAACTCCACATCCAACTTGCTGGCGTTTATATCAAACACCACGATATCGCCGTCTTGCAATGCGGCAATGGGTCCGCCCACCGCGGCTTCGGGGGCCACGTGGCCCACCATCAGCCCGCGCGTCGCTCCGCTGAAGCGCCCATCGGTGAGCAACGCTACCGATTCACCCATCCCTTCGCCCACAATGGCGCCCGTCACGCCCAGCATTTCCCGCATTCCGGGTCCACCTTTCGGCCCTTCATAGCGGATCACCACGACGTCGCCGGGTTTGATGCTCTTCGTTGTTACCGCCTTCATGGCGTCTTCTTCACAATTGAAAATGCGAGCCGGACCGCGATGGTGCAGCCTCTCATGCCCGGAAATTTTCACCACGGCTCCCTCCGGCGCGATGTTACCTTTCAGGATCACCAATCCGCCGGTTTCCTTCAACGGTTTCGCCGCAGAATGCACCACCACCTGTCCGGGCGTCTCCACGGCCTTCTTAGCTTCCTCACCCAATGGTTTACCCGTGACCGTGATGGCGCTTGGATCAATCAATCCGCCCTCCAGCATTTTCCTGGCGATCAGTTGAATGCCGCCCGCCTGATGAACGTGGACGGCCATGTATCGCCCGCCCGGCTTCAAATCGGCAATCAGCGGCGTTTTGCGGCTGATGACGTCGAAATCATCAATGGTCAGCGGCACACCCGCCTCGCGAGCCATGGCCAGCAGGTGCAGCACCGAGTTGGTGGAACCGCCGGTGGCGGCAACGCTGGCAATGGCATTTTCAAAGGCCGCGCGCGTCAGGATGTCCTGGGGGCGGCGGTTGGCGCGCAACACGTCCATCACCAGTTTTCCGGTCTGGTAAGCAATTTCGGCCTTTTCCGGCACGGTGGCGGGCACGCTGTTGAAGCCCATCGGCGACAGGCCGATGAATTCCATCACCGTGGACATGGTGTTGGCGGTAAACTGTCCACCGCAAGCGCCGGCGCCGGGGCAAGCCACATCTTCCAACTGCTTCAGCTCCGCGTCCGTCATCAAGCCCGCAGCGTGGGCCCCAATCGCCTCATAAACGTCTCCGACGGTCACCTCGCGGCCCTGGAAATTGCCAGTGGCAATGGAGCCTCCGTAAAGCAGCACGGAAGGCACATTCAAACGAATGAGCGCCATGGCGCCGCCCGGAATGGTTTTGTCACAGGCGACCAGCGCCACCACGGCGTCAAACATGTGGCCGCGGCCCACCAACTCAATCGAGTCGGCGATCACTTCGCGGCTCACCAGCGACGCTTTCATTCCCTCCGTGCCCATTGTGACGCCATCGGAAATGGAAACGGTGTTGAACTCCATTGGCGTTCCGCCCGCAGCGCGAACGCCTTCCTTGATCTTGGCGGCAAGCTGGCGCAAGTGAAAATTGCAGGGCATCGTCTCAATCCACGTGTTGGCAATGCCCACGATGGGCCGCGCCAAGTCCGCATCGGTCAAGCCAATGGCTTTGAGCATGGCGCGCGCGCCTGCGCGCTGCGGACCATCAGTAATCGTGCGGCTCCAGTGTTTCGGATCAAAAGCCATGATTCCTCCTTAAGAAAAACTGTCAGCCTTCAGCAAGGTTACAGGTGTCAGGTGTGAGGTGTCAGCAAGTCTGTGCGAAGCGACCTGACACCTGTAACCTGGCATCCAACACCTGGCACCTATAACCTGACACGCTACCCGCTGTTCTTGTCACTCGTCACTGCTCTACACCGCTGGCGCCGGGCATTCTTCAATCTCTTCCCCTGGCCGCGGCGCGCCCGGCGGCTGCGGGCGCAGCGGGTGCGAAATGATGAGCGCCACCGAAGAGATAATAATGACTCCGGAGAGCAACGTCCGCGGGCTCAGGGGTTCGTCCGCAACCGCCCAACCCAGAATCACAGCAATCAGCGGGTTGACATAAGCATAAGTCGCAACGCGCGCCGGTGACGTAGCACTGAGCAGCCAACGATAGCAGAAAAATCCGATGATGGCACCAAAAACGATCAAGTAAGCCAAGGACATCCAGGAGCGTGCCGACACTTTCGCGAGGCTGAAACCCTTCAGCTCCCCGGTTAACAACGCAGCGATCAGCAGAAAGCAAGCTCCGCTGGCCATCTCCATGCCGGCGGACATCATCGTGGAACCGTTCGACTCCAAGCGCCGCGAATAGAGAGAACCCGCCGCCCAGGAAAGCGCCCCGGCCACCAGCACGGCTCCGCCCGCCAGGTCCACGCTGTTTCCGCCCAACACATGGCCGGGTCCCACCAGCAACCCGATTCCTGCCAAGCCCATCACCAGGCCCGCAATCAGTCTTGGACCCAGATGAATGCCACGATGGAGCAGCCAGTCGAGCACCACCATCCACAGTGGAACCGTGGAAAGCAGCAACGCGGCAAGCCCGGAAGTCACACGTTGTTCCGCCCACACCAGTGAGCCATTGCCGCCCAGGAACAGCAGCCCGCCCACGATCACCGCAGATTTCCAATGCGCAAAGTTCGCAAACTTGGCGCCGCGCGCCCTCGCCAGCAATATCACGGTTGAACCAGCCACAAAGTACCGGCCGGACATCATCAGAAACGGCGGGATGGTTTCAATGGCGAAGCGAATGGCGAGGTAAGTGGTCCCCCAGATCACATAGACGCCGGCGAAAGCGAGGATCATCTTGATGCGTGGCGGCTGAGATGGGGAGGAACTTGTCATGGGTTGGAAAAGATTGCGCAGAGACCACGTCTCAGACAGAATGGCCAGCGATGAAAGCTTAACTCGTTTGATCGAACTTCAACAGTTCAAGGCGTCGAATTTTATATTTTGGCAAATCCCTCCGCGCCTTACAACACCGCCCGGTGGTGTCTCAATTTGCTTGCTGTAGCGGCGCTCTATGAGCGCCGAACTTGGAGCCTCAACGGTTTCCGGCGCTCATAGAGCGCCGCTACAGTAAACTGCGCCACTACCCACCGCCCAACACAAAAACCAAACCCCGCTTCTCATCTTGCCTGGGATTGTGATATGTTTCCCGGCTGCGGTGTGGCGATTCGGGTGGGTCAACACAAATGGCGGATCGCAATGCGAAAATCTCGTCAACGGGGGTCTCACATTTTGGCCATGAGTCGAAGAAGGTTTCTGCAAACGTCCGCGGTGGCGGGCGGTGTTTCTGCTTTGCCTGCCTCTGCCCATCCGCTTGAAACCGGCATGGGCAAGCCCGGTAAAGTCTCTTCCCATGCTCCTAAAGCAGCGCCAGGTCCCCTTCCGGTTGGAACGTCCGAAACCTCTCCCAAACCGTTACGGCTCGGCATTATCATTGGCATCGGCAGCGACCCGCAGGCGGCAATGGCAAAAGTTCACAGCCTTGGGCTGCCCACCTGCCAGGTCTCTACCGGCTCGGTGGACCCCGGTTTGATCCCTCGCCTCAAGGACGCGCTGAATCATTACCAGATTGAAGCAACTTCGCTGGTCACAGGCGGCCCCGGCGCGGAAATCTACGATTTTTACCAGGGGCCGTTGACCATTGGATTGGTTCCGAGGAAATACCGCGCCGCGCGGATTGCCTTCATGAAGCAAGCTTCCAACTTTGCCAAGCAGTGTGGCATCCCGGCGCTTCAAACCCATTGCGGATTCATCCCGGAGAATCCCAACGATCCCCTCTACAAGGAAGCTGTGGAAGCCATTCGCGAGGTTGCTTTGCACTGCAAGGGGAACGGGCAGCATTTCCGGTATGAGACCGGTCAGGAAACCCCCATCACATTGGTGCGCGCCATTCACGACGTGGGGCTGGAGAATCAGGGCGTCAATTTTGACCTCGCCAACTTGATCCTGTATGACAAGGCCAATCCGGTTGACGCTCTGCCGATCCTCGCGCCTTATGTGCAAGGCATTCACGCCAAGGATGGACTTTACCCCACAGACCCCAAAAATCTGGGGCAGGAAGTCCCCATCGGCCAAGGCAAAGTGGATTTTCGCGCGATCATTGACGGCTTGAAGAAGTTAAAATACCAGGGCGCGATCACCATTGAGCGCGAAATCTCCGGCTCGGAGCAATTCGAAGATATCTGGCGGTCGATTGGATATCTCGAAAGCCTGATCGGATAACATGGAGGCATTCATGAAGGACAAAGCATCGAGTGACGGGATGAATCGCAGGGAATTCGTTGGGGCGGTCACGGGCATGATGATTCTTGCGCCACAGCTTGTGCGCGGGACGGCAGCGAACTCGGCGCCGCGCCTGGGACTGCTCGGCTGCGGCGGCCGGGGCACAGAGGACGCAAAAAACATGATCACCTACACGCCAGCCCGTCTGGTGGCGCTGGGCGATCTGTTTCCGGACCAGCTCCAAAAGGCCAAAACCTTTTTTGATGGAATAAACGCGAAGAAAGGCCAGCCGCCCATCGACCGCGCGCAGATGTTTCGCGGCCCGAACGCTTATCAGGAGCTGATCAATTCCAAAGAAGTGGACATTGTGCTGATTACCACCCCACCCTATTTTCATCATCAGCATCTGGCCGCTGCTGTCGATGCCGGCAAGCACGTCTATTGCGAGAAGCCCGTGGCCGTGGACGTGGACGGCGCGAAGCACGTGATGGAGATTGGGAAAAAAGCGCAGGGCCGCCTGAGCCTGGAAGTGGGATTCCAGATCCGCAAGGCGCCGCCCTTTGTCGAAATGGTCCGGCGCATCCACGGCGGCGCTTTGGGCTCCATTGCCTGCGCCGAGGCCTATTACTACTCCACTCCCATTGACCGGCCTGCCTGGCCAAACGCCTCACCCGTGGAAGTCCGGCTGCGCAACTGGGTTTATGACCGCGTTCTTTCCGGCGACATCATCGTGGAGCAGAACATCCACGTGGTCGATACCTGCAACTGGATCCTGCAAGGGCATCCCGTGAAGGCCCTCGCCCAAGGCGGCCGGGCGTATCGAACCGATTCGGGCGACGCCTGGGGACATTACAACGTCGTTTTTGAATATCCCAACGGCGTTCACGTGACCCTCAACTCCACGCAGTTTGATAAAGGATGGTGGGATGTGAACGAGCGGTTCTTCGGGAGCAAGGGCGTTTCCGAATCGCACTATTCAGGTCCCGTGGCCATCTACGGCGATGAGCCCTGGAGCTGGAACACCAACCAATCCCCGGAGCAGAAAGAGTCAAAGAGTTTTTCCGTCTCTGGCGCTTTCCATGACAATCTGGCGGACGCTGACTCCGAAAAGCAGAAGTCATTCGTCGCCAGCATCACCAGCGGCCAATTCCACAATCAGGCGGCGCTGGGCGTAGAATCCGCGTTGAGCGCCATGCTGGGCCGCACCGCCGCTTATAAAGGGCATGAAGTGACATGGGATGAACTGCTGAAGATGGACATGCATTGGGAATCGCATATTGACTTGAACCAGTTTGCGTGAGAGGTTACGAAATCGACAGCATCAAGTTCTGATCGATGGCACAATGACCTGACGCGAACCCACGAAGGGTGACTACCGATGCTGGCCGCCGTGCTCCACAGCTTGGGGAAGCCACCTCGCTTCGAGCAGTTTCCTGAGGCCGCTCCGGGCGAAGGAGAAGTGGTCGTGCACGTCCGCGCCGCCGCGTTGAAGCCCGTCGACAAGGCGATGGCCAGCGGCTCGCACTATGCGAGTCCCCGCGAATTACCCGCCGTGTGCGGCACAGATGGGCTAGGGCGTCTGGAGGACGGCACTCGGGTGTTGTTCGCCGGAGCCCGCCGGCCGTACGGTGCGATGGCAGAGCGTACCGTCGTGCCCCGGGGGCGGTGCTTCCCGGTTCCTGAGAACGTCGATGATCTCACTGCTGCGGCCCTGTTCAATCCCGGTGGATCCGCCTGGATTACCCTCAACTGGCGGGCAAAGGTCGTCCCAGGCGAGACCGTTCTGATCCTCGGTGCGACCGGGGTCACCGGCAAGCTCGCCGTACAGATGGCCAAGCTCCTTGGGGCCGGACGGGTCATCGCCGCTGGAAGGAACGAACAGGTGCTGAGCACCCTGAGTGGCTTCGGCGCGGACGTGACGCTCCGCCTCGATAAACCCGGCCAGGATCTCACCGAAGCCTTTTCCCGTGAAGCCGGCGCTGGCGGCTTCGATGTTGTCATCGACTACTTGTGGGGCCTTCCCACTGAGGCGCTGCTTGCTGCCATGACACGCGCGGAATTTGCCGCCGAGACATCTGAGACTCGTCTTGTCCAAGTTGGCGAGAGCGCCGGACCTACGATCTCACTTCCCGCCGCCGTGCTGCGCAGCACCAGGCTGACGATCCTCGGGACTGCCGGCCTCCCGCCTCCCGATATCCTCGTCGACGCGTTCAAGCAGGTTATGGCCCGCGCCGCTCAGGGCGAACTCCACATCGACACCGAACCGGTTCCCCTCGCCCAGATCGAGGACGCTTGGCAGCGCCAGGATCAACAAGGCCGCAGGCTAGTCGTCATCCCGTAGCCACCCCACGATGCAGCTTCGCCTTGGGCTCGTTTTCTTCCTGCCGCCCGCTGCTTACTGCATTCTGGTTACCGCTTTCCGGTTTCCCCGCTCTTTACTGCCATCCTGATAACTTCCGCGAGATGCAAGGCGCGCCGTCTCGTGCATTGCGCGATCTGCTCACGACAACTGTAGCCGTCGGCGATAATCAAAGTATCCTCGGAAGCCGCGCGCACCGCAGGCAGCAGAGCGTTTTCCCCAACCTTTATCGATACGGCGTAGTGTTCGCGCTCAAATCCGAAGCTTCCCGCCATGCCGCAGCAGCCTGATTCCGGCTGCTCCGCCGCCACACCCAGCTTTTCGAGCAGCCGCAATTCATGGCTTGTGCCCATCAGCGCCTTCTGGTGGCAATGACCGTGGTAGATCGCCTTGCGGCTGAGCGGCGGGCATTCAAACTGGGGGGCATTCTTGCTCAGAAACTCCGCAAGCAAGGAAGTCTGGCCCGAAAGCTTCCGGGCAACTGGATCATCGGGAAAAAGGTTGAGCAGTTCGTCTCGAAACACCGAAACACAAGCGGGCTCCAGCCCCACCACCGGCGTGCCAGCTTCAATCATGGGGCGCAAGGCCCGAAGGACTTTCTCCAACGATTTGCGAGCGCGGTCCAACATGCCGAAGTCATAAAGCGGCCGCCCGCAGCACAGCGGATCTACCGGAACGACAGGTTGGAACCCCGCGGCTTCGAGCACTTCGACAGCAGCAATGGCCACCTGGGGCGTCAGATAATTGTTAAACGTGTCCGCCCACAAGATTACAGGTGGCCCATGTGGGTTGCATTTCTGCCGGCTGCGCCACCACTTTCGGAATGAATGCGTGGCGAAACGCGGGACTTGGCGCTCAACGGCCATGCCGCTCGCCCACTTTGCAATCTCCCGCAGGCCGGGGGTTTGGGTGAATAGATTGGCAACCGGCGCAATCGGGGAAATCAGTCTTGCCCAGGATTCAATCAGCCCAAATGCGTAAGCGGCGCGAGGACGCAGCCGTCCCTCGTAATAGTGGGAGAAAAACTCGGCCTTGTAGCTCGCCATGTCCACATTCACCGGGCATTCAGTCTTGCAGGCTTTACAGGCCAGGCACAGGTCCAGCGCTTCCTTCACGTGCTCATCGCGCCAGCCTTGGGTGAGGACTTCTCCCTTGAGCATCTCAAACAGCAGCCGCGCCCGGCCTCGCGTGGAGTGCATCTCCTCGCCGGTGGCCCTGTAACTGGGACACATGGCGCCACCCGAAGCGTGGCGGCACTTGCCAAATCCCACACAACGCACGGATGCTGCCGCAAAGCTGCCGTGATCCTCCGGATACTTAAAGGCCGTCGCGGGATCGTTGAGCGAAAACCCCGCCCCCAAGCGCAAGTTTTCGTCCATACGGTAGGGGTCCACCAGTTTCCCAGGATTCATGCGGCCTTCGGGGTCCCAAATCGCCTTGAACCGGCGGAAGGCCCTAACCAGATCCTCGCCAAACATCGCCGAATAGAGCTCGGCCCGAGCCTGGCCGTCCCCGTGCTCGCCGGACAGAGAGCCGCCATAACGGGCCGCCAGCGCCGCTGCCTCTCCCATGAATCGCCGGAAGATTCTGATGCCACTCTCCGTCTTCAGATCGAAATTGATGCGAATGTGAACGCAACCCTGCCCAAAGTGGCCATAAAGCGACCCACCATAACCGAACCGGTCGAGCAGGGCGCGAAGGTCCCGCAAGTAAAGACCCAGCACTTCAGGCGCAACGGCCGAATCTTCCCATCCGGGCCAGTAGTCCTGACCGGACTCATCCTTGGAGGTGGCGGCCAGGCCGGCTTCGCGCACTTCCCAAACCTTTCGTGCCTGTTTTGGATCGTCCACCAGCCTCATGCGAGGCGCGCCGTAACGCCCTTGGAGCGCCACCATCAGGGCGCGGGCTTTATCATTCGCCTCGTCGCGCGTGGCGCCGCCAAACTCCACAAAGAGCCAGCCCCCGCCCTCCGGCAACAGATCAATCTCCCCTTGGTACATGCCGTGCCGCCGAAGATAGTGGACCGTGCCTTCCTCAACTCCCTCAAGGGCGATAGGACGATACGGCAGGATTTCCATCACCTGATCCGCCGCCTGGAAGCTATCGGCATAACCCAACACCAGCAGCGACCGCGCGATAGGACTATCCACCAGTCGCAGGCGTGCCTCCAGTACCGTGACGCAAGTGCCTTCGGTTCCCACCAGAGCGCGGGCAACGTTGAATCCGTTTTCCGGAAGCAATTGGTCCAGGTTGTAACCCGAAATGCGCCGTGGGATGCGCGGGAACCGCTTCCGTACCCGATCGCCGAATTCATCTCGCAAGGCTCTTAGTCCGGAATAAATCTCCCCGCGCCGCCCTCCCTGCCGGATGATGCCTTCCAGTTCCGAATCGCTCGTCCGGCCCACCGTCATGCGCAAGCCGTCATAGGTCAGAATCTCCAGCTCCTCAACGTTATCCACTGTATTCCCACCCATCAGGGAATGCGTGCCGCAGGAATTGTTGCCAATCATGCCTCCCAGCGTGCAGCGGCCATGGGTGGAAGGGTCGGGCGCAAAGGTGAGGTGGTGCTTCTCCGCAGCGTTGCGCAGGGAATCCAAAACCACCCCGGGCTGAACCCGAGCCTGCTTTGCGGCGGGGTCAAGCTCCAGTACTTCGCGCAAATACTTCGACATATCCAGAATCACTGCGACGTTGCAGCATTGCCCTGCCAAGCTGGTTCCACCGCCGCGTGAAAGTAACGGCGCGCCAAACTGACGGCAGGCTGCCACGGCTTCCACTACATCGCTGACATCGCGCGGGACAACGACTCCAATCGGAACCTGGCGGTAATTTGAGCTGTCCGTCGCGTAAAGCGCCCGGCTACCCGCGTCGAACCGCACCTCGCCGCGAATCCTGCGCTTCAATTCCAGGGCAAGCCCGGCAGTGTCGGCGGTCGATAATTTTAGATTCGGCATGGGTTTATGGTGGGCCAAACAAAAGTCCTCTGTAACGAACATGGAATCCCGCTGGGCCTGCTGGGCGAGGCTGGTTGGCGGCTGATCGCTCCCGAGATTTTGGATCACCCGCTCGCTACTATAGCAAAAAGCCATATCGCCCCGATTGAGCAAATCTTAGAATTTTGCCGGAATGATCCCTTTCACAATCAACATTTCCACAAACCTGACGGGCCGGGATGGAAGTCGCAAGCTACAATTAAGTCCTTTAGAAAGAGTCAGATTAGGACGGAACGGCAGCCGTTTTCCACAATTATGTGCAAAAGCCTGTCAATAAATCGTGTCGTCTGACTGCTTGATGATTGATCTTATGGAACTTTGAGCAGGATGCCTTCATGTTGGTGCAATCCAGGCTTAACAGAAATTGAACAAGGGAGGGATAAAAGATGAGCCCAAGCAGCAGAGGTTGATTGACTTTTACTTTGGATGGATTTGATAATGGCCTTGGGATTTTGATCCCTGTTGCGAGGTGAAATGGCGACGCTAACGGCGCAATTGCAGAAGACCCAAAAGCCGTCGAAGGACATGGTGTTGGGCGCCTACCGCACGATCTATCTTTCCCGGCGGTTGGACGATAAGGAAATCCAGTTCAAGCGCCAGAACCGGGCTTACTTTCAGATCAACGGGGTCGGACACGAAGCCCTGAATGTGGCCTGCGCCATGCGGCTGCGTCCGGGTTACGACTGGTTCTATCCCTATTACCGGGACCGGGCCCTTTGCCTGCAGCTCGGCATGACGCCGCTGGAGATGCTGTTGCAGTCAGTGGGCTCCAAGGATGATCCGAGCTCAGGCGGACGCCAGATGCCATCCCACTGGGGATCAAAGCGCCTTCACATTGTTTCCCAATCCAGTCCCACCGGCACCCAAATTCTGCACGCGGTGGGTTCTGCGGAAGCCAGCGTCTACTTTTCCCGCGTGCGGGAGGCCGCCGAGCTCGCCGCAAGCTTCAACTCCGACGAAGTGGCCTACGTTTCCCTGGGCGATGGCGCTTCGAGCGAAGGCGAATTTTGGGAGGCGCTGAACTGGTCTTCAAACGCCCGGCTACCCGTCTTTTTCGTGGTGGAGGATAATGGCTACGCCATCTCCGTTCCGGTGGACGTGCAGACGGCGGGCGGTAAGATTTCCAACCTGGTCAAGAACTTCCCGAATCTTCTTACCCTGGAATGCGATGGGACGGATTTTGCCGCCACCTTTGAGGCCGCCGGCAGGGCCGTAGAGCACGCGCGCCAGCGGCGCGGTCCGGCGTTGTTGCACGCGCACGTCATCCGTCCTTATTCCCATTCGCTCTCTGATGACGAGCGGCTTTACAAGCCGGAAAGCCTCCGCCAGCACGAAGCCCAGCACGATCCGCTCACGCTTTGCGCGCAATACATCCTTTCCGGGCGGATGGCCACGGAAGACGAGTTGAAGGCCATCGAAGCCGGGGCGGAGGCTGAAATCCGGGAGGCCGCTGACCAGGCGCTGGCGGCTGCGCCGCCCGATCCTGAAACTCTCCTCCAATTTGTCTATTCGCCCAGCGTTGATCCTACCTCGGATCAGTTTGACCATGCGCCGCACTTTCACGGCGAACCAAAAACCATGGTGGACCTCATCAACGGCTGCTTGAAGGATGAGATGGAGCGCGATCCCCGCATCGTCGTTTATGGCGAGGACGTGGCGGATTGCAGCCATGAAAATGAGATGGAGCAAGTGAAAGGCAAGGGCGGCGTCTTCAAAGTGACGTTCGGCTTGCAACGCCAGTTCGGAAGCGCCCGCTGTTACAACAGTCCGCTGGCCGAGGCAAGCATCGTGGGCCGCGCCATTGGCATGGCCATCCGAGGGTTAAAGCCGGTGGTGGAGATCCAGTTCTTTGATTACATCTGGCCGGCGATGATGCAAATCCGGGATGAGTTGAGCGTGTTGCGTTGGAGGTCGAATAACTCCTTTTCCAGCCCCATCGTCATCCGCGTGCCCATTGGCGGCTATCTGGCCGGCGGCGCAATCTACCACAGCCAGTCGGGTGAGTGTATCTTCACCCACATTCCCGGCCTGCGCGTGGTGATGCCCGCCACGGCGCTGGACGCTAACGGCCTGTTGCGCACCGCCATCCGTTGCGACGATCCGGTGCTTTTCCTCGAACCCAAGCACCTTTACCGGCAGACTTACAATCGCAGCCCTTATCCCGGCCCCGATTACATGATTCCCTTCGGCAAAGCGCGGATTGCCCGGGAAGGGAGCGACCTGACCATTGTCACTTATGGAGCGCTGGTGAACCGCTCCATGCAGGCCGCGAAGACCCTGGAGCAAGAGGGTGTCCAGGTTGAAATTCTCGACCTTCGTTCGCTTCAGCCTTACGATTGGGACCTGATTTCGGCTTCGGTCAAGAAAACCAACCGCGTGCTGGTGGCCCACGAGGATAACCTGTCCTTCGGCTACGGCGCGGAGATCGCCGCCCGGATTGGCGATGAGTTGTTCGACTTTCTGGACGCTCCTGTGCGCCGCCTGGCGGCCAAGGATGTCTATGTTCCTTACCACCCGGTGCTGGAGGACGCGGTCCTCCCACAAGTTTACGATGTCATCCGCGCCGCAAGAGAACTCTCGCGCTACTAAGTACGACGATGTTAAGTCGGTTGAGAGCAGCTTGAGGGCATGGCTTCAGCCATGCCTTGGAGTTTCTACATTTCTGGAGTCTGGGAGTTTCAGCCAAACCTCCAGTGCTGTCATCCTGAGTGGAGCGAAGGATCACTGTATTTGACCTCTTCCTCGACAGCGAACGAACTGGAGATGCTGAGCGGAGATTACGCTGAGAGAAATGCCGGGATTCTTCGCTTCGCTCAGAATGACAGGCTGGCCGCCCAAATGTAGAAACTCGAGGGCATGGATGAAGCCATGCCCCGACTTACCGGGAACTACCGAGCGGCCTCGATGTTTTCAATTTGCAGTTGAAGAATTGTCTTGCAAGATGTACACAGCAGTCGCTTGTCCGCACCTTCCGCGTCTTCAATCATAAAGACCACGCATTCGCCGCAGCGGGCGCAGGGCGCAGTAGGGTTGGAGCCGTCAGGCGCCGGTGGAATGGATTCAGGTTCGCCGGCAAGAGCGTCTACGATGGCGGTCGCTAGTTCAAACGTGGCGTAACAATCCCCGCAGACGTGATTGAAACAACACGTGGGATTGCAGGAATAGACCACGTTGCGCGAACCGCAGTGCGGGCATTGAACGGCGAGAGGAACCAACTTCATTCGGATCTGCGTCCTTTATCCTGGATTATTCGTGAACTTCCTTTGGAGGACCGGAAGGGCACGGTTTTAACCGTGCCCTTCCGATCTTCCAATAAGACTTGGTGAATAATCCAGGTTATCCTTTCAGTCCGCATTTACCCCATCATGGGCCGCCCGCATGGAATGGGCGCGCGGCGTAGCGCCGCTGTCCCGGCGGCATTTGCCGGCAGAGCCTGCCCTGAGCGCAGCGAAGGGATGCCGGCGCTACGAGTAACGCAGCCATCGTAGGACTTCCACCAACGAGGGCCGCTTGCCGTACATCAGCACACCGACCCGGTAGATCTTGGCGGCGCCGTAAACCACGGCCACGGTGGTTCCAGCCAGCAGACCGAGGGACAGCGCGATCTGCCAGAAGGGCGGAGTCTGCAGGGCGATGCGCAGAATCATCAGAATCGGCGAGAAGAAGGGGAACAGCGAAAGAGCGATGGATAGGCTGGAGTTCGGGTCGCGCATCACGGTGCCAAACATCATGAATCCCGCCACCACAACAAGTGTAATGGGCATCTGGGCCTGCTGCGCGTCCTGCTCGCTTGAAACCATGGCTCCAACCGCCGCGTAGAGGGAAGCGAACAGCAGATAACCAGCCTCAAAATAGATCACCGCGTAAACTAGCAACGAGGTGGGAATGTGAAGCGTGATACCGGTTAAAGAGGGGTTGAAACTCCTGGCCATGGCGATGCCGTAACCGGCGAGCAAGCTTGCCGCAATCACCCAGATCATGAATTGGGTCAAGGCTACCGCGGCCACGCCCAGGATTTTACCAGCCATAAAGTAAATGGGCTTCACGGAGGAGACCAGAATCTCCATGACCCGGCCGGTTTTCTCCTCGAGCACGGAGCGCATGGTGGCAACTCCGTACATCAACAAGGCGGCATAGAGGATCACCGTCATGCCGATGGCGACTCCAAAGGTCTGTCCCTTCTCTTCGGTTTCACCTTCGGCGGTCACCCGGACCAACTGGGTGTCCACGTCACGGACGATGCTCTTTAGGGCTTTCGCCGGAATTCCCTGGTTCCTCAGCCGCTCCGTGATCAATGACTGGCTCACCGCCTGATTGAGCGTGTCCATCACTTCAAACACGCCTGGATTATTCACCAGGAATTCCGGATTCTTTCCAGACAGAGCGCCGGCCGGTATCAGCAAGATGCCGTCGATTTCCTTGGTCCGCACCCTCTCATCCAGCCGTTGGCGAACCCTCTGCTCATCAGCCGGCTTTTCGACAACCTCCTCCACATCGAAAGCCGGGCGGCCATTGGCCAATTTTTTCTGGGTGAGCGCGTCGGCGACGGAGGGGCCGAGGTTTCCCGATAGGTCGAGAATCGCGATCCTTTCCACGTGGGCGGGCTTGGAAGTGTTGAGGAATGCCTGGAAGACAATCATGCCCACGATCACCAAAGGGACGGCGATTGTGGTGATGACGAAGCTCTTGGTCATCACGTGAGCGCGGTATTCGCGTTTGAGGACGAGCCAGATTTTACGCATGATCTTGGGAAACCCGTTCGATGAAAATATCGTTCAACGGCGGCTCGACCAGCTCGAATCGATTCACTCGAACTCCCCTCTGGATGGCAAGTTTCAAAATCTCCTGGGGGTCGGCGCCGGGGCAAAGCTTCGCTTCAACCACTTCGCCGTAGTGGTTCACCTTCTCAATGAGCCCGGGAAGGTCCAGGAAATTTCCGTCGCCCTCGAACTCCATTCGCAGGGTATTTTTACCATAGGATTTTTTGATGGCCTTCAGTTCCCCATCCAGCACCTTGCGGCCGGCATGGATCAGGCATATGGATTCGCACATCATTTCCACCTGTTCCATGCGGTGCGTGGAAAGGATCACGGTGGTCCCCTGATCCTTGAATCCGAGCATCAAATCCTTCACGATCGTGGCATTCACAGGGTCAAGCCCTGCAAAAGGCTCATCCAAAATCAGCAGGGGAGGGTTGTGGATAATGGCGGCGATGAATTGTACTTTCTGCTGCATGCCTTTGGAAAGATCAATCACCTTGTGATCCGCCCATTTCCCAAGCTCCAGGCGTTCCAGCCATGAATGGGCCCGAATGCGGGCCTCGGCTTCAGAAATACCCTTGAGGCTGGCAAGAAACACCAGGTTATCCCGGACCTTCATGCGCGGGTAAAGGCCGCGTTCCTCGGGTAGGTAGCCGGTCAGGTTCTGGCTGTTGTCGGTTAAGGGCTCTCCAAAGAGCTGAATATTGCCCTCATCGGGGACCAACATGCGAAGCAGCATTCGCAGCGTGGTGGTCTTGCCGGCGCCGTTCGGTCCCAGCAACCCGAACAGAGAGCCTTTTCTCACAACCAAGTCAAGACCGCTAACGGCCGTGACCTGCCCATACCTCTTCGTGACATTCTCGACTCGAACGGCTTCCATTTTCTCTACTATAAGACGGAATCCGTAGTGGTGCAGTTTGCTGTAGCGGCGCTCGGAGCTTGCCCTGACAGGGAGCGCCGGAAACTGTTGAGAAATAAAGCCCGGCGGTCACAGACCGCCGCTACAGCAAACTGCACCACTACCACGGAATCCCAGAAGTTGACACAGGAAACGGGATCTTGAACTTGGCTCGCGCATGTCCCGGAAAGTGGTGTGAAGATAAATAACCTCAAAAACTTTATAGCATCAAATGAAGCTCCGGGCAATGAGCATGCAGCCTGGGTTAGCGCCATAGCTAAGTACAGTGGTTCATAAATTCACTCACGTATTTTTCCGTTACGCGGCTGC
>CALCEB010000204.1 GCA_937900045.1 uncultured Acidobacteriota bacterium
ACCCCGATTACAAACCAGCTCAATCATCCCGCCTGCCCCGCGTTTCCGGCGGGCGATTCGTATTTTCCAAATAACTGGACTGGCCCCCCACGCCGCCAGCATTTGGGCAGTGGTGCAGTTGGTTGCTGTAACGGCGGTCTGTACCGCCGAATTTTATTTATCAACACCTTCCAGCGCTCATAGAGCGCCGCTACAGCAAACTGAGACACTACCGATCCTTGCGCATCCTTGACACCACCCCGCGATCCCGCTAGAATTATTATTGAGTGAACCCTCTAATTGTTTGAAAGAAGGCGAGTTAGGTAGCTAATGGACGGCCACGACCTGGAAAAGCGGGAACGGGATCTTCTGGCCATGATCATTCGTCAGTATGTGGCAAGCGGCCAGCCGGTGGGATCGAAGATTCTCTCGGAGCAATTCGGGGAACCGCTTAGCTCGGCCACGATTCGTAACGTCATGGTGGAGCTTGAAGCGCGCGGATACCTACGCCAGCCACACACCTCAGCCGGACGTGTGCCCACGGATAAGGCTTATCGCCTATACGTCGATAGCGTGACGCAAGCCACAACCCTTGATCCTGAAATCCAACGCTATATCCAGGAGCGCCTGAGCGTCGAAGGCGGTCCGGTGGACAAAATGATGGAGCGCATCTCCCATATTCTTTCGGAGGTTTCAAAAAATCTGGGTGTTGTGCTGGCGCCCGCGCTTGAAGAAAAACTTCTGGAACAGGTCAAGTTCGTCAGGTTGCCGGAACGGCGCGTACTCGCCGTGATCGTCTCCAAACCCGACTTAATCGAAAACAAAGTGATCCATCTGGACGAAGATGTTTCCCAGGAGGAGCTCGACCGGACCGCGGATTTTCTGAACTCCGAATTCCGCGGATGGTCCCTGCGCACCATCCGTCTGGAGATGATGAAGCGCATGGAGGAGATGCAAGCCTTCACGGACCGCCTGGTGAAAAACGTGGCAACGCTTTTCATGTGGGGGGCGCTGGCAGAAGAAGAATCGGCCATGCTGTTCGTGGGTGGAGCGACCCGAATTCTGGAACAACCCGGCTTTGCCGAGACCGGGCACGTGGGGGAGTTACTGGCTGCGATCGAGCAAAAGATCAAGGTGGTTCGTATCCTGGGCGCCTGCCTGGAAACCCCGAGGCTGGGAGTCCAGGCATTGATCGGCCGCGAAAACCCTCACCATGAGATGCGCCAATGCACCTTCATCCTGGCTCCTTACCATTACCGCAACCGTGCCGTGGGAGCGCTCGGCGTCATCGGGCCGACGCGAATGGAGTATGACTATGCGATCACGATGGTAGCGTACGTTTCTCAGCTCACCAGCAGGCTGTTGAGCGCCAACTAAAGGCCCTTGTAGGAAATTGTGCTGCGCCTTTGGGTTTGCTGCCTGTAAACCGGGGGCTGGAGGCAGAGTATTCAACCGGGTCGTTTGCGTCCGGGCCGAAATTTTTCAAAGGATCGCGAAGAAAGATATGAAAGACGAGAAGGAAACCGCGCCGCCGTCCGGGTCCTGGGCGGAAGAGGAACCTGAATCCCAGAACCGGCAAGCTGAGGCCGGGCAGGCCGCAGAGGGGGGAAATCCTCCCCCTGATTTGGCCGCGGCCTACCACCAGGCGCAAATCGAAAAACAAGAGTTGGTGGACCGTCTGCTGCGGAAGCAGGCAGAGCTTGAAAATTTCCGTAAGCGGATGCAGCGGGAAAAGGAAGAATTCCTGCAGCACGCCACGTTTGACTTGATTCGAGCCTTGCTGCCGACCCTCGATGGATTTGAACGGGCCCTCAAGCACCGTGACGCCAGCGTTCCCGCGCAGTTCTACCAGGGCATTGAGCTCATCTATAAAGGCTTGATGGATGTTCTGGAACGGGCGGGCGTCAAGCCAGTTGAAACGGTAGGCAAACACTTTGACCCGCACTTCCATCAAGCCGTGGAGATGGTCGAATCGACGATGCATCACGACCAGGAAATCGTCGAGGAGTTGCAACGCGGATACAAGCTAAAGCACCGGCTAATCCGCCCTGCTATCGTGAAGGTAGCCGTGCGGCCCCACGCGGAAAGCGCCGCCGCGCCCTCCTCTGCGCCCGGAGACAAGTCTGAATGATTCTCCCGTGACTGTCAGCGCGGGATTCCCTGAAAGGGACGCGGGACGGCGCGGGCTATCGAGGTTGACCGGTTTGAACCACAAGCGAGATTATTATGAGGTCCTGGGCGTCCCGCGGAATGCCACGGACCAGGAAATCAAAAGCGCCTACCGCAAGCTGGCGCTGCAATACCACCCTGACCGCAATCCGGAAACCGCCGCCGAGGCCACGGAGAAGTTTAAGGAGATTACAGAGTCTTACAGCGTCCTTGCGGATGGGCAGAAGCGTGCCGCGTATGACCGCTATGGCCACCAAGGGGTAAGCTCTCAGGGAACCGGCGCTCCGGATTTCTCCTCTACCATCTTTGCCGATTTCGGGGACATCTTCGGTGACTTCTTCGGCTTTGGAGATATCTTCGGATCCAAAGGCGCCCGCCGCGGCCAACCCAATCGCGGTTCCGATTTGCGCTACGACCTTGAAATCTCTTTCGGGGAAGCGGCCGAGGGCCTAGAAACCAAAATCAAAATTCCACGTTGGGAATCTTGTCCCGATTGCGGCGGGCGGGGAGCCAAGAAAGGTACGCAGCCCATCACCTGCCCCCTTTGCGCCGGCCGGGGACAGGTTCGCCAGCAACAGGGCTTCTTCACCCTCACCCAGACCTGCCCGCAGTGCCGTGGCGTAGGGCAGATTATCAAGGAGGCTTGCCCTCACTGTAATGGCGAAGGGCGCGTGCGCGAGGAGCGGGTGCTGGGGATCAAGATTCCGCCGGGGGTTGAAGACGGGATGCGCCTCCGTGTGAGCGGCGAAGGCGAGGCGGGCATCCACGGCGGATCATCCGGAGATCTCTACGTGGTGCTCAGGGTTCGCGAGCATCCCATCTTTGAGCGGCGGGGCAAGGATCTCTACTGCACCATCCCGGTCTCCATTGTCCAGGCGGCAATTGGGGCGGACATCAAGGTTCCCACTCTTCACGGCCAGGAACGGCTGCGAATTCCCGAAGGCACTCAGCCAAGCACGGTGTTCCGCATGCGCGGCATGGGACTGCCCAGCGTTGAGAACCACGGCCGGGGCGATCTCTACGTGAAGCTCCACGTGGTCATTCCCACGCGCCTAAACCGTGAACAGCGCAAGATGCTTGAATCGCTGGCTCCAACCCTCCGCGTCGATAACAAGCCCCTCCAGAAGCGCGCTTCGGAAAAGGCCCGCGATAATTTCGGATAGTCTTCCTGCGGCCTGCCGGCTGCCTCAGTGTTTAATTTCCCGTCCCCGGCGCCAGCATCCGTAGATAGTCCAGAGGATCTTCACGCCAGCGCGAAGACTGCCCCGAAGCGTGCCCGATATTTTTGATTGGCCGCTGCGCCGTCGCCGGTAGCGAACGGGAATCTCCGTAACCCTCAGCCTAAGCTGCGCGGCCCGAGCCTGCATCTCGACCGTCCAGCCAAAGTCCCTGTCCCGAAGGGCTAGCCGGTCCAGCGATTGCCGCCTGATCACGCGAAGCGGACCAAGGTCCGTAAATTTGACTCCCCAAACCCAGCGAATCAGAAGTGTTGAAAGCCAGTTGCCGAAGCGTTGGAGCCAGGTGAGCGATCCCGGATCCGCCCCGCCCAGCAGACGGGATCCGATCACCAGGTCCCAGCCACCCGATTCCAATACGCTCAGGAGCTGTTCGAGATCGGCGGGATCGTCTGACAGATCAGCGTCAATGAAGGCAACGGCGCTGACCTCCTGCCGGAGCGCTGTGAGGCCGGTCCAGCAGGCCCTTCCGTAACCACGGCGTGGCTCTCGAATGACTTCAGCCCCCGCGGCGCGAGCCACCTCGGCCGTCGAGTCCGTACTGCCGTTATCCACCACCAGGATCTGATCGAACAGGTAGCGAGGCATCGCTGCCAGGAGGTTGCCAATCGAGCTGGCCTCGTTCAGGGCCGGGATGATGAGCCCATACCGCAATTTGTTTGTTGCCAATGACATAAGCTTCTTGGACTTACATCAGTCTACCTGGCCGGGTCCAGATAATGGCGCATTTTTGCTGCTGGAGTTTGCTTGCCGTGGCGGTGTGGCAGGCGCCCCGCTACAACGGATTGACCCAGCCATCGCGTCGGTCCTATGGTCTCATCAGGCTGAAGTATGGTATAAAAATAGTGCGATCATTAGGATATGCGAAGAAAGTTGAGTCCTGAGTTCACCGCTTCTGAGAGCCGCCCGCCCCTGGCATACCGGCGGCAAAGGTTTTTTGACACACGGTATTGGCTGCGGGATCTCATCCTCTCGCTGCTCCTGGCATTTATTGTCATCGTCTTCTTCTACCAGCCGGTGCAGGTGGAAGGGACCAGTATGATGCCGGAGCTTTCAAACCACGAGCGGATTTTCATCAATAAGTTTCTTTACCGGTTTGAGCCGATTCACCGCTTTGACATTGTGGTCTTCTTCTACCCGCTCGATCCAACAAAATCCTTTATCAAGCGGGTGGTAGGCTTGCCCGGGGAGTGGGTGAGCATCCGGGACGGACAGGTTTATATCAATGGCAAGCGGCTGAAGGAATCTTTCCTGCCGGCGAGCTATCTGGACCATGATAATTATCCGGCCGTGTACGTCCAGCCCGGTCATTACTTTGTTCTAGGCGACCATCGGGAGTCTTCCAATGATAGCCGCGTGTGGGGGACCGTGGACCGGAGGTTTATCTACGGCAAGGCGGTATTCAGCTACTGGCCCTTTAGTCAGATCGGTTATCTGGAATAGCCCGGCTTCGGCCCGCGAGCGATCATCCCTCGCCCGCATTTGACACTCGCATCATCCTGCGCGGCTCCGAACGGGGTTTTCCCCTGGAGGCAAAAGTGTGCCAGACGGCAACAGGGAACAACAGTCTGAAGGAACTGCGATTGGAACGGCTGCAGTGGGAAGGGCAAAGTTTTAACCCGCTCGGGATCGGGAAATGCTGAGTTGGGCTTTAACACCTGAAGTCAACGTTCCATGAAATCTCAGGATCGGACGGACTCCTGATGGAAGCAATTCTTGCCTTGGAAGATGGGACCGTATTTCGCGGACGGGGTCATGGCGCCGCGGTTGAACGCTCCGGAGAAGTCGTTTTCAACACATCTCTGTCCGGCTATCAGGAAATACTCACCGACCCCTCCTATGCGGGACAAATTGTCATCCTCACGTATCCCCACATCGGCAACTACGGGACGAATCCGTTGGATAGCGAATCCGTGCGCCCCTTTGCCGAGGGTTTGGTGGTAAGGGAACTGAGTGCGCTCGCAAGCAGTTGGCGATCCTGTGAGGAGGCGGGTGAGTTTCTGGCAGGATTTGGTCTGCCCGCCATCTCGGAAATTGACACGCGCGCCCTGGTCCGCCATCTTCGCCGCCATGGGGCCATGCAAGGTGTTCTTTCCACCACGGACCTCGACGAAGCACGCCTGGTGAAGAAGGCAAAGTCCGCGCCCAGTATGGTGGGCTTGGACCTCGCGTCGAAAGTCAGCACTCGAAACCGCTATGAGTGGTCGGAAGCTTCGCGCGATATTTTTAGCGCCGCCGGAGAGCCGCCGCCAGAATCCCGCTTCCACGTGGCGGCTTACGACTTCGGCATCAAACACAACATCCTGCGCAGCCTCGTCGATTGCGGCTGCCACGTGACCGTGGTTCCGGCGGATACGCCAGCCAGCGAGGTAATGGAATTAAAGCCGGATGGAGTGTTTCTTTCCAACGGCCCGGGTGACCCGGAACCGGTCGAATATGCCGTGCGCAACGTTCGGGAACTGGCCGGACACGTGCCGGTCTTTGGCATCTGCCTTGGACACCAGATCATCGGACTCGCTCTCGGCGGCAAGACTTTCAAGCTCAAGTTCGGGCATCACGGAGGCAATCACCCGGTCTTGAACCTGGAAACCCAGAAGGTTGAAATCACCGCCCAGAATCACGGTTTTTCGGTTGATCCCGATTCGCTAAAGGCAAGTGAGGTCACGTTCACCCACATCAACCTGAACGATCAGACGCTGGAAGGGCTGCGGCATAAGTCGCTGCCCCTGTTCAGCGTACAATACCACCCGGAAGCCTCTCCCGGCCCCCACGATTCGGCCTACTTGTTCGGCAGCTTTGTAACCATGATGGAGGAATGGCGAAAGCGGCCAAGCAGATGAAACTTCCCTCTCCCTTTTAGGGAGAGGGAAGTGCAAAGTGGAACATGCCTTCTTTACACGGCCCTCTCCCTCGAAGGGAGAGGGGGGACCGCGAAGCGGTGGGTGAGGGTGCGCGGCGCGGCTGAAGCTGTGCCCTGACAATAAGTTTTGCAGCGATTTTGCAAGGCTGAGGAGCTAAGCGTTGGAAGGCAAGCGATCCAAACAGTCAAGCGCTTTATCTAAATGGCAGATCGTCGGCGCCATTGTGCTTCTGGTTGGGATAGGGGGTTTCGTGGAGCTTTACAGGGGAGGGATAAAGTCAATTGGCGGACTTCCACTCGCCGATTGGGTGGTGCTGTTTGTTGGCTTAATAGCCTTCCTCGCCGTAATGATTCAAATCGAGGATCAGCAAAAGGCGCGCGAGGAAGAGCGAGAGAGGCAGAAGCGATCGCTGGCAACTTCACTTCGACAGGAGATCGCCGGATTCGTATCTTTCGAGCTAAAGACAGATGAGGCAGTACTGTCTGATCCCAATTACAGCCTGGCGTCCAGCGGTCGGGCGCTTTCCTTCAGGCGAAGACCGTTCCTTGTCTACGAGGGCAACGCTTCCAAGCTGGGAGAACTGAGTGAACAAGCAAGTGAAGCCGTGGTCAGATTCTACAACGCTGCCGACGAATACCTGGAACTACGACGGTATCACCTCGTATCCAGAGGTGTTCAGGAAGACCGAGGGCGGACGAGCGTAATCCAAGGATATTCAGCGGCTGGCGCAGCACTTTCCCGGGTCGAGATCATCAAGAAGCGCCGTTCCGAACTGGAAAAGCTCGCGGAGGACGCACAGGCAAAACTAGAACCTGAGGACGGACGTATGCCGGAAACCGAAAGCATCAATGCCCAAACGCACTGACATTCGCAAAATCCTGATCATCGGTTCCGGGCCCATTATCATTGGCCAGGCGTGCGAGTTTGATTATTCCGGTTCGCAGGCGTGCAAAGCTTTGCGCGCCGAAGGTTACAAAGTGGTGCTGGTGAATTCGAACCCGGCCACCATCATGACCGATCCCGAATTTGCCGACCGCACCTACGTGGAGCCGCTCACCGTGGAGTATCTCGACGCGATCTTGGAGCGCGAAAAGCCCGATGCCATTCTGCCGACCGTGGGCGGACAGACGGCGTTGAACCTGGCCGTGGAGCTTGCGGAAAAGGGCATTCTTGAAAAACACAACGTGCGGCTGATTGGCGCATCGCTTGAAGCCATCAAGATGGCGGAGGACCGCCTCTGGTTCAAAGATTTGATGGCGAAGATCGGCCTCGACGTGCCGCGCAGCCAGTTGGTGAACAATCTTCAGTCGGCATTGCAAGCCGCCGATCAGATCGGCTTCCCCATCATCATTCGCCCCTCGTTTACATTGGGCGGGTCAGGCTCCGGCATTGCTTACAATCGCGAGGAATTTGAGGAGATCGTTTGCACCGGGATTGAGATCAGCCCCATTCACGAAGTGCTGGTGGAGGAATCCGTCCTGGGCTGGAAGGAATTCGAGCTGGAAGTGATGCGCGATCACGCCGACAATGCCGTGGTGATCTGCTCCATTGAAAACTTCGATCCGATGGGCGTCCACACCGGCGACTCCATCACTGTGGCGCCCATACAGACGCTGACCGACAAGGAATATCAGATCATGCGCGACGCCGCGTTCGCCGTGATCCGCGCCGTGGGTGTCGAGACCGGCGGCTCCAACATTCAATTCGCCGTCGATCCGGCCACCGGCCGCATGGTGGTGATTGAAATGAACCCGCGCGTTTCTCGCAGCTCGGCTCTCGCTTCCAAGGCTACAGGATTCCCTATCGCCAAGATTGCCGCGCGACTGGCCGTGGGCTACCGCCTGGACGAAATTCCCAATGACATTACCAAGAAAACGCCATCGTGCTTTGAGCCGGTGATTGATTACGTGGTCGTGAAGATCCCTAAATGGGCGCAGGAGAAATTTCCCGATGCGGACCACACGCTCGGCACGCAGATGAAGTCGGTGGGCGAGGTGATGGCCATCGGCCGCACGTTCAAGCAGGCGCTGCTCAAGGGCATCCGCTCGCTCGAGACCGGCCGCAAAAATCCAACTCCTCCCAAAGACCCCGAACAGCTCAAGCGCCGCTTGGCAACACCACATCCCGAGCGCCTTTGGGACATCTTCTTCGCATTGAGCTCGGGGCAAAGCCTGGAGCAGGTGGCCGAAGTCACCAAGATCGATCCGTGGTTTCTGGACCAGATCCAGCAAATCCTGGAGATGAAGGAAGAATTGCGGCGTTTCCAAATTGAGGATGCGCCTGCGCCGGTTCTGACCGCGGCCAAGCGCATGGGATTTTCAGACATCGAACTGGCGGAGTTGTGGGCAACCACGGCGGACCGGGTTCGCGGCCGCCGGCTGGAGTTGAGTGTCCGCCCGGTTTTCAAGCGCGTCGATACGTGCGCTGCTGAGTTCGAGTCTTTCACGCCCTATCTCTATTCGACCTACGAAAGCGAAGATGAAGCGGAACCCACCGCGCGCCGCAAGATCATGATCCTGGGCAGCGGACCCAACCGCATCGGCCAGGGGATTGAATTCGATTATTGCTGCGTTCATGCTTCCTATGCTCTCAAAGAAGACGGATTTGAGACCATCATGGTGAACTGCAACCCGGAGACCGTCTCCACGGATTACGACACCTCGGACCGGTTGTATTTTGAGCCGCTGACGTTTGAAGACGTCATGGCCATTGTCGAAGAGGAAAAGCCCGAGGGCGTCATCGTGCAGTTCGGAGGGCAGACGCCGCTCAATCTGGCGCGCCAATTGAAGCATGCGGGCGTGCCGATCATCGGAACATCGCCGGAATCGATCGAACTGGCTGAGGACCGCCGCCATTTCGGAGCGCTGCTCGCGCGGATGGGCATCGCCCAGCCGGAAAACGGCTCGGCCATGAATGTGGAAGAAGCGCTTTCCATTGCTCGTGAAATTGGTTATCCCGTGCTGGTGCGGCCTTCCTACGTGCTGGGCGGCCGGGCGATGGTGATCGCCTATGATGAAGCGACCCTGGCGGATTACGTTCGCCGCGCCGAGGAACTTCACCGCGCATTTCCCGTCCTGGTGGATCGCTTTCTCGAAAACGCCACCGAGGTGGACGTAGACGCTTTGTCGGACGGCAAAGACGTGGTGATTGCCGGCATCATGAGCCACATTGAGGAAGCCGGTATCCACTCGGGAGACAGCTCCTGCGTATTGCCGGCAGTTCAGATTCCGGAGGGCCAGCTTCAAGTCCTCCGGGAGCAGACGGTGCGGCTGGCCCGCGAGCTGCGCGTGATTGGATTGATGAACGTGCAGTACGCCATCCAGAACGGCCAGGTGTACGTGCTGGAAGTGAACCCGCGCGCTTCGCGCACCGTGCCTTACGTGAGCAAAGCCACCGGCGTGCCGCTGGCGAAGATCGCGGCGCGGCTGATGGTGGGCGCGCCGCTTGCTTCGTTCGGGTTGCCCGGTGAACTCCGACTCAACTATTACTTTGTGAAGTCACCCGTGTTCCCTTTCCTGAAGCTGCCCGGGGCGGATTCGATCCTGGGGCCGGAGATGAAGTCCACCGGTGAAGTAATGGGTTCGGCGGACAGCTTCGGCATGGCCTTTGCAAAGGCCCAGCTTGCGGCCGGGCAGAAGTTGCCATCGTCAGGATGCGTCTTCGTTTCCGTGAACGATCATGACAAGGCTTATGTCCTCGACATGGCGCGGGACCTCGTCCGGCTGGGATTCAAGATCATTGCCACCCGCGGCACGGCGTCGCATCTTCGTGCCGGAGGCGTCGCCGTCGATCAGGTTTACAAAGTCAACGAGGGCCGCCCCAACATCGTGGACTCCATCAAAAGCGGGAAAATCGATTTAATCATTAACAGCCCGCTGGGGCTGGCCTCGCGCTTTGATGAGAGAGCCATTCGCCGCGCCGCGATCCAACGCGGATTGCCGTGCATCACCACGCTTGCCGCGGCCGCAGCGGCCGTGAACGGAATCCGGGCCCGGAAAGAAAAGGGCGTGAGCGTGATGAGCCTGCAGGAGCTCTATCAGGAAGATCGTCTGAAGCTCGAATCGCAGGAAGCAAGGACAGTGACGAGTGGCAAGTGAACAAAGGCAAGTGACGAGAGACAAGTCCCGACGCTGCAGGACTGTTTATCTAATACAAACGCGGGAAGAGAGAGCTTACAGCTAATGTCATCCGACTTCGTGCGTTTGTATTAGGCGCTTATCTCTTATCTTTTATCTCTTGTTTCTGCTTAATTGAGGCCTATGAATCGAACTCAGACCATCAATCATCTCAAGGGAATTTACCCGGCGGTCGTCAGCCCGTTTGACAAGAACGGAAAACTCGATGAAGGGATGTTCCGCTCGAATCTTGAGCGCTACGCCGCGATGGGTCTGGGCGGAGTCGTAGTGTCCGGCTCAACCGGCGAAGCGCCCTACCTCGCGGAAAACGAGCGACTGCGGCTGGTGGAAGTAGCCCGGAACATCATAAAACCGCCGGAGCTGGTTATTGCCGGTACCGGCCTCGAGTCCACGGCAGCCACTCTTCAACTGAGCAACGAGGCAATTCAGCGCGGCGCTGACGCGCTGCTCCTCTTGCCGCCCGCCTATTACAAGCCGGTGATGCGTTCGGAGGTCTTGATCCGGCATTACCGCGCTCTGGCGGACAAACTCAGCCGACCTTTGATCATTTACTCGATTCCTCAGTTTTCAGGAATCAACATCGAGGCGGAAACCATCCATCATCTTTCCCGCCATCCGAACATCATCGGCCTGAAAGAGAGCTCAGGTGACATGAAATTCCTCCGCTCCGTGCTTCGCATCGTCCCGGAAAACTTCCGCGTGCTTTGCGGCTCACCCAGCCGCTTGCTGGAGGCGCTCCGCGCAGGGGCTGCGGGTGGGGTGCTGGGCCCTGCGAATTTCGTGCCGGAGCTTTGCATTGGCATTTATGACGCCTTCGTGAAACGCCAGTACAAGCGGGCCGAAGAACTTCAGCGGAACCTGACGCCGCTGGTTCAACCCATCAGCGGAGCGTATGGAGTGCCCGGCATCAAGGCCGCATTGACCCTGATGGGCTATTCGGGCGGCTATCCGCGCCTGCCGCTTCAGGCCGTGAATGCGAAGGGCAAGCGCGAGATCCTCTCAGCACTGAATGCAGCCCGCGCCACGTTGGATGTCTAGCTCGGAAACTTCACGAGGTCTTTTGAATCTTAAGGTGGGAAAGAAGCTCTTTAAGATCAGATTCGGTGTTGCCCCCGAGAACCGTCCGGGGGGGATCGGTGCTCGCCTGGTGTTCCTTGCGGATGCTCTCCCAGACGCTATCCGGAAGAGATAGAAATACCCGAATGACATCCGGATCAAATTGCTTACCAGATTGACGCTCAATTTCTTGCTTCGCTTCGGCAAGGCTCCTCGCCTTGCGGTAGGGGCGATCAGAGGTGATCGCATCCAGCGCGTCCGCAACGGCAAAGATTCTGGCGCCCAGCGGAATCTGTTTTCCGGCAAGCCGGCGCGGATAGCCACATCCGTCGAAGTGTTCCTGGTGGGAGAGAACAATCTCCGCGGCGGGCGCGAGAAAAGCGATACGGCTTACCAGGCGGTATCCGATTTCGACATGGGCTTGCATTACGGCGCGTTCCCCTTTGGTGAGGTCGTCATCCTTCAGCAGAATCCCATCGGGGATCCCGATTTTGCCGATATCATGAAGGTAAGCTCCCCGCGTGAGCTCGCGCAGCAGGTCTTTCGAGCAGCCCATCTCCTGGGCAATGCGAATGCAGTAGTGCGTGACACGGCTCGAGTGGCCGGCAGTGCCTGAATCCCGCAGATCGAGCGCCCCACCCAAAGCAGCCAGCGTTTCATCGTAGGTCGCTTCAATGCGGCGAAGGGCTTGCGCCAATTGCTGGGTGCGTTCCTCGACCATTTCCTCCAGCCGCTTCCGGTAATTTTCGAGCTCCAACTCCAACCGCTTCTTCTCCAGGGCGCGGCGCACCCGGCGGGAGACCGATTGCAACTGGAAGGGCTTGGTAATGTAATCCGACGCGCCCTGCTTCATGGCTTCGATGCCAGTTTTGACGTCAGTCTCTCCGGTCACGACTAGGAAAGCCGCTTGGGAGTCGATTTCGCGGGCCCGGGCCACCAGCTCAAGTCCGGAGATTCCAGGCATTCTGAGGTCGGAAATGATGACGTCAAACTTCTCAGTTTGAAGAAGGGACAGTGCGGCCTCGCCGCTCAAGCAAGCCTTGCAATCAAAGCCCTCCTGGGAAAATTTCTGGCAGAGAATATTGCAGACGGCTTCTTCGTCGTCCACCACCAGCATCCGGCCGGTAAACTTGGATTCTTCCATCGATCCCTCCAACTTAAGGGTTGATTGAGCCACGGACCGCGCGAGGTTAACCCCGGGTGCGGACTCCAATCGCCGCTAACGCGGCGGCCAGCCGCTCGAGCGCGGTTTCGAGCTCCCGATTTGTGCTTTCCGCGTCTTGCAAGTGGCCATCCCGGCCCATCTGTTCCAGGCGCAGCGCGCAGGAGGCCACGTCGTGGGCGCCAAAGTTTGCCGCCGCCCCTTTGAGGCTGTGAGCCGTCCGTTCCAAAGTCCTACCATCCCCATTGACGATGGCGGTCCGGATTTCCTTCAATTGCCGGGGGTAAAGTTCCAGGAACAGTCCCGCCACTTCGGCAAGCAACTCTTCATCACCGTCAAACAACGCCAGCATTTCTTGAAGTTCCACTTTTTCGTCCTCCGCTCTGCAAGCCGGATCTTCCGGGCTGTACTTGCTGATCGCGGCGCAAATGGCCGCGCTCAGCCTCTGCCTTTCAATCGGCTTGGTTACATATTCATCCATTCCCGCATCCAGACACCGTTCCCGGTCTCCGGTCATGGCGTGCGCCGTCATGGCAACAATGGGGATGTGTCCTCCGTTTTTATTTTCCCATTCACGGATGGCCGCAGTGGCTTCCAGTCCATCCATGTGCGGCATTTGTACGTCCATCAGCACCAGATCAAATTGGCCTTTGAACACGGCTTCCACCGCTTCCCGGCCATTATTCACGACGGTGGGATGGTGACCCAACTTGAGAAGGTACCGAATGGCAAGAGTCTGGTTGACGGCATTGTCCTCCGCCAAGAGAATCCGTAATTTTCCATCTTGGGGGTCCGGTCCTTCCCGCTGACCAGCAGGCTCGACGCCTCTCGCCTCCGGCGGTGAAGGGCTCATCACGACCGGGCTACTGGCTTTTGCCTGCAAAACCAAACTGGATGATTGGAGAAGGGCTGCCTTCAGCTCCAGTTGTGAAACGGGCTTGGTCAAATAAGCAGCGAAACCAATATTCCGGCAACGTTCCGCGGCTGCTTCATGCCTGCTTGAGGTCAGGAGAACGATCTGGGTGTGGCCTGCGCCGGGGTCCCGCCGAATCAGCTCAGCCAGCTCAAACCCATCCATCTCGGGCATGTTGGCGTCCGTGAGCACCACATCAAACCCCTCGCCTTGCTTATTTTCCCTTTGCAGGGCTCTGAACGCGCGAGGCGCACTGGATTCCACCTGAACCTTGACTTCCCATTGCTTTAAAGTGTCTTCAAGAACCCTGCGGTTGGTAGCATTGTCGTCAACCACCAAAACCTTCAGATTCCGGAAGTCCATACACTCCCGGGAAGCAGTATCTGACAGCAGATCCTCGGCTCCCTTTTCTAACCGGACAGTAAAGTGAAAAGTGCTGCCCCTCCCCGGTTCGCTTTCGACCCAGATTTTGCCACCCATCATCTGAACCAAGCGGGACGAGATGGTCAGGCCAAGCCCGGTTCCTCCATATTTTCTGGTGGTGGAGCTGTCCGCCTGCGAAAAGGCCTCAAAGATCAGTCGCTGCTTTTCCCGTGGGATCCCAATGCCTGTGTCACGGACCGAAAAATGGACCAGTACGGTCGAATCATCCTCTTCTTGGATGGCGGCCGTTGCGACAATCTCTCCCTGTTCTGTGAACTTCACGGCGTTCGCCAGAAGGTTGAGGAGGATTTGGCGGATTCGGACCGGGTCACCAATCACGGTGGGGGGAACTTCAGGCCGGACTTCGCCAATCAATTCCAATCCTTTCGAGTAGGCGCGGAAAGTCAACGTTTTCAGGGTCTCATTCAAATTCTCGCGCAAGTTGAATTCAACAGGGTCCAAATCAAGCTTTCCCGCTTCGATCTTAGAGAAGTCGAGAACGTCATTAATAACGGTCAAGAGGGAGTCGGCCGAGGATTTGACAAGGGATAGATATTCGCGCTGCTCCGCGTCGAGACTGGTTTGCAAAGCCAGCTCAGTCATGCCCAGAATGCCGTTCATCGGAGTGCGAATCTCGTGGCTCATATTGGCCAAGAATTCGCTCTTGGCGCGATTGGCCATCTCGGCAGCTTCTTTTGCTTTGAGGATATCACGCTCAGCTTTCTTCCTCGCCGTGATGTCGATCAGCGTTCCTTCCATCAGCCACTCGCCGTTTTTTCCTTGGGTGAGACTTGCATTCTCGAGAACCCAAACCGGACTTCCGTCCACCTTGCGGAACTGGCTCTCATAATTTGCGACGGTCCGTTGCTTTTTCATAAGCTCCAGGAAAGCTTCCCGGTCAGTATCCGATTGATACATGCTGGTGACAGGTTGGCTCAGGATTTCCTCTCTGGAGCTAAAGCCAAAGATCCGAGCGCAAGCGTCATTCACATCCAGGATGCGGCCTTCCAAAGTCGTGCGATAGACCCCGGCGAGGTTCCGCTCAAAGAGCACCCGGTACCGCTCTTCGGAGGTTCGAAGAGCTTCTTCCGCGCTCTTCCGTTCCGTGACGTCCCGGAAGGCCGAGACTCGTCCCACATTCCTCCCCCACAACCGCAACGGTTCTGAATGCCGCTCGAAGATCCGGCCGTCCTTGAACTCGATCAGGTCATCCGCTTGGAGATCAGTCTGCTCCTCAAAGGGCTTAAACCGTGCAAGAACCACCTCCGGGTTCTTCAGTTCATCCTGAACGTACTTGCAGACGGTGTTCATTTCCCGTGTTGCCAGGACCGCATCCGGAATGCGCCACATTCCCACGAATTTCCGGTTATAGCTGACGATCCTCCCCTGAGAATCGACCACCAGAATTCCGTCCGCCGTGGATTCCAGCGTGGTACGGATGATCTGGGTTTGCTGTTGGACCCGGCGGCGGAGAATGGCCACCCAGGCAAAGCAAAACAATGAGATTAAGAAAACACAGGCCAGGATCCACAAAACATGCCGGAAGTTCCACCAAGGCGCACGGCTGAGGATGGTGACATCGGCCGGCGTCCTCAATACCAAAATGAATGAGACGGGACGATGATTTTCTTCGCTGTGGACAAGACAGATTCCCGTCACCCTCAGACGGCTTCCATCACGAAGGTCGATTTGTTCCGTTCCCGATTTTCCCACACTGAGTAAGGTGTGAAAGGCCGTATCCCCCGATTTCAATACCAGAATTCGCTCCCGCGCGGCGCTGAAGCTCCCTTCGAGCGTGCCATCCATTTGCACAAGTTCCGCGTTATACAAGCCGCTCAGAGCTTGCGAGGCGGCAATCCGAACGGGTGGTGGAACGGCGCCCCGGCCTGTGACCCGGAAAACCGAGTCCTCTAATCCCGGCGCCATCCCGTCCAGAGTTGGGAATCCGAGAACGTCTACCAAGTCGCCCGGCAATGCCGAGGTGGGCTGCCTGGTCTGAACGTACAGGCCCTGCGTAGAATCCTTGACGAAAAGTGATCCCCCCAGGACTTGGCCGGTGACGACACCCCGGATGTGGACGCGATGGATGGGCCACCGTCCCTGTCCGAACTGGAAGACACTGGCAATCGGCTGGGCGGGTAGAGCAAACGGTTTTGCTGGAGCTGAAGTCTCGATGTGGACCTGCTGAATACTTGGGACAAAGAGGCGTGCTCCGACTAACTGCATCTTCTGGTTATAGTCCGCCCCACACACGCCATCCATGCGGACTTCTGAATCGACCAGATTCGATGGGAGCGGTCCAGCGCCAAGCGCAACAATCACCGGAATCCGGCCCCCGTTCACTGCCAGATCGATAGCCGCTTGATGGTCCCGCAAGGTAACAGAGTGGACGATCCCGGAGACCGCCACCCAAAGGCTATCATCCGCCGTCGAAGTCAACTCATCCCATGAGGCTTGCCGGGGCTTGGGAAAGGGCGCTGTACCAAGCACCTTAAACTTGGGGCTGGCAACCTCCGGCGCAAATTCAGGGTCCGCAGTGACGCCCTGGACCTCAAGCAATTCACCGGGCTTGAATCCCAAATCCTTACCTTGCTGATTGATCCATACACCCCCGGTGGCGTCCTGGATAAACAGGTGTTGGCGATTTTGGAATGTGACGACGCCACGAAGCAGCACCGGATAACCGGATTTTGCCGCCTTCATGGTTAATTCATGAACTTCCCGGGCGGTTGTGAGAAGAGGGAGTTGGCGGTCCAGGCCCGCTTGCCGCGCCGGGACTGCGTACAGACTTGTGGCCGCCAGCAGCGCTGCCAAGAGCCCAAAGAGGAGCCTGAATGAGCCCCGGCCCAGATTCGGACTGTGGGTCTTGGTGTTGAAATATACGGTTCGAATGGGATTTGACGAAGCGGCGGCCAAATCCTTCGGCTGCGTGTCTTGAGAATGCTTCAAAAGCAACCGACCTGGCGAGCGAAGAGAACTGCAATGAGGCATATATTGGCGCTCCGGCAGCCTGATCGGAAGTCCCGTCAGGGTTCTACAGACACTTCGTCACTTGCCGCAGGTTATCAATAATATACTCACCCGGCTTTCGGATGGTTACCATAGTATAAATACTTCAACACCGGCTTGCAAGTGAAGTGATCCACCGGTAGTGGCGCAGTTTGGTTGCTGTAGCGGGCTGTGACCGCCGAACTTTATTTCTCAACAGTTTTCGGCGCTCATAGAGCGCCGCTACAGCAAACTGACCCACTACCGATCCGCCCCCTAAGAAATATATCGGCTTGTGAATCCTGCAAGATGAGGGAAGAGTGCCTCAATCCGGCCTACATCCTGGCGGGAATTTCGATGCCCATCAGGGCAAGAGCTTGCTCCAAAGTCCTCAGAGCAAGATGGACGATCACAAGGAGGAATTGTTGGCGGGTTAAACTTGGCTCCTGGAGGATGCGATGGTGATGGTAGAAATTGTTGAAGGCTTGTGCGAAACGGAATGAATATTTGGCGAGGATAGCCGGCTCCTCAGCGGCAATCGATTGATCTACAACCATTTCCAATTGCGCCGCAAGCAGAACCAGATCCCAAAAATCGTCACCCCCCTCACCGGTCAAGGAGGACAGGAGCTGAGTCGCGTTCACCGCCTCCAACAGACGCCGGGGCTCAAAATTCGAATGAATCTCATTGAATTTATGGAAGATATTCATGGCGCGGACGGCGGTGTACTGGAGATAAGGGCCGGTCTCCCCTTCGAATGCCAAGGCGTCCTTGAAATCGAAGGCGATAATGGTCCGCCGCGTATACTTAACCAGGAAGTACCGCAAGGCGCTGACCGCAATCATGCGGGCAGAAGCCTGTCGCTCCTGAACATCAGACGACGGTTCTCGAGCCTGAACTTCCTGTAGCGCCTTTTCGATGAGCCTGTCGATGAGATCGTCCGCCTTGATGCCCAGTCCCCGGCGACCAGAGACTTCGATATAGCTCCGTTCCTGGTCCTTAGCCGAAAGCTCGAGACTCAGTTCCTGGGCACAACGCGGCGAAAGCCCCACAACTTCATAAGCAAAGTGGTGAAGCCGGTCAGATTGGGCGGTATAACCCAATGCGCGTAACGCTTCCCGGACTACATCCTGGACATAGGACTGGCGCGTATCAATGACCGCGAAGGCCTCATTCGCGTTCCCGAATGTAGGCGGGTCCGGGTCACCCTCAAGGGCCGTCCGCCAAACGGTTTGACCGTCGGCGTACCTGTAAAACGGCTTGTAGCCGAAGTCCCTTCCCAGAAGACCAAACTTCCAGAGGTGGTAGGCAATGTCCTTCCCCACGTAAGTCACGGTGCCATTGGAACGAACGATAACTTTCACATCCTCTTCGTTATCGTTCGGTGTGTCTGGATCACCGTTTTTGCCTTCCGGACTTGGCAGCGCCATCACCCAGCAACCCTTGTTTTTGCCGGACTCCTCAAGGCGAATGGCTCCTTTTTCCTTCATCAGCTCGAAGGCCGACTTCCAGAAGTTTAGCCGCAGGATTTCGCTCTCCTGCACCAGAAGCTGATAACGCACATTGATGCGCAGCATCGTTTCCAGGTGGATGCGGGAAATTTCAGAAGACACAATTTCCGCAAGCTCGGCCAGATCGCCTTTGTCTTCCTCGATGGCCTTAAGAGCCGTGGACCTGAAGGCCGCCAAGTCAGGATCGGTCTCGTAACGCTGGAAGACTCGCGCGTAAAGGTCCCAGCAGTAGTAATCAAACCTGGTTGAGGTGTCGCGGACGAGGCTGCGAACCGCCTCGGGGCCTTTGTTTTCAAGACGCGCAAAACCCACCACCACGTCGGCAACCTGAACGCCTGTATTATCAATGTAGTTCTGGATTTCCACCGGGTGGCCACGGAACTTGAGCAGCCGCGCGAACGTGTCACCCAGAACGGCATTGCGCAGGTGGCCTATGTGTGCAGCTTTGTTGGGGTTAATGCTGGTATGTTCCACCAGAATTTTCCCGGCCTTCACAGGGGTGGATTCCGCCGGCTTCGCTGCCAGCCCCGATCTCAGCCGGAATAGTCCTTTGGTCAGCCGGGCGCGGTCAAGAAAGAAGTTGACATACCCGCCGCCGGCAATCGCCACCCGATCGACTCCGTCAATGGGCAGGAGCTTGGGAAGAATCTGCTCCGCAATCTTACGCGGCGCTTGTCGCAGTTGCTTGGCCAGCTCGAAGCAGGAAGTGATAGAAATCTCGCCCAATTCTGCGTTTGGCGGGAACCCGAGCGATGGCTCGGCAACTTCTAGTCCAAATACTGCCTGGACAGCCTGGCAAAACCTTGTCCTGATCTGGTTTTGAATTTCGAGAAACAAATAACACCTTGATAGGGGCGATCAGGCTACCAAGAATGCCTCATAGCCACTTGGTCCGCAGATGCTTGATTCTTGAATTCAGGATTATAGCAAATGAAATCTTTCGGCTACTCCGCGTCCAAAATGGTAAAAAAGCCTTAAAAACCCGAATCTGCAATAGCTCCTGAACACTTTGGTTTGATTTTGTCCAAAAACCACCCAAAATTTTACCTAAGTGATTGATAGCGCACAGGATGATGGAATTGGGTTCGTTTCCCGCCTTCGGTCTGTATCTTTCTGGTAGCATGGACATTAAGTTCATTGGGTTCATTTGGATTCATGGCCTTCCAGGGCTTGCGGATAACTCCATGAGCTGCAGGGTCCATTTCCGTCAGAATCCGTGCGAAGACCAAAGGACAATCCAAAGCAGCATCTCGCTTCCCCCGGGCTGACAACCTCCCGGCTGACTTATTGGCGCTTCCTCGGCTGGCGGCGATCCGCAAAAGGCTTACCGGACGGATTGGGTTTGGAGCATCCATGGTGACCCTGGTGGCAGAATTATTACTTTATTTATATTAACTCATACGTTTATATTTGTCAAGCGGTTTCAGCGGCTTACATTTAGAATCAACAGCTTATAAGTTGATAAAGGAGAAGTCGTAGCAAGGTACTGCATGGATTCCTGCGTAGGCGTTAAAATAAGCGTCTCCGACCCCTTGAGCCGCGCTAGCGGCGATAGCATGTGGCCCACGGCGATTAGCCGTGGGGTAGAGTTGCGAAAATCCTCTCTTAAGCCCCGTTAGGGGCGCCGTATTCCCCCGCATGATGCCGCCCCTGGTGGGGCTGGGAGTCTGCACTCCCCTCTTTTCCCACGGCTTACGCCCTGGGCCACATGATGGCGCCCGCCGAGGCGGGCTTTGCCGCAGCCGGTAGCGCAGACCGCCGTTTTTTGAGGTCTGCGGCTTGTCTGGTCATGAGGGTTCCGGTGCGGTATTCTAGCGCCGTGTCACGGCTGCGTCGACCTTTTCTTTCCGATCACTTCTTTTTCGTCACCGTGCGGCTGCTCAAACTGGGCAGCGAATGGCGCGACGCAGATTTTCGCTGCCTGGCGCTCGCCTGCCGCAGGGCGCGCCGACGGCTGCCAGCCATTCGGCATCATAAAGAACGAGCCGCAGACCTCAAAGACGGAGGTCTGCGCTACTCGCTACCGATGATATTGAGGCCACCTGTGAAGATCTCCGCCAGCGCGGCATGTTT
>CALCEB010000205.1 GCA_937900045.1 uncultured Acidobacteriota bacterium
GGTCTACGATCTCAAGATCGTACTTCACATCTTCGTAAAACTTTCCATCCGCATAGGCGATGGCCGTCCAGGTGTTGCGCCACACCAGCGGATTCTCTCGCAGCGTGATGGCAACCGCTTTGAAATTGAATTTTTCCTGCAATCGCCGCGCCGCTTCCTTGTAAGGCTCGGCGGAAACCTTCTGAAAATCCTTTTCACCGGTCTTGGCGTCCGCCCCGATCTTGAACACCACGCTAGTGTCCTCTTCCGTGGTAATCAGCACGTCCACGTATTCCATCAACGGTTCTTGAACCGCTTGCGCTTTGTTCGGCGTCCAGAGCTTGGCGCGGTAATTCAAGTCGTAGCTCACGGTAACACCGGCCTCACGAGCCGCTTGCAAGGCTTCGCGCGTCACGGCCGCAGCCGAGTCGCTGAGAGCCGGGGTGATGCCGCTCAGGTGGAACCATTTGGCGCCGGCGAACACCGCTTCCCAATGAACTTCGCCTGGGCGGATGGCGCTGATCGCCGAATTTGACCGGTCATAGAGGACCGAGCTGGGCCGCGGCGCCGCGCCGAATTCCACAAAGTAAATGCCCACGCGGCCATCATCGGTCCAGATGATTTCCGAAGTATCGACGCCAGCTTGCCGCACGCGGCCTGCCAGCAGCCGCCCCAACGGATTCCGCGGCAGGCGGGAAACCCACGCGCTGGTCAGCCCCAGGCGCGATACGCCAACGGCGACGTTCAGCTCTCCCCCGCCGATTTGCACGTCCAGCGACGCCGTCTGCTCGAGGCGCTGAAAATGGGGCGGGGAAAGGCGAATCATGGCTTCGCCAAATGTCACCACATCAGCCATTTAAAAACCTCCACCCGCGGAGACGAGCTATGAATGACAAAAGGCGAGATGAAAGCATCGGTCGGCTCGCTGGTCACTGGTCCCTCGTATCTCGTTTCTCGTCTCTAGCGTTAAGCTTGCGGCTTCGGCGCGGCGGGCGGCGGGGCCGGGGGCAGCGCGAACGCCTTTACTTCAGATTGGAACGCGCACTGTTTGTGGCTGCCATCGCAAAAGGGCTTGTTCTGCGAATGACCGCAGCGGCAAAGGGCGATCACCGTCCGCCCGGCCAGATCGAATGGGCTGCCGTCCTGGTCCACCACTATGAATTCCCCTTCAATGCGAAGCGAGCCGTTATTCCTGATCGTGATTTTGGTTTCGGCCAAATTTAATTCTCCCTCGTTGGAAAGTTTCTTGACAGACCGGCCTGATTAGCAAAGGCGCGGGCGGACCAGCGGTGAAGCTGAGCTTTGCCCGTTGATGTCGCATGAGTTGGTTCAAAAACGGCCTCGCCCCGCAGACCTGAGAAGAAAATATAACACGGAATCACGGCGGGTTTGCGCCAAGCGCGGGCGGAGCCAGATCTCTTCCGCCTGCCTGAAGCTCGCACCCCCATCGCTTCAAGCAAGGACTCCGAGGAGGCCGCTTGAACTAAAAAAATCTCTTGAAATTCAAGAGGGAATCTACTGGTCCATCTGGGCGTACGCAATTGGGTGGCTGGCGCAGAGCCTAACTCTGCGAAGCAATCGCGGGTCCGATGACATCGATAACAACCTATCCAAAATCACGGTGTGCCGCGGCTACCCTTCCACCTCAAGCTCAAATGGCATCACAACCCACTGCCCCTGCGTAAAGTCAATTGACACAGGGCAGAGGGTGCGATAAGATCGACGCCCATTCCCCAAATCGCATCGCCAATAGAATCGGAGGGATCGGCTGCATGAGCACTCCAGGATCAAGTCCGCTCGAGGACCAGTTTGCGCATCGTTTCGACGGGGAACGGAAACTACTCTTGGAACTCACTGGCTTGGCACCGTTAGAGAGCGTCGAGGCCGACAACAAGGCGCAATGGAGCGAACTGGCTCAGGCGTTGATGGCACAGGCGGGCGCCCGCTATGTAGCACGGACGCTCGACGAACGCAATCAGACCTATCAGAAGGCGTTGAAGCCCCGCCTTAAGGTGATTGCTGACCGCCTGAAGGCAATCAGAAAAGCTATGAAGAAAAGCAGGGGTCGCCTGAAAAAGGCCGCAGCCAGGGCTGGACCAGAGGGCGCAGCAGTGCTCGCTTCCGAAGATTCATATCTGGATAAGACCTATAAGCAACTGCGAAGCGCCGGCAAGGGGCTTGACCGCCACCTGAATGCGATACTGCGACGAAGCAAGCTGGAGCGCGTAGGTCTTGAGGCACTGCTCGCGGCCTTTCTTCTTGCGGTGTTCACCATCGGCGCTGAAAAGATTGCGGATTCGGTTTACCGGTGGGCGGCTCCCTTGTCCCCAAGAGATTGCGTCGGTTTGTGGTTCGTCATCACCTTAATTCTCTTCGCGGCGGGACGCTGGTTCTTTGAGCCACGTATCGAGCGCATGCTCGAGGCGCGGCTACACAGGTCCACGAAAGAGGCGCTTGACCTCTACTACGTAGAACGTACACACCTCGAGTATCGCGTCGCCATCCTAGACTATGAGACCGAGGCCTCGAACAGCAGGCTGAAGAGCCACGGTGTGCTCTGAGTGCGTCAATTGATGCAAGAGGCGTATCCATTTCGTCCGTGGACCGCTGCCGAAGTCCTGTAATGAGCTTAGAGCTGCGGAAAAACTGCGTGGAGACATGAGTCCCTTTTGCCATTCTTCGAGCAGTTCGAGTTGGACCAGTTAGCGCCGCCCGAGCGGGTAGATACAAGCGGGTAGATACAAGCCACGGACAGTGCTTTCCTGTCCGTGGGCTTTTCTTCAGGCGCGATACGCTTCCGGTAGCCGCACATCGTCAATCGGGATCGGGCAGCCGGCAACCTCATCTGCGCCGCGCTCTTTACGTGCCGCCGTGGGTGCCGGTGCGACGCGATCCCTGTCTGCGCGCCTTCTATGCGCATCTGCTGGCCTGAGGCAGACTTAAAATGCAGGCCCTGGCCGCAGCGAGGCCGGAAGACGCGGCCCGCGCCAGGATGCGCCTGATCTGTTGGCGCGTCTGGTTCCTTTCATCTTTTGTCTGAAAGCCGGCTGCCATTTCATTGGCCAGGCGGTTGAGGGCTCTAACGGCCTCCGCCTTGTCGTGGGTGAAGGGAACGGCCACGTGGAGCGATCCCCCGATCCAGTATACGGATATGTAATCCACCGGCCAGATGGCCTTCTGCAAGTATTCGGTCGCGGCTTGCAGAGCATAATACGTATCGGCATGGCTCATGTCTGCCAGATCGAGGACCAACGTAATAAATTGCGCCTCTCCGCCCGTTGCTATAACGTTCCCCGCCGGGCGTTGCGGGTGGGCCTTCGTCCCGCTCCGCTCCCGAGTAGCACGACCCCCAAAGGTCGTGATCCTCTGACGCACGCCGTTTTCGTACACCTTGAAATCAGCAGCCTTGAGGCCGGAAACGTAATGCCCCCATCGATCCTGCACGACCACGTCCACCTCGACGGTCGGAGCCATGATCTGAATGGTCTTGGAGGAGGGGGTTTCAGGAGGCTTTAACATGGGACGCTGGAGGGCAGTAAATCCCAGGGTCAGCAGACTGACCGGCAGGGCGAACATCGTCAAGGCCAGAACCAACGCCTTCACGAGTCCTCGCTTAGCCCGGCCGATTCCCTTATGCGGCAGAGCGGCACGCCGGAATGGGCGCCGGAACAGCGCAAGCATGATTGCCCCTTTTCCCGCTCCCAGAGTATTTCAATTGTCTCCTCCTTTCAAGCTGTCGCGTTAGTTGGCAGGGGGGAAGTTTGGCCGCTGTCCCGGGAGTCTGGTATTTACGCCACGTTCACGCTTACCGCACGGCTCGATGTAAAATAATGGCAACAAATTGGCTCTCAAGCATCCAATGAGCATTTACAATATTCAACAATACCCGGGGACAAGAATTCTACGGAGTTGACAAAATGAACAAATCAGCGCCCGAAGATCAATCGACATTGCGCGAACACATTCTCTACCTGCTTGAGGGCGGCGGCGCGCATTTAAGTTTCGAGAAGGCCCTAGCGGGGTTGCCCGCCAAACTGCAAGGGACAAGGCCGCGCGGCGCGCCGCACTCACCATGGGAGATTGTGGAGCACCTGCGCATTGCCCAATGGGATATCCTGGAGTTCAGCATCAATCCAAAACACGTTTCGCCCGCATGGCCAGAGGGTTATTGGCCGGGCGATCCTGCTCCCGCCAGCGCCGGCGCCTGGCAACGCGCCGTGCGGGATTTCAGCCACGACCTGGAGGCCATGCAAAAACTGGTGGCTGATCCAACCACGGACCTCTTTATCCCGATCCCGCACGGCAGCGGGCAGACGATCCTGCGGGAAGCCCTGTTGGTGGCGGATCACAACGCTTACCATCTGGGTGAATTGGTGCTGGTACGACGGCTGCTTGGGGCCTGGCCCGCGGCAGGTTAGGGGCCTTGTCGTTTCAGGGGCGGGTTCGCCGCGGCCACTGCCCTTCCTCGTGTGACCACGAGGGTCACCCTAATGGGACATCAAGGGCGAGCCCTTCTTTAGTTGACCCCGCCGGATGATTCCCCAACGCGGACCAGTTCGATCCGCGTCTTTCCGTCTTCTTCGCGCAAGGATACAATCCTTTCCAGGTTGCCGTGCTTGATTTCAAACACCATCTTGCCTTCGGAGTCTCGCTCTGTGAACTTGGTCACTTGGCCGCTCAGCCGCTTGTTATAGAAATCCTTGACCTTGTCGATGGGGTCTGAGGTTTCGAACTTGCCCGCGACCACTCCAACGTGTTCATGGCCCGGCACCCCAATGCTCACAGCCGCTGAGTTGTCCTTATCCACGGGTGTCGCGCCGGGATAAATGGGCAAGCCCAGGCGAGCCTCGTTGATGCCCACATCCTTGCGAACTTCCACATTCCCGGCGGGCGTTTGGATGGAAACTTGCTTCTTTCCGTTCAATCCATCCGAAACATTGATGTGGACGTTGTGGGAAATCAAGCGCAATCCCGTCCAGACGGCAAAAATTGCTCCCACGACGATGATCCCGAGGATCAGAACCACAATCAGGACGACGTTGGACCCCGATTTGGGCGGGGTAGGCGGCGCGGGAGGCATGGGAGGCCGGGGCGGTTGAGGCGGCATTGACATGGCATGCTCCTTAAACAAATATCGCCTTCACAGGTCTCGCCCCATGCAAGGGCGGCGCCGAAAAGGGCAGGGTCCAGGAATTCTTCCCGGGCCTCATTGGTGGTTACGATTTCGTGAAGAGTTTTGTTCCTCAAACCGGGACCTCAGTCTACATCAGCCGCACGGTGGCGTCCGGACTGCGGGAAAGGTAAATGGAATCGATAAACCGGACGGACCGGGTGCTATTGGTCATTACCAGAGATTGAGTGCGAGCGCCCTCGCCGAAAAAGCGCACGCCACGCAGAAGGCTGCCATCGGTCACACCCGTGGCGGCGAAGATGATTTCCTTGCCCGGGGCTAGCTCGTCCGTGGTGTAAATCTTCCTAAGGTCTTTGACGCCCATGGACTTCAGGCGCTCGGCCTGGTGCTCATCCTTCACCACCAGGCGCGCCAGGATTTCACCGTTCAGGCAACGCAGGGCGGCCGCGGTCAGCACACCCTCCGGTGCGCCGCCAATCCCCATCACCGCGTGGACGCCGGTTCCCATCACCGCTGCAGCGATGCCGGCGGAAAGGTCGCCATCCTGGATCAGCCGGATGCGCGCGCCCGCTTCCCGAATCTCGGAGATCAACTTCTCATGGCGGGGCCGGTCAAGCACCACCACCACCAAATCCTGGATGTCGCGGTCCAGGCGGCGGGCGATCGCCCGCAGGTTCTCCTTCACGGGAGCATCCAGCTCCACGGCTCCACGCGCCGCGGGTTCCACCACCAGCTTCTCCATGTAGCAATCCGGAGCGTGCAGCAAGCCGCCGCTTTCCGATGCGGCCAGTACGGTAATCGCCCCCGCCACGCCCTGTGCGCAGAGGTTTGTCCCTTCCAGCGGGTCCACGGCAATATCGACGCCGGGCAGCGTTTCGCTATATTCCTTTTGCAACCCCACGCGCTCGCCAATATAGAGCATGGGCGCTTCGTCCCGTTCGCCCTCGCCAATCACCACCGTTCCGGCGAGTGGGACGGTATCCAGGATCCGCCGCATCGCCTCCACCGCAGCTTGATCGGAGAGCTTGCCGTCACCACGGCCCATGGTGCGCGCCGCCGCCATCGCCGCCTCCTCCACCACCCGCACGAATTCCAAAGCCAGTTCCGCTTCCATGTTGCCCCCTTGGCGCACCTGCGTCATTAAATCAGTCAGAAAATGTGGTTCGTATTCTAACCCAATTTTCCCGGATGGCCAAAACGCCAGTCCGGTTGTCCGGTTGGTAGCTGCGCGGGTTGTGTGCTGTTGCGGCGCTGCCATCCGGTTTGGCCTCAAAGCAACCCCGGTATGCGCACGATAGCCGGAACAAAGCCAGAGGCTCTACCCTCACTTGGGGGGAATTTGCCTGAGGCAACAAGTTTCAGTATAGTGATGGAGGTGTCATGGGCTGATACCTCGACACGGCAGAATCGCCCGCAGGTGCCTGGGGCCACCCGCCGAAGGATTCGCAGAACTCCCTGAGGACTATCGAGTAAGGACGGTTTAATATGTTTGACAACCTGCGCGGGGATATCGCGCGAGTGAAGAACGTTAGTCTACAACAGGGTTGGTGGCAACGCCATCCCGTGACTCGTACTCTACGAGCCTTTCTGCACATCGGCTTCCCGCCTATCGTTGCTTACCGTTTTGGCCACTGGGTGGAGGGCATTCATATTCCCGTGGTGCGCCAAGTGTTATGGATCGTGGCCAATATTTTCCGGCGAATCGCGTCGATCTTGACGGGTGTTTACATCATCGAGAAGGCCGAGATTGGCCCCGGCCTGATCATCCATACATGGTCCGGCATTTTCATCGGGGCCATCAAGATCGGCCGCAACTTGACGGTGGGAACCGGTGTCCTGGCCAGTAATGGAGTGGTCAGCATTGGCGACGATGTGTGGCTGGGTCCGGGCTGCAAGATTATGCCAGGCGTCAAGATTGGCAATAACGTCGTGGTGATGCCCAACAGCCTGGTGATGACGGACGTCCCGGATAACACCACCATTGTCGGTGTGCCCGCCCGGATTAAACTCCGCGGAGGACGTCCCCAGCGGTTTCGCGCCACGGTTGGCCAAAGTGGACCCGAGAAAAATGCATAACCACAAGCCAGACGAACCGACCGGCGCTCCAGAGCCGACCGGCGCCAAGCCAAACCGGAAATACCCCCAAAGCAAACCTAAGATTTCCACAGACGGCAAAATAACCCCTTTGTTTTGTGTGAAATGCTTAGTTTTGGTCGCTAGTGCAGATTACCCTTTTCAATTCAATCATTTACAAGATTTTCTTGGCTTTGCTTTTAGGTTTGTTCCGGTTTGTTCCTCGAGTCTTCCTTTGTTTTCAATAAGTTTTAGGTTTGGTACTAAAGGAATCCCTTATAGAACGTCCCATGCCCTTTTCTGGACGCTGATTTAGACTTCTGTGTACCATCCTTCCTTATGCTCATCGGCTCAGTCATTGGAACCAAGCATTTCCTATCTAACACCTTATGTCTCCATTCTCAATCTACAAAGCCTGGTATTACTATTTTAAGCCGGTTGGGAGCACCCGTCAGGGCAGGCTCCGAGCGGCGCTACAGCAAAAAAAACTGAGACACTCCTCACAATTTTCAGAACTTGATTATTCTAAGATGGTCTATTGTAACTTGTTCTGTACAATCCACTCAACTTCATCATAATAAAAGATTTAACTGCCAGCGCCGCCTGGATTTTGGAAAAAGCGCACGGTCACAAGCACTCTGTGCGGGACTGACAGGCTCCCGTTGGCCGAACCCTGTTTCCATGCTGAATCTCCGGTTCGTTTTGCAAAACGAACCGGAGCCATTCGTTTGTTTTCAACAACTTCTCCGGTTCGTTTTGTTATTTTTAACATCTTTTGCTGTGTCAACCTTTTCTTTTTCTTTGCGAGCAGCCTGGGGAGTATCGAAGAAGGCAGAGGACGGTGGATGGGAAACAAGCGTCCGAAACTGGGGGTTGGAATCTGTACACGACGCCGATCTGTGAAATTGCATGAATTGCATCCCTCTAAGCCTAGCACAAGCGCAAGGGGCCGATGAGACGCGTGAGACAAATTATTTTTGCCTTGGTTCCAACAGGTTAAAGCGGGTAGAGGGCGGGGGGCCGCGATCTACCCGACGAGCTCTCCATCCTTCGCCCGGCGGACGGCCTGCGGAGCGCCTCGGGATCAGTAACTACCCGATATTCCCCACTGTTAGACGGATCAGTGAACTCCACGGTCACATGTTTTCCGATGCCTTCAATCTCATTGTAGATCCAAGTCTCTTTAATGCCAGATGGCGCGCCTTTTCCGCCGGCGCCCTTTCTGGCCTTGGAAACGGGAAATGCAATCTTGTCGGGGGGGCCGTACTGAATATAAATCCTGGCACGGTCATCGCGGGGTCCTGCTGCGAGATAATGGAAATGCTGCTTGGCATAGGCGACTCGCTTGTAATATTGCTCCTTGAACTTGTTTTCGGGACTGCCAGGGTTGGGATTGCGACGCTCCCAGAAGGCCTTGATGAATTTCTTGCGGTCTTCGTCCGTCTTGAGCTTGGCGAACTGGGCTTTCTCCTCGTCCACAATGATATACGGCACCCCCCTGGTTACCCAGTCCCGATGGTCGCTTTCAGAAGCCACTTGGGAACTCTGAATCCGGTTCACTTCCCTTTTGCTTTCTGTTTGCTTAGCAATGCGCGGCGGGCCACCCA
>CALCEB010000206.1 GCA_937900045.1 uncultured Acidobacteriota bacterium
TTTTCGGGACGTGGCGCAGCCTGGTAGCGCACTTGCTTGGGGTGCAAGGGGTCGCCAGTTCAAATCTGGCCGTCCCGACCAGAACAATAGTGAAGAATGACAAGTGAACAGTGAAAGCCGGATTCCCCTCTTGCTTTACCGCTCGTCAATCATCACCGGTCACTTGTCACTGCTTTATCGGGGCGTAGCGTAGCCTGGTAGCGCGCTTGGTTCGGGACCAAGAGGTCGGAGGTTCAAATCCTCTCGCCCCGATTCTTTAATTCTATAACGAATGGACATCACCCACTTGGATTTTGTGCAATTGGCTCGCAAATTGACACACTCCTGTCCCAAGACCGCCCATCATCAAAAATATTCATGACAGGTCCGGTTTCCATGCGAAAAAAGCGGCTACTGTTGACCAATGACGACGGGGTACAGGCTCCGGGTCTGAAAGCTTTGGAGGATGCTCTCAGTCCGCTTGGCGAGCTCATGGTGGTTGCTCCCGACCGCGAGATGAGCGGCACAAGCCAATCCCTGACCTTGTATTCGCCGCTTCGGGTGCACCGGCTTGACGAACGGCATTTCTCGGTTTCGGGCACTCCAGCGGACGCTGTGATCCTGGCGCTACACCGGCTGATGCCGGAGCCTCCGGACCTGGTGGTGTCCGGCATCAATCCGGGCGGGAACATGGGTGAGAATGTAGTTTACTCCGGTACGGTGGCGGCTGCCATGGAGGCAACTCTGCACGGCGTGCACGGCATAGCCATGTCTCTCGCCACCCGCAAGGAACTTGATTTTTCCGTGGCTGCGGCATTCGCCGCGCAGATCGCAGCCAGAGTGCTGGCCGAAGGCTTACCGCTGGGAGTGATGCTGAATGTGAACGTGCCGCGCGGCGAGATTCACGGCGTCAGCCTGACGCGGCAGAGCCGGAAGGTTTCGCAAAACATTATTCATGAAAAGCAGGACCCGCGAGGCCGCCCCTACTTTTGGCAGGATGAGTCGGTGAATGTCGATAAGGTCGAGCCCGAGTCCGACTACGCCGCTGTTTTCGCTCACAAGATCTCCATCACGCCGCTCCAGGCGGACCGCACGGACAACGCCAGTATCCGGCTTCTTGCCAAATGGCTACCCCTGTTCCGGGCGAATGGCCAGGCGTAGAGACATTGGCGATTCATGATCGCCTCTGATGTTGTGGGGTTTAGTTCTTTGACCTCGAGGGAGGTGCGATGGCTTGGTCTGTTTGAACGCTGAATAACCGGAAATGCGAGTAGTTGTGGATATTGTGAAAGGTGAAAGTGTTCCACGTCACCAACACAGAAACCTGGCGCGGAAGCCAGAAAGTGACGGCAGTGTCTTTGAACTTCACCGGCCCAAATTCAATATCCGTTGTCTGCTGCTCAAGGCCCACGTCCGGGCGCGGCGCGAGCAACTCCGTGCGCATTCGCAGGATTTGAAAAGTCTTCGGGTCAACCCATGCCTCTCCCTGGATCAGTAGCAAAGCGGATTGCCCTCCTACATTGACCGCTCCGACCTCCCGGGCTTTTCCAAAAACCTGGGCAAAGGCGATAACAATCGCATTCACTTTCTTCAACTTGTCATGCCCAAGATAAAGAAAACGGCTTTGGGGCTGGTACTTCGGAAGAAAATGGATGGGCATCGAAACGAATCCTTCCGTAAGTAATGAAGTTCCCTGCATGGCGGTGGGACTGATCGGGTGGCCCTTTGAGTCGGTGCGGTACTCTTGAAACTCTTCCTGGTTCTCGCCCGGCTTGGCAAGGATGACGTAGTTGAATTCTTGAGACAATCCCTCCTCAACGCTTCCGTCGTTCTTGAGCCGCGTTGAATAAACGATTTCCTTGCAGGCCGTATTGGGAAAATGCTGGAACAAAAGCTCAACGTTCTGCCCTAACTTCTGGAGAATGTTTGACAAGGCTTCTTGACTTTGCGGCGGCTGAAGATGCTTGAGATAGGAATATTTGTGTTTAAGTTCTTCCGGTGAGTCATCAACAATGGTTTTGACATGAGCATAAAAGTGTTTGGCTTCAAAATCCTCCACATCTCTTTGGCCGTATTGGAGCCCAGCAAGGCCTCCGGCAACAAACAGCATAGCGAACACGATGGCGAAGGAAAGGGCTCGAAGGGAGGAAGGCCAAAAGAGCTTTATGTGGAGAGATGGGACGTGAGGTTCAAGCAAGTTCCGGATAAATCCGATCCACGATCGAATCCGCGTCCAAATCACGCTCCATTCCCTGTTTGCCCACATGGCTAATTCCCTGACGGCCCCAGTATAACGCCGGAATGACCGCGAGGGTGTTCCGCTTGCGCAGGGTGTAATTGATAACGGACGGTCCCCGCTGAGAAGTTCGTGAGTCGCCCGGGTCGAAGGCCGGTCAGGGTTGCTCTCCTTGCGGGCCACGATTCTTAACCTAATTCGGCATAGCTGGAAGCAAGACGGGCGTATCCGCTGACAACGACAGGCTGCGGTCATTCCCGCGAAGCTTGTCCCCGCGAAGGCAGGAAGCGGGAATCCACACTCGATACATATTGGTCGCAATGTTCTGCCAGAAAACGTCAGAATCTTATGACGTAGGCACTAAAGTCAAAATCGCTTCCGCGCCGCGATTTACTTGAAGCAGTTTGGCAGCCGAACCGCGGTTCGTGCAGATTTCGATGAATCCAGAGCTTCCTAGAATGGCGATCACTTCGCCGGGCTGTCCGTCTGCGAAAGACGTGCTGATTTTCTTTATTTCCTTTGACCCGATGCTGAGCGTGAAAGCTGGCTGATTTTCTTGCGCCAAAGCTGGAAATTGGCGTGCGGAAAAATTGGTGATAAGGTTGCCGAATTTATCGGCTTTCAATATCACACCCTGGAATCGCTGGTCTGCCACCGGCTTTGGCTTGGGCGAGACGAACCGCACGAAGTCTGTAACCAGGTCGCCAAACTTCGCAACCTCCACGCCCTTGCTCAGCCATGCCGCGACCGGGGAAAAGACGTCACGCCCATGGAAAGTGTGGCTCATGGGGCTGAGGAAATAATGGGACGCAGTGATTTCTCGAACTTCGATGGATTCTTCTTCGTAGATCAGGGAGAGAACGCCATTGTCCGGCGCAACGAAAGTGTAACGGCCGGACCGTGCAATCACCGGGCGCCGCTCCGTTCCCACTCCCGGATCGACCACCGCTATGTGAATGGTATCCGGCGGAAAGTAGCGGTAGGCCTGGAAGAGCGTAAAGGCGCCGTCGAAAACGTCATGTGAGTTAACTTGGTGGCTGATGTCGATGATTCTGGCGGCTGGATTGATGTTGAGGATGACGCCCTTCATGGTTCCCACGAAGTGGTCGGAGAGGCCAAAATCCGTGGTGAGCGTGATTAGCGAAGAATTCGGCATTTTAATTCTCCTCAGTGGATTGCTACTTTGAGGATTGTACTGGATGCGGGACTGGTTCGTCAGCAGGAGACGCTCTGAGTAGTGGGTCAGATTAAGTGGAGACGGCTCTATGCTGCCCCTTGACGAGATAAACTCTCCGCTACTCAGTCCCGCCGTTAGCCGTAGACCGTGGTTCTTGAGAAAATAATTGCGGGGATTAACTGTAAAGGCGATTCGGAATGCGCAATGAGTTATTCCCGCCGGTGGAGGCGCCCGAAACGGCAAAAATCGTAATTGGCATCGAGTTCCAGCAATCTAAGCCAGGCGCTGACTGCCCCGCTGGTATCACCAGTTTCGGCCAGGCAGAAACCCAGGGCGTGATGAACGAAAGCGTCCTGATAGCGGTAGCCTAGAGCTTCCTCATAGGCGGCGCGCGCGCCCAGCCAGTTCTTCGCTTCGATGCAAAGATAGCCGCGCTCGCAAGCTCGCGCCCAAAGCTCCAGATCCGGCGTCACGCGGACGGGGATCGTCATCGGACTTCTGAGTTCAAAGAGCCTTTGGGCGCATTCGCGCAGGTTTTGATGGGCCGGAGAATCCGCAAAGATGGCGGCGGATTCGATCAAGTCGCGCAGCGCGAGATTCAAATCAGCCGGGCCAGGGTCGGGAGCATAAAGGTGCTTCAAGGCGTTGCGATAATGCTCCCGGCTTTCGAGCAGGGATTCCGTTTTCATCAGAAATTCTTCGGCCTTGGCGTGCGCCGGGTCAATCTCCAATGCATGGCGATAACACGCGGCCGCCGGTTCGAGCTGTCCCGTTGAGCCGTAGGCATGGCCCAACAGGTAATGGGCCAGGGCATCACGCGGATCGTATTTTGCCGCTCGCGTCAGCGCCTCAAGAGCCAGATCCAATTGCCGGGTTTCCAGGTAACAATGGCCAAGATTTCGCCAAGCTTCGCCGCTCTCCGGCTCCTCAGCCGTCAGCTCCGTGAATATCTCGATCGCCTCCGGGAAGCCGGCCCTTTGAATGGCCGCAAGACCCTGTTCGAGTTTGGCTTTCAATCTCGGGTCCGGCATGAATAGCAATTCTCCATGATGATGGCATCGCACGGGTCGATACTAAACTCCGGCCTTCGCCGGCTGGGTTTCAATACTCAGTTCTTCGAAAACATGGCCCAATAGTTCGACGATTCGAGAGGACGAACGGAAGCTGTCATCAGATTCTCTTTCACGTGATCGGGACAGCTCATGCCTACCAGTGCGCTGGTAATCCCGGGCGTCGAGCGGACAAACTGCAAAGACCGCTGCGCGTCAGTTTGGAGGTTCGCGAACCATCGCGTAATTTCCGAGGGAAGGCCGGAGACCAGTTGCCCCTGAAGCAGGCTGGCGCTTGAAAAAACCATGAGATCCTCGCGCTGGGCGGTCTTCAATAGAGGCTCGAGACGGCCATCCGCCGGTTGGGTGCTTTGGCCTAACGCCTCCAGCATGGCGAAATTAAACGGAAGCTGAATAGCGCGAAAGTGGTGGTCCACGCCCCCCGCCTCCCGGGCCACGCGCAGAACTTGGGAAAGGGAAATGGCGTCCTTAGAATTGGGCGATACGCGGAAGGCATTCCACGTGGCCGTGCCGTATGCCTGGATTGCTCCAGCGCTCACGGCTTCCTCGAAAGCGGCAAAAGCCTGGCGCAGCAAAGCGTAAAACTCATCGCGCGAGACGCGCTCAAGCTGAATTTCAGGATTATGAAGATAGTAAAGATCAAGCGTTTTAACTCCCAAATTCTTACGGCTGACCTCGATCTGGTTCTTCAGGTACGCTGGTGTCATGACATGGCACCCGGCGGCCACATCCTCTTCACGGGCGAGGCCGGTTTGGATGACTTTCTCATGAAAGTATTGCGAAGCGGAGCCAGCCGGCTCGTTGCCATCAAAAGTCAAGAAGCCGCCTTTGGTGGCCAGGAAGATTTCATCCCGTTGCAGCGTGCCTGCGTCGAACAGCGCCTTCAGCGCCTCTCCAATCGCCCGCTCGCTGCGTTGATGACGGTAGTTTACGGCCGTGTCAATGACGTTTGTGCCCATTTCAATCGCCAGGCGGATAGACTGGCGGTATTGGGCGTCGCAAACACCGGTCGGCTGGCCAAGGTAAGTCCCTTGCCCGATCGAGGAGAGCCAAAGGCCCCGCGCTTCACGGAAATGTCCGGGCAAATCTCTGCCGAACCGTTCCCGGAAACGTAATGTTCCCTGGCTTGTGGCACGTCCGGACATGAGCATGAATACAGAATCCTCCCAGAAGCTAGTATTCCCCTTTTATCTTGCGCGCGGGCAAAAGGCAAGAAAATTGGGTAGGAGCGCCGCTACGACAAACAAACCGCTCCACTACCGGAAATTGACAGAGACCGAAGGCAGTGGGAGGTGGCAAGTGACGAGTGCTATTTTCCGCCGGCATGAAACACCAAACCGGATGATTCATGAACTTCCCCCGGAGGATCGAGAGGCGATGGTTTTAACCATGCCCTTCCGGTCTTCGAATAAGACTTCATGAATCATGCAGGCTCAACAAGATTGGCTTGAAGCGAGCCTCAATGTCCTCCGCGCACCAAAAACAGGGGTATTTCGGACTCGTGCCGAACGGTTTCGATGGTTTCCCCGTAGATCAGGTCGGAGAGCAAACGGTGGCCGTGCGTTGTCATGGCAATCAAATCACAGTTTTCTTCGCGCGCGGTTCTCAAGATTTCAGTCGCCGGTTTGCCGGCGGCGTGGCGGGCTTCCACCTGAAACCCGGCGTCACCAAGTTCTTTGGAAACACTTTCCAGGTATTCCCGGTCTTCGCGCATCTCTTCGGAGTCGGCCAGGTTCAGACTCATCTGCCATTGTGCTTGCCAACCTGTAGATACATGGAAAAGCAGGATCTGTGCTTTGGTCAACTGCGCGAGCTCCTTTACGTGGGGCAAGAGCGCCTTGTCTGCCCTGCTGTGGTCGAGAGCCACGAGAATTTTTGTGAACATAACAACTCCATCCATATTCTGTTGAAGCATTCAATGGATAAACTGCCATTCGGAAATCCCGGATCGATTCACGACTTAGCAGAGAGGCTTTTAGTGTATTGCCCCCCGGATCCATATGAAAACCAGGTAGCCGTTCAGACCGGCAATCAGCCACGCCACACACCAGGAAATTGCATGAAGCCACCTTGGACTTGCAAACTCTCCCATCAATGCCTTGCTCCCCACGAATTTAACAAGGGGGAATACGGCAAAGGAAAGCTGAAGGCTCAACACCACCTGGCTCAAGATCAGAAGTTGGTTCGTCCCCTTGGCGCCATAGAAAAGCACCGTGAAGATTGCAGGAATAATCGCCATCATGCGAGTGATCAGGCGCCGGAGCCAAGGCGTGAGGCGGAGATGAAGAAATCCCTCCATCACAACCTGGCCGGCCAAGGTGCCTGTCAGCGTCGAATTCTGACCGGAGCATAGGAGCGCGACAGCAAACAACAAACTGGCGGCCTTGACACCCAGTAGAGGAGAAAGGGTGTGATAGGCGTCCTGAATCTCCGCGACTTGATACAGCCCGTGGCGATTGAACGAAGCAGCAGCCATGATGAGAATCGCCGCGTTTACAAAGAATGCAAGGTTTAAGGCCAGAGCCGAGTCCAGCAAATTGTACCGGACGGCTGTTTGCATGCCTTCAGGAGTCCTCTCAATGGCGCGAGTCTGGACCAGCGAAGAATGGAGATACAAATTGTGCGGCATGACCGTGGCCCCCAGCATTCCCACTGCAATGTAAAGCATGCTGTAGTTCGTTAGGACTTCCTTCGTCGGCAAGAGCCCCTGGACCATACCCGCAACCTCGGGTTTGACCAACAGGATTTCAATCAAATAGCAGAGGCCGATGGTTCCGATGACGGTCACTACGACAACTTCCAGATATCGAAACCCACGGTGTTGTAGATAGAGAATGGCCAGAACATCGAGCGCGGTCAGGCACACTCCCCAAAGCAACGGAATGTGGAAAAGGAGATTGAGCGCAATAGCTGAACCGATGACTTCCGCGAGGTCGCACGCCGAGATGGCAATTTCGGCAAATATCCACAGGGCGATTCCGGTCTGGCGGCTGTAATTGTCCCGGCAGACCTGCGCCAGGTCCTTCTGCGTAACAATTCCAAGACGCGCCGCCAGGGTTTGGAGCAGAATGGCAATGAAATTGGAAATCAGAAGGACAAAGATCAAGCGATAGGCAAACTGTGACCCCCCGGCGATATCCGTGACCCAGTTTCCTGGGTCCATATACCCGACGGCAACCAGAAATCCGGGTCCGGAGAAAGCCAGGAGCTTGCGCCAAAAACTTGCCTGGCTGGGGACGGGAACACTTCGATACACCTCAGGAAGCGAAGGCAAGGATGAGACTTGTTCGGAAGAGCTTGGATACTTAGGTTGCATAAGCCCTTAGACTGGATTACTCACGAAGCTTTATTTGGAGACCGGACGGGCGTGGTTCAAACCGTACCCTTCCTGTCTTCCGAAACGACTTCGTGATTAATCCAGGTTAGATCTCGGGACTCGATAGAGTCCAGGAAATCCGAAACTCAGGTTAGGCGATTGCGAGAGTTGGGTCAAGCCGTGGCGAGTCCCGGTAGTGTCTCAGTTTGCTGTAGCGGCGCTCTATGAACGCCGGAAGGTGTTGATAAATAAAATTCGGCGCTCATAGAGCGCCGCTACAGCAAGCAAACTGAGACACCACCCGAGTCCCGGTCCGGGCGGCGCGGGGGTTAGGAGTTTGGCTTTCAAAATTCGCCACGGATTCGGCCGTTTCATGCCATGATATTGAGTAGGACAAGAAGCCGGGGACAATCGCTTTCTTGGCGTCCTCGGCAGCCGAAATCTAACACGGAGTGGTCAGGAATCAATTGGAGCACCGGCTTCCACTGGCAGGAATGGCGAAGCATCGCCGGTTGCATTCCATATGAGGTTTCTGAAGAGGGTCAGTGCTACGCTCTCGTGGGTCTGAGGAAAGAATGATCGTGGGGACTGGTATCGATATTGCCGAGACGGGCCGGCTCCGCCAAGCTCTTGAAAACCACGGCGAGCGTTTTGCTAAGCGCGTATTCACGCCGGGAGAAATTGAATATTGCGGACGGTTCAAGAACCGGGAGGAGCGTTATGCGGCGCGGTTTGCGGCCAAGGAAGCAGCCTTCAAAGCCCTGGGAACTGGATGGACCCAAGGCGTCCGATGGCTTGATGTGGAGGTGGTTCACCTTCCGAGCGGTAAGCCTGAGCTTATTTTGACCGGCAAAGCTCTGGAGGTTGCGCAGGGATTGCGAGTGAGCCGGATGGCGGTTTCTCTGTCTCATGCTGATCGATATGTTGTTGCGCATGTCATCTTCGAGTCCGATGACTAAGCGATGGAGATTGCCCTGGCTTGCGGGACTTTGGGTTGCCATCTCCTGTTCTTCTGGCACAGTGAGCCGGGCCGCCTCCCATTGCCCACACCCCTCACAGGCCCCACTGGTTACGCTCGGCCCCAGAGAGGCCGTCAAACTGCTGATCTCGCAACCGAAGCCGGATTACCCACCGGCGGCGCGAGTAAACTACATTCATGGCAGGGTGCGACTTTTAATCACAGTGAGCTGCCGGGGCCGGGTCGATATGATTCACGTGGTCAAAGGTCATCCCTTCCTTGCCCAAGCCTCCATGGATGCTATCCGCCGGTGGGTTTACCGGCCCTATCGGGATGGTTCAGGTCCGGTTCCATTCCAGACCAGCATCAACGTCAACTTTGATCTTCGCACCTCGATTCTGAGACATTTTCCTCCGCGCCCGGATCAGGATCTGCTCCGGGCGGTTCGTCCGCCAAGATTGATCTCGGCTCTCAGCCGCAGGGTTGTCCCTGATTCGCCTCGTCTTCGAATGCTGGTGAGTAGCAAAGGCCGCGTCATTGACTCAACCCTCCTCAACGGTACGGCGGAGGAGTTTCAGAAAGCCACCGTCGTGGTGACGAACTGGAAGTTTATCCCTGCGAGATGCGATAACTTAGATGTACCCTGGTATGTAGAGATGGCCGTGCCCGTGCCGCAATCCGCTAAGAAGGCGGGCAATGGTGGAAGTGGGGGCTTGGGACATGGTTTGCGCCCCGGATGTTGTTCGCCCGGGGCGAATTGGTAAGAGTTTGGAATTCGTCAAGCCGGTCATGTAGTTGGCGGCGAAGTCCTTGGAAATTCTATGGTGGGTGGGTGATATGGGACGATTATCGAGAGTTTGTACCGTGTTGATGACGATTGGCCTCATTCTGGCTCTGCGGGGAACGGCATGGTCTAATAGCAAGGATGATGCCAACCTTTTCAAATACGCAGGCGGAACGGAAGCCCTGCAGGAGGGCTGCCCGGGCCAGCTCGAATTGACGGATGAGTCGATGACTTTCCACTGTTCACAGGGCTCGATCACCGCGCTTTACAATGCCATCCAGCTCATGCAGTACCGGCCAGACGTCAGCCGCCAAGTCCGGAAGATGAAACTCAAGTGGAAGGTGAAACCCCACGGCTCGGGAGGCAAACACAACCGTTACTTCACCGTGGTTTTCACCCAAGCGGGCCGGAAGCATATCATGGTGCTCGAAGTCGACCCCGATGAAATGCGTCCTTACCTTGCGGAGATTGATTTGAAGGCTGGAAAGCGAGTTCAGGTTTGGGAACTCGAGGTTTATGACGAGTAACGGGACCGCCTGCGGCCTTCTTGGTTTCGATTCAAATTTCACTTCTTCTTCGAGGGATTGTAATAGCCTGAACGGGCGCGGACTTTGAACGCCGGCAATTTGACCTCAATCTGCAGCCGGTGAAAGCCGGTTTGATTCAAGTTGGTCGGGACGTAGGCAAGCTCATATTGGCTGTTGATCTCAAGCGCTACTTGGGTCAATTGTTTTTGAAGAGCCTTTTTTGACCAATGGGAATAATTCACTCCACCGGTATAGCCAGCGTAGGCTTCGAGAACGCTCTTTGTGGCCACCGACCGGATGACGTCTCCGCTTTCCGTCACGATGGGAATGACGGGAATGTCCGGCGTGTCGTAGTAGTCCTGGGTGATAGTGATCGAAGGAGCTTCCTCACCCGGAGTCGGCCGCGCCATCGCAGTATCCAGCGGATTTTGTCCCTTTGGCTGATCCTGACGGTGCAATAATGCCTGCATGGCGCTGAACTGAAGCCCGTAAATCGCCACACCGGCGGCCATGGCGGCATGAATAACATCCTGGGGCCGGCTGCTGCTGCCTTGGTCGAATCCCTCCGATAAAGCAATTACAACGCGGCGCTCCGCCACAGGGCGGCTGGCAAGCAACGTGATAGCCTGCATGAGGGCATCGTTAAGCCGGACCTTAGATCCTTCCGGTTCCAAGCCGCTCAGCGTCTTGGCCAGCACCGCTTGATGCCGCGAAAATCCCTGGGCCACTTTCACCTGGTCAGCAAAGAAAATAACTGCCGCTTTGCCATTCGCGCCAACGATCAAGTTGGAAAAGATCGGGCCAAGCGGGCGAATTTGATCCAGCAAGGGAGCAATCGCTTCGTTATTTTGCACGACAATAACCAGCGACACCGGCTCCTCTGCCAGTCCGAACCGCTGAATCCTTTGAGCCACGCCGTTATCAATGATTTCGAAATCGCTCTTTTTGAGGTCCTCCACAAAATTGCCCGATGCGTCCATGACCGTTACCGGAGCGTTCACGATGGTGGATTGGATGCGAATGTGGGGTTGGGTATGGGTTACGGATGGCCGGTCCGCGGCCGAGTGAGCGGGCTTGTCAGCGCCTTGTGCTGCGGTATGATCCTGCGGCCCCATTGGATTGGCTGGCATGGGCGCCCAAAGGAAAAAAGTCAGCAGGGTTAATGCCGCCCAGGGCTTCCATGCCCGGCGCCGGGTTTCGGGTGGATTTGAAAGAGTAAAATCGCTCGCCGCATCTTGACGGCGATAACAGCCGGTGTGAATATCCTGGTAGTCCGTAATTGTCTCCTCCGGCCTGTCCGCCACTTGGAACCTCGTTGTCTGCCCTCTTTCATTCTACATGGATGTGCTGTTGATTAAAGCAGAAAAGGCTGGTGGCGGAAGACATCAGGCAGAAACCAGAAGGCGCCGGGCAGCGCCGGGAGTCTCGCCGGCATTGTCCTTGAGAGCCAGTTCTGATTTAAACAAGAACCGGCGGGTTTCCTGGCGCCGATGATTCGCCGTTCGAAAAACAGCAACGCTTCAATACATCGGCATGTCTGGGTCCACTTCGGATGCCCAGGCGCGAATGCCTCCCCGCACGTTGTAGACCTTGCGGAATCCTGCTTTGCGCAACAGGTCCGTAGCTTGCGCGCTGCGCATTCCACTGAGGCAATGGATCAAAATTTCGTCCGATGAGTTCAGCTCGTTCATCCTCCTCGTGAATTCGCTGAGAGGAATTAGTTTTGATCCGGGGATGCGGCAGATATCAAATTCGTGCGGCTCACGAACGTCAACTAGCACAAAGGACTCCTGATGATCCATCTTTTGTTTGAGTCCAGACACCGTGATTTCCGGAACGGTCTGTTGGATTTCGGATTCCTCGCCCCGGACGCCGCAAAACTCATCGTAATCGATCAACTGAGTGATGGTGGGATGCAATCCGCACACCGGGCAATCCGGATTCTTCCTGAGTTTCAGCTCCCGGAATTTCATGCCGAGCGCGTCGAAAAGCAACAAGCGGCTGATCAGCGGCTGGCCTTTTCCCAGGATCAGCTTGACGGTTTCGACGGCCTGAATGCAGCCTACAATGCCGGGCAGAACACCAATCACGCCGCCTTCCGCGCAGCTCGGAACCAGGCCGGGAGGAGGCGGTTCCGGATAAAGGCAACGGTAGCAAGCGCCTTCTTCCGCGTAGAACACCGAGGCTTGCCCCTCAAAGCGGAAAATGCTTCCATAGACATTGGGCTTCTTGGAAAGGACGCAAGCGTCATTCACCAGGTAGCGCGTAGCAAAATTATCGGTGCCGTCCGCCACGATGTCGAATTCCCGGATAATTTGCAATGCATTTTCCGACGTCAGACGGGTTTCAAAGGGAACGACTTCAACATTGGGATTGATGTTCAGGATGGCGTCCCGCGCCGATTGCAATTTGGAACGGCCCACATCCTTGGTGCCGTGAATGATTTGCCTTTGAAGGTTGGTAAAATCGACCACGTCAAAGTCCACGATCCCAAGAGTGCCCACGCCCGCGGCCGCCAGATAAAGCGCCAGCGGAGATCCAAGGCCTCCCGCCCCGACGCAGAGCACCTTGGCTTGCTTCAGCTTGAGCTGTCCTTCCATGCCCACTTCCGGCATGATCAAATGCCGGCTGTAACGGTAGACTTCTTCGCGATCCAACTCCGTGTTTTGGCTTGCCGTGTAAGTTGCCATAAATCAAACCTCGTTGACTCAATTCCAGTAAAGTGCGCCACTCAATGGCCTCGAATCCAGTCAGAATTTGCAGCGATGATCGGGTGGAATGAGAGCTTCAGGAATGGGGAATGCCTGGAATTCCGGCGATTCCGGATCCAGGCTAACTACAGATGCAGAGCCGCCCGGCGCCGCCTGCGATGGATGGGACAATGCTGATCACGTCATTTTCCTTGACCGGAGTCTGGTCCTTTTGCAGGTACCGAATGTCCTCGTCGTTTAAGTACACATTGACGAAACTGCGGAGCTTCCCTTCGTCATTGTACAAGTGCTTGCGAAGGCCTCCGTAAAGGCCCGTCAGCCCCTGCAAAGCCTCTCCAACCGTTGCAGCCCGCAACTGAACTGCGTCTCTCTTCTCCGTGTATTGCCGGAGTGGAGTTGGGATGATGATTTTGACCTCCATTCAAACTCCTTTGCCCTTGCTGTTGAAAGTAAACAGCCCATCGCGAAAATATTCGCAACCCGGCTGCCCGGAATCAAACCTCTAATTCGATTCCCTCGTAATCAAACCCGGACCGGTCCTCCGTCAAAACCCAGGACGTGAACTCTCCTGCTTTTCCGCGGAACACCTGAATTATAACATAGGAGTACCACGGCCATGCATGGTCGCGATCGTAGCCAGAGGGCCTTGCAGGATGGTCGGGATGTGAATGGTAGTAGCCAATTACGTCCAGACGCCTTTCCCTGGCCGATTTCTCCACACGAACCTGCTCCTCGGGATCGATCAAAAAACGGTTGCGGTCCGTTTCTTTCTCTGTGGAATCCAGCGGCAGCAATTCCTGCGCTTTCGACGGGTTGTGCCGAAGATTCCGCATTTCGATGATCTCATGAACGATTTTTGATTCCCCATCCGTTTTCCCCAACAGGATGCCGCAGCACTCGCTGGGATAATCGCGGCCCGCGTGTGCGAGCATCTGTTCCAGATGATGGTTCTTAAGTTTGAGGATCATCGTTAAAAGCAGTGCTGGCGCCGGACTGCAAATGATTGGATGCTACGGCTTCCTTCCAGGTAACAGCCGCACTCTGGACTGCTCAGGCGTGCGCCGCTTGCCTTGAATGAAACCTAAGTCGCGCCCGCGCATTTCGATCACCTTTTGCCTTCTTCCCAAAATCGCTCGCTCAGGTATTTGTCACCGCTGTCACAGAAGATTGTGACGATCACGCCTTTGCCGGTCTTCGCTGCGACCTTCAGGGCTGCGATCATGGCTGCACCCGCTGAAATTCCCACCAGCATTCCTTCTTCCCGGGCCAGACGAAGAGTCATCGCATAAGCTTCTTCGGTGGGTATTTCAATATTTTCGTCTGCCAAGCCCGGATCGTAAATGGCAGGTTGAATGGCCGTTGGCATGTGTTTCAACCCTTCGAGGCCGTGAAAGGGAGCATCCGGTTGCACAGAGATGCAGCGAATCTGCGGGTTCAGTTCCCGCAACCGGCGGGAAGTACCCACGAAGGTTCCGCTGGTTCCCAGTCCCGCCACGAAATGGGTCAGGCGCCCTGCCGTCTGCTCGAAAATCTCGGGCGCCGTAGCGTTGTAATGCGCGCGCCAGTTGGCGGGATTGTCATACTGGTTAGCATAAAAGTAAAGCTCGGGATTGTCCTCTGCCAACTCCCGGACCCTCCGGATGGCTCCATCCGAACCCTCCATGGGGTCTGTGTAGACGATCTCAACTCCATAGGCGTGGAGGATGCGCTTCCTTTCGATCGAAGCATTGGAAGGCATGAAGATTTTCAGGCGATAGCCTCTGGCCGCGCAGATCATGGCGTAGGCGATTCCGGTATTTCCGGAGGTTGAGTCGATCAGGATTTTTTCCCGATTCATCAGGCCGGCCCTTTCCGCTTCCAGAATAATGTTCAAAGCGGCGCGGTCTTTGACGGAGCCACCCGGATTCTCCCATTCCGCCTTTGCCAGGATTTCAACCTCCGGGAAATCGCGGGCCAGCTTTTGAATGCGCAACAACGGCGTATTGCCCACCAGCGAGATAAGATCGACCGGCCCCGGCGCCTCAAGGGAGAGCGATTTCAGAGTTGAGATTGCTTTGTGTGCCATCAGTCCACTAAATTCTGAATTGGTCCTCTTTGTCAACCATTGGCCGCTACAGCAGGTAAACCGCACCGCCACCCCCGAGACCGGTGACAAAAACCGTCCGGATGGCTGGTCCGGGCCGACCATCGTTGGTTCCCAAAAAATCGAGATCCTTTGTTTTCATACACATTCTAGCTTCGTCCCCTCAATTTTGTGTGGCTTCATACCCACCGCAAGTCCCATGAAGTCCTCTCGGGCCAGAAAGTCACCTTGGGGTGAGACCATTTTAGCCAATGGTCTGGGGGAGCGGTGGAAAAAAACATTGTATCGAAGCGATACGGCGTATACAGAGTGCCCGGGGCTACAGCGGCGTTCCTCGTCATTCCCGCGCAGGCGGGAATGACAGCACGACTGGCGGTTGCGTTTGGACCCCGGCGAAAGCCCACGACGAGAAAAGGCGCTCGTCGTGGCCAGTTAACAGCTTCCCATCTTTCCGCAACATTCTATCAAGCGGCATCGTATCTTGAATTATGAGGATTCAACGCAAATTTAGGGGGCTGCAAGGTTTGTATGGAAACAACCCCGTTCGACTCTTTTTTTTGGGGGGGATCTTGATTCTGAACTTCATTCTATCCGCCTCGATCGTCCCGGCGCAGTCAGCCAGCAAGATCGTCTCGCAGTGGCAGAAGGCCGTGGGTGGTGTTTCTCTGCTAAAAAGTTTGAAGACAGTTGATATTCAGGGTTACGTTACGGCCGGACAGGGTGCGCACGGAACCTTTACGGAAGAGCTTGAGACCCCCAACCGGATTTATCTGGAAATCAGTTTGGATTCGCATCGCTGGAGCGAAGCCTATAACGGAAAATCCGCCTGGATTCTGGATTCACAAGGTGGGTTGCGCACGCTTACCGGACCGCGCGCCAAGGATCTTCAGCTTTCCGCGTCGATCTTGAACCGTGGCTTGGTTGATTACCGGAAACAGAAGGTGAGAATAACAGTTCAGGGCAGGGAACTAGTCAGTGGCCAGGATGCTTATGTCATCGAGGCGGAGACCGCATCCGGCCTCAAGCGCAAGCTCTGGTTTAATGCTGCGAACCATCTTCTGGTCAAAGAGGAAATTCCCGCTTTCTACCCGCCGCCTTTTGTACAGCAGGAACCAGCACTCAGCCCACCGCAAACCGCGGCCACCCGGGAATCCAGCGCGCAGTTCGATACGATTTCTTATGCGGACTATCGCGGCGTGGACGGACTTCTCGAGCCTTTCCAGATGACTATTCAGAGTGGAACCTCGAACTGGCGCATCACTATTGACCGGATTCGCATCAATGTAACTCTCAATCCGGCAGTTTTCAATTTCCCTCAAACTTCTTCCAGGCCCTTACTGGATATTGCGGCTCTTCTTCGTGATGTCGAATTGAACCAGAAGAAGATTGATCAAATCGTGGACAATTACACCTACCACGAACAGGATACAGAGTTCGAAATTGACAAGAGAGGCCGGAAGGTCAAGAAGTCCGTCAAGACCTACGAGGTGTATCACCTGGGAGACCGGGACGTGCGGAAGCTGATCATGAAGGACGGCAAGCCCCTGAACCCGGCACAGCAGAAGAAAGAAGATGAGCGCATGGAAAAGGAGGTGAAAGATTTTCAACAACGCCAGGCCAAAAAGGCGGCGGGTAAAAAGAAGCCGAAAAAGGATGAGAATCAAGCCACAATTTCCGATTTCCTGCGGGTGGATCAGTTCACTAACCCGCGCCGCGAGCGCTATCGCGGGCAGGATGTGATCGTTTTTGACTTTGGACCCAAGCCCGGCTACAAACCCCGCAATGCCACGGAGCGTCTTATTCAGGATTTGTCAGGGGCGGTGTGGGTGGACGAAAAGGCTAAGGATGTCGCCCGATTAGAGGCGCGCATGACCAAAGCCTGGAAATTTGGCGGCGGCCTTGTCGCCTCGATGCGTCCCGGCGCCTATTTCGTATTCGAGCAGCAAATGGTGAACAATGAAGTCTGGCTCCCTTCTTATTCGGAGGCCTACATATCCGCGAAGTTTATGCTCTTTGCCGGAATCAATGCCAACTTCATCAGCCAATTCAGCGATTACAAGAAATTCCGGGTTGAGACTGCTGAAAAAGTTCAAAAACCCAGTGAGTCGCCCGCCGAGAACTAACCTCGATTATTCAGAAAGCTTTATTCGAAGAGCGGAAGGGCATGGGTGAAGCCTTGCCCTACCAGTTCTCCAAAGGAAATTCATGAATAATCCAGACTTATCAACTGCGGCGGCGTTACCTGGAGCCTGCAGTGAAAAGGGACAACCCTGCCGGTTTTGATCCTTGGTTTCCTATTGCCTCAATTCCCATCCTTGATCCCGCCCATGTTAAATTATCTAGGGTACTTCCATGTCCGATACGCAGGAACCTCGATTTGCATGGCTGGATTTGCTCTGGCTGGTGTTTCTTGCCGGTCTGGCTGTTTTGCCGCCTCTGTTCGAGGTCCATAAACAGCTCATCCTGCTAACCATCGGCCTGTTCCAGCTTTTCGAGCGGCGTATTATGGCCCGCATTCCTCAGGGCCGGCGCAACGCTTACGGCATTCTCCTCAAAATTTTGCTTTCCAGTTTGCTTCTTGAACACACCAGCACCGTCGCGGCGATCGACAGCAGTTACTATCCGATTTATTACCTGCCGGTGGTTTCCGCCGCCATGATCTATGGCGGGTGGGGAACGATATTTTGGACGTTCGTGACCTCAGCCGCGTATTGCTCCTTCCTCATTCCCGCCGTTCGGCTTTACCGCCTTACGCCGGATTCGATTTCGGAGTTGGCCATCCGCAATCTCTTTTTCTTCCTTATCGCTGTGGTGGTGAACCGCCTTGTCTCCGAATTTCACCGCCAGACAAATCGTCACCGCCTCCTGGCGGAGGAACTTTCAGAAACGAATCGAAAACTGAAGCTCGCCCAGGATGAGGCCCGCCGTTCGGAACGCTTAGCAGCATTGGGGCAGCTTTCCGCGGGCCTCGCTCACGAGATTCGCAATCCCCTGGGCGTCATCAAGGGCTCGGCGGAAATGCTGAACCAGAAATTGCAATCCTCCGATCCCATTGCGTGTGAGCTGGCGGGCTACATTTCGAGTGAAGTCGAGCGGCTGAACGCCCTCGTCGGACGCTTTCTGGATTTCGCCCGGCCTTTGCAACTTGATTTGCACCCGCAGGACATCACCTCCTTGATCGAAAGGTCTTTGGACTCGGTCCGCGGTCTGCACCCGTCATCCAAGATCGAAGTGCGCAAGAGCTTTGCTGCGGGTTTGCCTCAAGTTCCGCTGGATTCGGAGCTTTCCGAACGGGTTTTTACAAATCTCTTTCAGAACGCTTATGATGCCATGCCGGATGGCGGCCAATTGAGCATCGCGGTCAGGCGGGCCAACTCCGACGGAAGACGTGGGGTTGAGGTCGAAGTTGCGGATACCGGGTTGGGAATTCCTGAAGAGAACAAAGAACAAATTTTTAATCCATTCTTTACCACCAAGAAGACAGGGGTGGGGCTTGGTCTTTCGATTGTTTCCAAGATTGTGGATAACCACGGCGGCAGCATTCGCGTTTCCCGTCGCGACGGGGACGGCGCGGGCGCATGTTTCAAACTCTTCTTTCCCGCGGCACCATGAAAAAGAGGGCCGAATTAAAAAGATGAGCGCCACCTGGACTGTGGAAGTCCGCTAAGCACCTTTATGCCTACGATCTTGATCGTTGAAGATGAACCGAAAATGCTACGCCTGCTCGAATTGAGCTTAGCGGAGGAAGGCTACACCACGCGTACTGCCTCAGACGCGGAGACGGGTGTGAAGATGCTGCGCCAGGAGCCGATCGACGCGGTCCTAACCGACCTGAAGCTACCCGGCATGAGCGGTCTCGATTTTCTCCAAGCCGTGAAGCGGACGGACAGCCGGTTGCCGGTAGTGGTGATGACCGCATTTGGGTCTGTGGAAACCGCGGTTCAGGCGATGAAGGCCGGGGCCAGCGATTATATTCTGAAGCCGTTCTCCCTGGAAGAGATGAAGCTGATCCTGAAAAAAGAGCTGGACCTCCATCGCTTGCGCGAGGAGAACCGAGATCTGCGAGAGGCGCTCGGCAGGCGTTACGATTACAAGAACGTTGTGGCCCGGGGCCCGAGAATGCAGGAGGTGCTGGCGGTGGTGGAGCGCGTGGCGCCCACCAATTCCACCGTCCTGCTGGGGGGTGAAAGCGGCGCTGGAAAAGATTTAATCGCCCGCGTCATCCACCAACACTCGCGCCGGGCCTCTGGACCATTTGTGAAAATTAACTGCGCGGCGATCCCGGAAAATCTGCTGGAAAGCGAGCTCTTTGGTTTCGAAAAGGGAGCCTTTACAGGCGCGGTAGCCGCGAAACCCGGCAAGTTTGAGCTGGCCGACAAGGGCACAACGTTCCTGGACGAAATTGGAGACGTTCCGCCGGCGACGCAGGTGAAATTGCTGCGAGTGTTGCAGGAGCGCGAGTTCGAGCACTTGGGTGGGACGAAAACACTGAAAGTGGACGTCCGCCTGGTGGCCGCCACCAACCGCGATTTGCGCGCCGCGCTGGAGCAGGGAACTTTCCGGGAAGACTTATATTACCGCCTGAACGTTGTGCCTATCAATATTCCTCCTTTGCGCGAGCACAAGGAGGACATTCCTGACTTGGTGAATAGTTTCGTGGATCGATTCGCGCGCGAATCCGGGAAAGACCTGAAGGGTGTGACGCCGGGCGCCATGAAGCTGCTGATGCAATTTCATTGGCCAGGTAATGTCCGCGAGCTCGAAAACATTATCGAGCGCGCGGTGGCCTTCGCAGCAGGAAATATGATTGCGGAGGAAGACATCCGCCTGGACCTTTCTCCCGCCGTTCCGTCCAAACCGCTTGGGGCAGGCCAACTTCCTTCATTTCCGCCTGCCGGGATGACGCTTGAAAGTTACGAGGATGAGATCATTCGCGAGGCGCTGCGCCGCGCTAGTGGAAACAAGAGCCATGCCGCGCGGATGCTGGGGCTTTCACGCAACGCGTTACGTTACCGGCTCTCGAAGATGGGAGTGCCGGATGAGCCGGAAGGAGCCTCGGGATGAGGGACCTCATCGGGGCTCCGATGGAGCCCCCGCAAGGGCCGCTTCCGGATGGCAAAAAGTGCCCTAGCAGTGAAAAACTTACATGATTTGGCCGGCAGGCAAGAGTTAAGCCTGCCGTGAGCATTTTTACTGACAAAAGGAGTGAGAATGAAAAAACTCGTGTCATTGGTATTGCTGTTGCTCTTTGGAAGCTCAGCCTGGGCACAAGATGCCAGCAACAAGGCCATTCGACAGCTTGATAAGGCAACTGACGTGCTTAATGAAATCATGAAGATACCGGAGAAGGGCATCCCGCATGATCTGCTGGACAGAGCCGTTTGCGTCGGGATTGTTCCTACCGAACTGCGCTTTGCGATTGGTCTTGGCGGAACTTATGGACGTGGGGTTTTGGTTTGCCGCCGGGGAGGAAATGGACCGTGGGGTGCGCCCTCCATGTTTAGACTCGGAGGGGCCAATATCGGATTTCAGTTGGGTGGCCGGGCCACGGATGTCGTTTTCATTGTTATGAACGCCGGAGGCGCAATGAAGTTGGCAGGTAATAAAGTGAAGCTCGGCGCAGACGCTTCCGCCGCGGCCGGTCCGGTGGGCCGCACTGCGGAAGGCTCGACAGACGCTCAGTTGCATGCGGAGATATTGAGTTATTCGAGAACTCGAGGTCTTTTTGCCGGGGTTTCCCTGGCGGGCTCATTTTTCAAGCAGGACGCGAAGGACAACTACAGCCTGTATGGCAAGAAGCTTAGCACCAAGGACATCGTGATTAAGGGTAAGGCCGGCGTGCCAAAGGCTGCAAATCCGCTTGTCGCTGCGCTCACCCGATATTCTCCGAAAGGCGGTCAGCCATTTCCCAAATCCTGATAAAAAGATTGAGGGTACTTCCCGCGGAGACGGGCTTTCCATTCGCGCCATCCGCCTGCAAGGTTTTTGGTGGTGTCTCAGTTTGCTTGCTGTAGCGGCGCTCTATGAGCGCCGAACTTGTATCTTCAACGGTTTCCGGCGCTCATAGAGCGCCGCTACAGCAAACTGAGACACTACCAGGATTTTTGAGCAAAGGACCGAATGGAAGTGGATAATGCAAGGTGGGGAGCTGGTCAATTTTGGACTGGTTACTTGGCATCGGGTGATGAGTTGAGGCATTCTCGGGTAAAACGAAAAATGCCATGAAGCGGATACTCATCATTTTCGTAGCTTTGGGGTTTTCGGGTTGTCTTCTGGCCCGGCAGCCGGATCGTGAGGCAGACCGGCTGGCGAGAGCTGCGCAAGTCATTAAGACGATCATGACCATGCCGGGACCTAGCATCCCTACCCGATTGGTCGATCACGCCCTCTGCATTGGGATCATTCCTTCCGCTGTCAGCATTGAGCTTGGCTTGGGCGCCCGCTTCGGCCGCGGCGCGTTAGTGTGCCGCGTGAATGGAGGAAAATCCTGGAGCGCACCCTGGATGTTCACCGTGGGCGGCACAAGTTACGGCTTGATTCCGGAAGGCGACAGCGCCAATGTGGTCTTCCTGGTGATGACCTCAAAGGGCAAGCGGAAATTCATGCAAAACTGCCTTAAGGTGGGTGTGGACGCATCCGAGTCTCCGGGGCCACTCGCTGCCAAGCCCGGCGTTGGCTCCATTTCTGTGCTGCGCGCGGATTTGGCCGCTTACTCCATCAGCCAAGGCAGATTTTCGGGAGCGTCTCTGCAAGGGGTTATCTTGAAACCTGACGATGCCGCTGACCTGCATCTCTACGGTCACCGGGTGGATGCAGCCCGAGTGCTGACAAATCCCGGGATCACCCTTCCCGCATCCGCGAAGCCCCTGGAGGAAATGCTGGCGCGATACTGCCCGCCCCAGCGTGATGCAGCCTTAGCGAAGTACTGACGCCTGCAAATGACGGCACGCATCCAACTCTTCCCTTTGGAGCCGAGGCTGATTTCCTTCAAAAACCACAAATACCTCGGCGCTTGGATGTGGCCTCCCGCGCGGCTTGGTAGTGTCTCAGTTTGTTTGCTGTAGCGGCTTACTTCAATTCGCCGGCGTAGATTTCCATGATGGTTTCGAGGAAGCGGAGGGCGTGCTCCCTGGGACGTTGGAAAGAGTTGCGGCCGATAATGGATCCGAAGCCACCGCCATCCCGAATAGCGCGGGCCTCGTCAAACACATCCTCATCATTGCTCTTCATCGCGCCGCCGGAAAAGATGACGATGCGGTTGCCATCGAAAGTGCTCTGCACGACGTGCCGCACGCGCTCAGCGAGTGTGCCGACGGGCACTTGGGCTTTGGTGTAAGCCTTCTGCGCTTCGGGCTGTTCGATGTGTGCGGTGGGCAGTTTCACCTTGATGATGTGGGCGCCCAGCTCGGCGGCGATGTGCGCCGCGTAAGCCACCACGTCAATGCCGGTTTCGCCTTCCTTGCTCAATGATGAACCGCGCGGATAGGACCACACCACCACCGCCAGGCCATTCCTCTTAGCTTCCTCGGCCAACGCGCGCAACTGCGAATACATCTCCTGCGCCCGCGCCGAACCGGGGTAGATGGTGAATCCAATGGCGGAGCAACCTAGACGGAGCGCATCCTGAACGCTTCCGGTGACCGCCGAGATGGGATCCTTCTCATCGTGCAGCACGTCGTGGTTGTTGAGCTTCAGGATCAAGGGTACTTCGCCGGCATGACGGGCGGCTGCGGCTTCCAGGAAGCCCAACGGCGCAGCGTATGCGTTGCAACCCGCCTCAATGGCCATCTCAAAGTGGTAATTCGGGTCGTACCCGGCGGGATTAATCGCGAAGCTTCGCGCCGGGCCATGTTCAAATCCTTGGTCCACGGGCAAAATCACCAGCTTGCCGGTTCCCGCCAACCGTCCATGATTTAGCAGACGGGCAATATTAGTTTTGGTTCCGGGATTGTCACTCTCATACCCACTCAGGATTTCGTGAACCCGGTCTGTCATTCGTCCACCCGCCGTGCGGCGGAGCTTGGCGACTGCGTCCATCACTGCCATTGCAATTCCTCCATCGGTATTTAACTCTTAATCTTCTATTAGCCTTCTATCTTACCACGGTCCGTTCGAGAAGCCCGCTGACCCGGATTTTTGGTAGTGTCCTAATCTGATTTCCCTGAGGCGTATCGCCACTCAACCTAGTCTAAAGAGATAGCACCTCGTCATAGTGCTCAACCGTTGGGAATGGGTCGTAGAAGCGGTGCAGCAGATCACGCCATTCCTGATACCGGTCCGATTGCCGAAATCCCACTGTATGATCCTCAAGCGCCTTCCACGAAACCAATAGTAAATAGCGATTCGGCGTTTCGATGCATCTGTGGAGGTTGATGCTGGCAAAACCCGGTGTAGCTTCAATCAACGGACGAGCCTTACGCATCGCCGCCTCGAAGGCCGCTTCTTGGCCCGGTCGCACATTCAGAACCGCTACCTCTAGGATCATTGCGACATTTTCTCAACCAATTCCTCTAGCGTCCAGACCTTATCAGCAACATCTGCCGCCATGGCATGGGCAACGACGGCTCGAAAATTCAAATTAGGACACTGCCGGATTTTCAGCAACCGGCTAAAGCGGAATATTCCCGTGTTTCTTCGGAGGATTCAGATCGCGCTTGGTGTCAAGCATCCGCAGCGCGGAGATCAGTTTGGGCCTCGTGTCCCGGGGCTGGATGACGGCATCGACGTAACCGCGCTCGGCGGCAGTGTAAGGGTTGGCAAAGCGATCGCGAAACTCGTTCACTTTTTCGCGGCGCATATTTTCAGGAGTATCAGACTTCTGAAGCTCGCGGCGGTAGACAATGTTGACGGCGCCTTCCGGCCCCATTACGGCGATCTCTGCCGTGGGGTAAGCAAAATTCACATCCGTTCGAAGGTGTTTGGAAGACATCACGCAATAAGCTCCGCCGTAAGCTTTGCGCGTGATCACAGTGATCTTGGGAACAGTTGCTTCCGCGAAGGCAAAGAGCAGTTTCGCTCCATGCCGGATGATGCCCCCGAATTCCTGCTGGGTGCCGGGAAGAAAGCCCGGCACGTCCTCAAAGGTAATCAGGGGTATGTTGAAGGCATCGCAAAACCTCACAAACCGCGCGCCCTTGACGGAAGCGTTGATGTCCAAGCAGCCCGCAAGGACCGCAGGTTGGTTGGCAACAATGCCCACGCTGCCGCCGTCCAACCGGGCGAAGCCCACCACCAGGTTTGGCGCGAAGTGTTGATGCACTTCGAGAAAATTGCCGTCATCTACCACGCGGCGGATGACTTCCTTCATGTCATAGGGGCGGTCCGATTCGGCGGGAACAATCTGATCCAGCGATTCATCCCGGCGGCCGGCGGGGTCGCTCGATGTGGCGCGGGGTGGATCCTCATGATTGTTCTGCGGCATGAAGGAGAGCATTTCCCGGATGAGCGCCAGGCAGTCCCGGTCGTCCTGGGTCAGAAATTGGGCCACCCCGCTCACCGCGTTGTGGGTCATGGGACCGCCCAATTGTTCCTTGCTCACGTCTTCGTGCATCACCGTCTTGATCACGTCCGGTCCGGTGACGAACATGTAACTGGATTTTTCCACCATCACCACAAAGTCGGTGATGGCGGGGGAATAGACGGCGCCTCCCGCGCACGGCCCCATGATTGCGGAAATCTGCGGCACAACGCCGGAGGCCAGCGTATTGCGCAGAAAGATATCCGCATATCCCGCGAGCGAATCCACGCCTTCCTGAATTCGCGCTCCACCCGAGTCATTCAGCCCAATGATAGGAGCGCCCACCTTTAAAGCGTGATCCATCACCTTACAAATCTTTGCGGCGTTAGTAACGCTCAAGGAGCCGCCAAAGACGGTGAAATCCTGGGCGAAGGCGAAGGTGACTCGTCCGTTGATCAGCCCATAACCCGTGACCACGCCGTCGCCGGGGACTCGCTGCTCCTCCATGCTGAAGTCATGGCAGCGATGCTCGACGAGCTTGTCAAGTTCTTCGAATGTGCCTTCGTCAAAGAGCAGTTCCAGCCGTTCGCGCACCGCCAGCTTGCCATCGGAATGTTGGCGCTTTCTGCGCTCTTCGCCTCCTCCGGCCTCGGCAAGAGCGTTGCGGCGGCGCAGTTCTGCGATTTTATCTTGCAGGTCCATGAATGACGTCCCGTCGAGTGAGGCCCTCAGCGGCTAAAACCGCTCCTTCTTGTCTTCGCATTTGGCATGGCTGAAGCCAGGCCCGGAGGGCTCCTGTTTCAAGCTATGCACACGGTAGTAAGCCGGCGACGCCCGGTTCCGTAGCGCCGGTCTGTGACCGGCGGATTTCGCCGCTCCCTGTCAGGGCAAGCTCCGAGCGGCGCTAAAGCAAATGCCCGCCGCCGGCTTATGTCCTCATGTCTAACCTCGTAATGCTAACTGCCTGGCACGATCCCATTAATCCGGGCTGCGTGCCCCTGATTGAAGGTTTAAGCCGCACCATTCCTCGCAGACGATGATCGAATTGGTTGGCTTTCTCGGATCAAACTTGACGCTGGAAGTCAGGCACTCTGCGTCAGATTCGGGAAGCTTGAACTCCGGAAGCGCGGAGACTTCCTGTGCTGCCTCGTAGGTCACGCCGCCCACCTCATACTTGTAAACCACCAAGCGTATGTTCTCGCCCGGAGCGTTCTTTTCAATCCAATCGATGATCTGACCTGAAGTGATGCGCCCACGGCGGTTCACATCCAGCCGCCGAAGCCTTTCAACCTCCCCGGGTGACTTACACTTCCACTTGCGCAGGAACGGGCCTGTCACTTTCACCAGACCCGCCGCGATTCCAGCCGCTGCCACGGCGCCCACCCCCGCCACTACCCAATTTAACCGCCCCCAGCCGCTCACCTTTTTAAGCCTTCTCCAAATCGTTCATAAAATTTCTGGTTCACAGACCCGCCGGCAAAGGATCGAACATAAGGGTCCAAATTACATCGCCTCCGCGGCAGTCAACATATCCACCCCAGCGAATCTGTCACATCACGGAGGCGAGTAAGCCACAGGACAATTTGGGATGATCCATCGTCACTAGATTACGCATTCCGGCCGAAGTTGGGAAGAGATTTGAGGCACAAGCCATTTTTACCTCCCCATACCCAATACGTCCCGAGTCTTACCATCTCCCCTGATAGCGGGTCCTGTGGTGTGACCCGGCGGGTGCGGGGACATGGATGGAAAAAAAGCGGTGAGTTTTCTTTGGCAAGCCCCAGAATCTGTGAGTAAGAAAAGCGCGTTTCTACCTGAAAAAACGTTGAGCGAGTTAATTACCATTTTATTTTCAATAGGATACATCGATTTTATTCAAAACTTTGCATAACTCATTGATTGTAAAGTGCTTATATAACTATTCAATGGCAGTGCTAGTGGCTTTGGATGGGTTTTGTCCTCGAGTCTTCCTTTGTTTTCAATGGAGTTTGGGTTTGCCCCTTAAACAATCTTGATGATTATCAAGTTAGCTCACGCAAACCCTAACCACCTCTGCTCTTTGCGGGAAACGGGCCGCTTTCCGCAGTTTAGTCGTGTTAATTAAAACGCTTTCATGCACCTCTTCGTGGCGAACTCTCTCAGTCCAAGCGACTTTTACGGGCCGAAGCAGACTGCTCAGACGTGCCATAAGGCCAGTGCGTGAGCTAACTTGATAATCATCAGAATTCTTTTTTTCGCCTCTTTTGGCTCGCACCCACATTTTTACTGGGGTTTTTGCATATTCGAAATGGCTTTGTTCCGCGATGGCAATTTCTGCCTCTTGTTTTCAATGGTTTGAGCTTCATTTGCTGCACCCACGC
>CALCEB010000207.1 GCA_937900045.1 uncultured Acidobacteriota bacterium
TGTTCGAATCAAAATCGCAGAATGCATCAGAATCGTTAAGTGAACAGTATTGGGGCTAGGTCTCGTTCGCCGGAAAAGCTCGCAAGGACCAAGGCGAGGACTTCAACCGGTGCTTCGCCTCGCGCCGCAGCTTGCTTAGCAACGGCGAGGTCCAACAGGGCTTTCAGACCCGCATCATCGAGCTTTGTGCCACAGTCAGGACACTTATATGAACTACAACGGGGGCACAGCACTTTTTTGCAGGGTTTGCAAATGTAGCCTGCATAGCCCGGATTATTCACGAACACGTCGTTATTTTGCTCAAGCCAGTAAACATGCGGATATGCGATAACGGCGTGAGAAACCCATTCGACACTGTGTCGTTTTTCCATGAGAGCCGAAATTACGTTCCAGACCGCGCCAAATCTGCCTTTGCTGCAATTGGGCTATGAAATTCATGAATAATCTGGGATAGTGGTCACCAACACGAAACAACGGCGCTGGGTTCAATTCCCTGCCACACCTATCGCAGATAGGCTTGTGGGGATTGAACTTCGTGGGAGTAGACACCTCCTTGCGGTATTCCGCGCAAAATCCATCGACACCGCCGTGCTCTTGGATTGCTCTAATGAGGTTGTTCCAATGGAACTGAACATCTTTGATTACACGGGCTTCGTCGGTTGTGGCAACACTCATCTCAAAAACCATCGACGCGGCGGATGGATCGGTTACGCCGGTCGTCTTTTCGTCTGACCATCTGACACCGTCTCTTTCAAGGTAAGTGCCGATAGCTGTCCACATGTAACGCGCCGAGGCACGGATTAGCTCAGAGACTTGCTTCCGACTACAGCCTTTGGTCACTTCCTGCGGAAAGTCACGGCTAATCGTGAGTCTCGTCATTTGAGGTTTTGCACCGGATTCGAGCACAGCATTTTCGGTGGCCGGGTGCTGGGTTGGAGCAGATGGAGCTGTGGGCTTCTCTGATGCTGAGTGTGATGGTTGTTTTTGTGCTTCCAGAGATGGGCTGCTCGCGGGCGGGCTACTTTGTGTTTTCTTTTTGCCGCTGAGCCAACCAAAAAGATCCATCTAGCTGATTCTCCTTCAAGAACTGAATCATCTTAACGCTATTTTCGGCCTGAAGCCAAAGTCCTGAAGCTGGGGCGGTGGCGGTGAGTCAAGGGGTTGTCAGGGGTTATAACCCCTGGCCGGGGCCGGGGCTCCCTTGTACCCCGCGTCGGCGCACAGGCGCTGAGGCCTCTTCAGACTCGTCGCGGGTCGCGCTCTCACCGCCTGGTCGAGTGTGGCCGGCAACAGCTTTACGTCATGCACGTTGGCTCCGCTCACGGCGAGCGACAGCGGGACGCCACGCCCGCCGACTAACAAACTTCGCTTGCGCCCTTTTTTTTCCCCGATCCGTGGGGTTGGCTCCCACACACTCGATGGCCAGCGGGGCTTTCACCAAGGCCCCATCGATACTTTGCCAGTCCCAGGCGATGCCTTCCATCTCATCATACTCGGCCAATCCCGCCCGCCACAGCGCCAGAAAGAAGCCGGCCCGGTGCCACTGTTGAAAGTGCTTGTGGATCGCGCTCGCACTACCAAATTCCTTCGGCAGAGCCTTCCACTGGCATCCCGTTCGCAACACATACACGATGGCGGAAAATACCTTCTGCGGCGGCATCGGCTTTCGACCACCACCGGGTCGGCGTCTATACTTTCGCCCCTTCGCCCGCTGAGCAACGGGAATCAACGGTTCGACCTTCACCCACAATTCATCCGACACTTCCCAAGATTTTATTTGTGGCATCTTGGGTCATAATCTTGCCTCAGATCACCTCAGAATTCAATACTTATTTACGGATAAGCTCTAAATACTCTGGGTTGCCGATGCCTGATGGCTGAGTGCTGACCGCTTATGAAAGCATTTTCTCAATAATGGAGGGAACCGAGTCCAAGGCCTCCTGCAGCTTTTCCGGCATTTTGCCGCCCGCTTCGGCCATGTCTTTGCGGCCGCCGCCACTGCCGCCGACCAGGGCTGCGGCGGCCTTCACAATCTTGCCAGCGTCCAGGCGATCCGTGAGGTCTTTAGAAACGGCAGCTACCAGCGCCACGTTGCCGTTGGCGGCGCTGCCGAGGACGATGACGCCGCTTTGCAGGCGCGCGCGCAGATTGTCGACCATCTGGCGCAGGGCGGCTCTTTCGCTTCCTTCTGGAGTTTCGACGCGCGAAGAAACCACCCGCACGCCCTTCACTTCACGGGCGCTTTCCGCCAACCCGCCGGTGCTGGCCGCGGCGCGCTTCATCCCGGACGCTTCAAGCTGCTTGCGCAGTTTCTTTTCGGATTCGGCCAGCTTCGCGGCGGCCTGCAATAGCTCGCCGGGTTTGGCGCGGAGGACTTCCGTGAGGTTATTGAGGGTGGATTGCGCCTCGCGCAGGCGCCGAAGCACGCCTTCGCCCGTCAAAGCCTCAATGCGGCGCGTTCCCGCCGCCACGCTGCTTTCGGAAACCAGTTTGAACAGGCCAATGTCCCCGGTGCGGCGGACGTGCGTGCCGCCACAAAGCTCTTTTGAAAACGAACCCTCGTCAATCGAGACCACCCGCACTTTGTCTCCATACTTTTCGCCAAACAGCGCCATCGCGCCGGAATTGACGGCGGTATCCAGGTCCATCACCTGAGTGCGGACTTCCTCGTTTTTCAGCACGTGCCGGTTCACCAGGTCTTCGATATCGAGCCGGTCCTGTTCATCGAGTGGCGCGTAATGCGTGAAGTCAAAGCGCAAATGGTCCGGCGCCACCAGCGACCCGGCCTGCTTCACGTGCGTGCCGAGCGTCTGGCGCAGCGCGGCGTGCAACAGGTGCGTGGCGGTATGGTTGCGGCGAATGGAGTCGCGACGCTCGGAGTCCACAATGGCGGTCACTCCTTGGCCCTTACGCAATTCCTGGAGCGCCACCGCAGTGTGGACGATTAGACCGCTGATCGGCGAATACGTCTTAGTGATGTGCGCTAGCTCGTGCTGGCTCACCAGATCAATCAATCGCCCGACATCCCCAACCTGTCCTCCTGCCGCAGCGTAAAATGGCGTTCGGTCGAGAACGATTTCAACTTCCTTCGCTTTGCTTTGGGGTGTGATTCCATCAACGGGCTGCCCATTTACCACTAGTTGGACCACCTTACATCCGTGGAGAATGGTGGACTCATAACCGTTGAAGCTAGTTTTTTGCTTATCGGCTAGTTCCAGGTAAATCGGAAGCGCGATCTTTTTCGCCGCACCTTTCCACGAAGCCCGCGCGCGCGCGCGCTGCTTCTGCATCTCGGTTTCGTAGCCGGCTCGGTCGATGGTAAAGCCGTAGACCTTCACAAGGTCCTCGACGATCTCTGGGCGAATACCGAAGGTGTCATGTAGCTTAAACAACTCTCCGCCGGGTATCCAGGCTCGGACACCCGCAGGGGGAAACCGCCAGTGGATTACTGATTCCAGTGCAACGCGAAGAGGTGAACCATCTGTCAGCCCATTCCCAACCCTGAGTAGCGCTCTGCGAGGCGTGTCGAACGCCCCTAAGGGACGAAATTCCTGGCCGACACTCATCCTGAAAACCTCGAACCAATCATTCGAGGCAACTCCTGCGGGGAGACGGCTCAACACCCAATCGCAAACCCTGTTTGGATACTCCTCCTGGGATTGGCTCCAGGTTTGTACCCACTCCCGAAAGGCCGCTCGTTCCGCCGGGGTAGCATGTGGTTGGTGCTCCCTGTCAAACGTGTCCGAAAAGCCAGAATCAGAACCGGCGCTTCCGAGCCTGGCGATTGCCCTATGTAAGCGTCTCGCCATGCTGAATGGTAACTCTTCCCCGCTGCTCAATACGACAGGTACGTCTTCCAACCGTTGTAGTCCTACCCTTGTGGTGTGCGCATACCGTTCTTCTTCAATCTTGATCGCCTTTGCTACGTGCGGAGCGGACTCTTCCAACTCAGGATAGGCACCTCGCATCATCTCGACCACTTTACTGGAGAGCTTGAAGAGAAATGGATCATTCAAGCTCAGCGTCTGACCGTGGTAGAGCGCCCGCCGTATGATAAGGCGGAGCACGTACCCCCGACCTTCGTTCGAGGGCAACACTCCGTCAGAAATGAGGACTGTTGAAGCGCGGGCGTGATCGGCAATAATGCGCAATGACACATCTGTCTGCGGGTTTGTGCCGTATTCAACGTTGGCCAAGGCCGCTGCTTCCTCAATCAATGGCCGGAACAGGTCGGTATCAAAGTTTGAGAGTTTACCCTGCAGCACGGTGGCCAGGCGTTCCAACCCCGCGCCGGTATCGATAGAAGGGCGGGGAAGCGGCGTCATTGCGCCTTGTTCGTCGCGGTTGAACTGCATGAAGACCAGGTTCCATAACTCCACGTAGCGACCGCAGTCGCAAGGGAAGCGGCAATCGGCGTGGCCCTGTTCACTCGCCGCCGGGCCCATGTCATAGTGAATTTCCGAACAAGGCCCGCAAGGACCGGTGTCGCCCATCGCCCAGAAATTGTCTTTCATGCCGAGCTCGAAGATGCGGTCAGCGGGAACGCCAAGCGCGCGCCAGCAGTTGAATGCTTCATTGTCGCGCGGAATATCGGCGTGGGGTTCGTTTGCGCCTTCAAAAATCGTTACGTAAAGCTTGTCGCGGGGAATCTGGTAGCCCTCTGTGATCAATTCCCACGCCCAGGGAATCGCCTGATCCTTAAAGTAATCGCCAAAGGAGAAATTGCCGAGCATCTCAAAGAAAGTGTGATGCCGGGCGGTGCGGCCCACCTGCTCCAGATCATTGTGTTTGCCGCCAGCGCGCACGCACTTCTGCGAGGAGCAGGCCCGAGAGTAGTCTCGTTTCTCGCGGCCCAGGAACACATCCTTGAACTGGTTCATTCCGGCGTTTGAAAACAGCAGGGTCAGATCATTGGCCGGGACGAGCGAGGACGAGCGCACGACGCGATGGCCGCGGGCCTGAAAGAATTCAAGAAAACGGGATCGAATCTGGTCGGAGGTCATTTGGGTTCCACAAAGAATACACGGATATGGCTGTAGGGGCCGCCCTTATGGTCGCCCACGGGCGGGCCCGAGGCCCGCGCCTACTTAAAATCCCCGGCCCGATGCTTCAATTCGGACCGGGACCAAACCATTTTCATAATAGCATCGAAGGGAAATCCGAGCCGCATCAAGCTGTGACGCAGCGCGGCAAAGCCGCAACCAAAACATGCTAAAGAGACGCCATTACCGAAGCCAACATAGGCCAACATAGGCTTGACCGGGGCAAACGGATCGTGTACTATGTGGTACACATTTTTTGCGTTCGAGCCGGAAATCTGGCCCCGAATGACTCATGCCATGCTCCATATTCTCGCCGAGAATCACGATGTGCAGTCAGTCCAAGAAATCCGACATTCCCGCGAAACTCGTCCCCGCGAAGGCGGGGAGCGGGAATCCATCCTGAAAGATCTGGAAGGCAGGGGTGAAGCGGTTCGCAACAAAAAAAGATTGTTTAGGGGGCAAACCCAAACTCCATTGAAAACAAAGGACGACTTGAGGACCAACCCCATCCAAAGCCATTAAGCAAATCCATGAAATCCACTAACTACTTTATTATGTGTAAGATAAGGCGATTTCGAAGGCAAAGCCAAGCGTTTGATTTAGAATCAATAAGTTGGGAGACTCGTGAGACACCGGTTGGCTTTGCGTTGGTGAATTGGAAGAAGTGGCACTAGGCTTCAGCTCGGCACAGACCTCTCGCGACGGGAGCGAAACCAGTCCACCAAGGAACCTGAGGCGCCATGCTGTTTGGGAAGCTTAAGAGCGGGCTCGGACAGTTCGAGACAGATTTCCCTGGCCGGGCCGAGGCTAATTGGGAGCTGCACAGGTCTTGGGGATTTGATAGGGATTTGTCGTTCGGGAGTTGCAAATTGGACTTTTTTGAATATCCGCAACCCTTGTGCCTTGGCAGAAGTCTAAATTAAAGCGATGGGGATTCTGAAGATATTCAAAAATATAAACTTGGAGCATCAAGCCCAGTTACGGAGGAGGTTCTTACGCAGTTTCTACCTGACAAATACCGCCGGACCGGGTGTCCGAGCCGTTGCACGGCGGGGAGCGCAGGCGTCCTGGGACGGCAAAACTCGTCCAATCCATTGATTATTCAAAGGATGGGGGGCTGCAACTCAAAGTAAGTAATGTGCAGTCCGACCTATTAAATGTGCCATTCGACAAAATTCGATTAACCCTTGGGTTATATCTGCTTAACATGTTGTTTGTAAAGGCGGGGCCTTACCCGGCTTTGGGTTACCGGAAGCCGGCTCCTGGGTCGGGCGCAAAGAGAAATCCTGATAGGACAAGCATCCTTGACGGTGGGCGTGGCGTGAACGTCCAGACAGGCCCCAGGGGAACGAGTAGACAGTTTGCGAAAGAGCAGTTTTACAGAGTTGAGATACCTCGCGTTCGGACCGTACCTGCTCCGGGTGAGCAGACGGGCCGAAAACAATCCTAAAATTGAGGTAAAAATTAATGCCAAGAGTTAAAAGTCAGCGTGCAATGAAGTATTTCGATAGCGCCTTATGCCAAGTGGCGGGGGCGACTTATAACGCCATTCAATTCTTTAACAAATACAAGCCGAACCCGACTTTCACGCCAAAATGGTCGGAGAAACCGCTCCTGAAGTCGTGGGAGAAGACCAAGCCTCCGCTCGGATGGCCGCGAGAGACAGATTCGCTCTGTCCGGGATGCGTGAAGGAAGCGCGAGACCGCATCATGAACGGCGAGCAGGATCTCAGCACTCTGATGAACGAAAAGGTAGGGGAGATCAAGGCCAAGATTATTGAGCGTGACGGCCAAGTATGGATGGTGAAAGATTGTCCGATTCACGGCCGCTACGAGGACATGATGGCGGTGGATGTGAACTTCCTTTCCTGGATTGAGAAGAACTTTCCGGGCCGTGACATCCGCGCCCACAATGACGAGGGCCTTCACAATCATGGGTCCAGCAGCATCAAGCATGGTCGCGGTTCGGTCCTGACGGTTGACCTGACGAACCGCTGCAACATGATGTGCGATCCATGCTTCATGGATGCGAATCAGGTGGGTTTTGTTCACGAGCTGGCCTGGGAGGACATCACGGAGATTCTGGACAACGCTATCAAGATCAAGCCGCGGCGGCAGATGTCCGTGCAATTTTCCGGGGGCGAACCCACTATGTCGCCCTATTTTTTGGACGCCGTGCGTTATGCCCGCAAGGTTGGCTACAACAGCGTTCAGGCGGCTACCAACGGCATCGAATTCGCCAAGAGCAAAGAGTTCAGCCGCAAGGCGTTTGAGGCAGGTTTGCGCTATGCCTACCTGCAGTTTGACGGCATCGGCAACGACGCAAACAACCACCGCCAGGTCGGCAACCTGTTTGACGTGAAACTGAAGGCGATCGACAACATGCACGAGGCGGGTATCGAAATTATCTTGGTCACGACGCTGGTGAATGGCATCAATAATGACCAAGTCGGCCCCATCATCAATTTTGCCAGGGAAAATCCCAAGAAAATCGCCTTCATTGCCTTCCAGCCGGTTTCCTTTACCGGCCGCGATGAGGACATTACGCCGGAGCGCCGGCTGAAACAGCGTTATACACTCTCCCACATGGCCGCTGACGTGAAAAAACAAGTGGGCATCACTGAGCCGACGCGCGACTGGTTCCCGCTCTCCCTGATGGGCGCATTTTCAGACTTTGCAGACTTGGTTCATGGTCCCCATGAAGAATTTGGACAAGTCAGTTGCGGCTGCCACCCCAACTGCGGCGTGGGCACCGCTCTGATGGTCAATAAGGAAAATAAGGAATGGGCGCCAGTACCACAATTTCTGAATATTCCCGGCTTGGTTCACGACGTCCAGCAGATTACTGATGCTGCCCGCAGCAAAGGCTTCTCCAACTTCATGATGGGGCTGGCATTGCTCAAGAATTATAAGCCCTTCAAAGCCCCACCCAGCCTGGCGCTGTGGGACATCCTCAAGAAGTTTGACAAGTCTTTTGCGCTGACGGGCGATGCGGACAAAAAATACGGAGCTTCCGGTCCGCACCGCACCATCGAGGACACGATGAAGCGCCGTTCCGATCCTTGGAACTTCCTATTCATCGCGGGTATGTGGTTCCAGGACCTGTTCAATTACGACTTCCGCCGGACGGAAATGTGCATCATTCCTTATGCCACGCAGCAAGGAGAAATCTCCTTCTGCGCTTACAATACCGGCATCGGCTGGCGGAAAATCATTGAAAACATGTACAAAAACGCCACCGTGGCGGAATGGTACAAGACCCACGGCAAGCACGAAATTTATGCCCGTGGAAAGAAAGTTCAGCTTGAAAATTACGAGCATTCGTTGTATGTTAATTCTGAGGATGCAAACCGTGTCCGCGAGCGGTCAAACGACAACGTCCCGATGACTGCGGCGGAAGAGGAAAAGCGTCGCCGCAAAGCAGCGTGGGAAGCGCAGCAGGCCCGGCAGCTCTACGAAGAGCTAGTCCTCAAGAAGAAAGCTCCTGAGCTCGTTCAGATCGGCGGAGCAAAGAGTGCAGGCGTTGAGGTTTCTGCAACACCTGCTGAGGTTGAGAAAGTAAGCGTTTAACCCGCTAACCAGAACCCTTGAGGCCGGTTTCTATTTCCCAGAAACCGGCCTTTTTTGTTGCTTTTTCCGCCTCTCGATCCCGCCCATGTCTTCAGAATACCCCATGCCCGACGGCCGTCTTAAAGATCACGAGCGATTTATGCGGCTGGCCCTACAGCAAGCACAGCGGGGGCTGATCGAGGAAGAAGTTCCAGTGGGCGCTGTGGTGGTGCGCGGTGGCAAAGTGCTGGCGCGAGCGCATAACCGGCCCATCCATTTGCACGATCCCGCTGCCCACGCCGAAATTCTGGCGATAAGGCGGGCGGCGCGAAGAATCGCAAACTACCGGCTAACGGGCTGTTGCCTGTATGTTACAATCGAGCCGTGCGCCATGTGCGCCGGCGCCATAATTCAAGCCCGCTTGGAGACGGTGGTGATCGGCGCAAAGGATTTGAAGGCTGGGGCCTGCGGATCGGTTTTGGATGTCTTGAATCACCCCCGGCTGAACCATCACGTGGAATTGGTTAAGGGAGTTCTGGCTGATGAGAGCGCCAGCCTATTGCGCGGATTCTTTCAAGCGCGCCGGGGGAAAGGTTACTAAGTTTCGTTCTGCTGAAGTTGCCCTTTCGACAAATTAGCCGGAGAGGTACCGAAGTGGTCATAACGGGGGCGCCTCGAAAGCGTCTTGCCTGCCAAAAGCGGGCACGTGGGTTCGAATCCCACCCTCTCCGCCAGTTTACTTTCTGTAAGATACAGCCAAATTCCAAATCCACCGTGCAATAGCGTGCAAGCCTGCCAAAATGAGCGTGGGGCTTTATGGCGCTCAACTCTACCGCCGTCACCGTAAGGAATGCGAGGGTGGCCATCCCGAGGACGTGCGCACGGGACAATTCGAAGAGGGGCGGCGCGGCTGGAAAAAATGCGCCTGCGTGATCCATGCCTCGGGTACTCTCAGCGGCCGGTTCAACCGCCGGCAGACCGGCAAATCGAATTGGCACGAAGCCAGGGCCGTCGCCGAACCCAACTTGCTTTTTCTTCGACGGCTTTGGCTTCTGCCTAGACCCATAGCGCTGTGTGATAACGGTGTTTCTCTGCTTAATCGACGATTTTTCCGCCGGTCAGGTTAATCACCGCCCCGGTCATCCCCTTGCCCAAATCGGAGGCTGCGAAGACCGCTGCATCTGTCAGTTCCTTCAGCGTGGTTGAACGTCGCGTATGGCTCATCCCTTCCATCATTCCCCCGAACTGCTTCGGGCTGATGCCCATCGCCTTGGCGTGAATTCCGAAAATGACCTCGATCGTTTTTGTCTCAGGAAGTCCAGTCGAGCGCAGACAGATAGCGCGTATGCCTAGCGATCCGAACTCTGCCGAAAGACCTCGGGAGAGAGCTTCCATCGCCGCCCACGCCGGAGCCATTCCTCCCAAGAGCGGCAAGCCCATGCGCGCAGGTTCCGGCGTATGCATCAAAATCACTCCTGACTGCTTCTTTACCATGTGCCGCGCCGCTGCTCTTGCAGTCAAGAAGTGGGACCTCGTATAGGTAGCAATCGGCAGAGAAAAACTCTCGACTGGAATCTCGGTAAGAGGCATTCCCTGCATATTTTGCTGACGCACATTGAACGCCGAAATCCCAATTGCATTGAAAGAGATATCGATTCCTCCTGCCTTCTGGATGGTGTCGCTGATGTGCTTTTCGATCGCATTCTCGTCTAGTGCATCGACTTGCGCCATTTCAGCAAGCCCTCCCGCAGTAGCAATATCCTTTACTATTGCATCAATCTTTGTAAGCGTGCGGCCGGTAAGAAAGACTTTCGCACCTTCCTGAGCAAAACGCCGGGCAATTACACTTCCGATTGCCCCGCCAGCTCCATAGATCACAGCGTTTTTGTTTTCAAGCAACATGTCCATCCTCCTGTTTTTTGAGTTCTGCGGCCGATGAAGCCGGTGGCCCCAGTTACCAATGTGTGGCTCATAAAGTCATCCTTTCTGGAACAGATTGCAGCAGGCGGCCCAGCTCGGAGCCGGCACGCCGGAGGGGTTCGGTTGAGCGATGGGCGCGACACAACGGCAGCGCGCCCTCGACGGTAGCAAGGATGCTCGTCGTCCTCAATCATACGGCGTCCAGTCGGAATTGTTTCCGCAAGCCTTTGTCGACGAGCCCGGAAGGAGCAAATTTCCTCATGAGAGTCAAAACCCTGGCCTCACGCCCGGCTGGATACTTAAGTCGCGGAGAGTCACTCGTAAGCGCGGCCAAGACGCGCGAAGCCACGACTGCCGGGTCATCCCCATTCGCGATGTGTTCTCGAACGGCCCCCGCGGCGCGATCGCGCTCAATGGCGTAAGGCTCCAGGTGCTGGTTGGTCACTTGGCCGTTCCGGCCGAGGCTGGTTCTCGTAAACCCAGGCTCAATCACCGACACTCGAATCCCAAACTGCCTAAGCTCATGGTCCAGCGATTCTGAGTAGCCTTCGATTGCGTGTTTGCTCGCGGCGTAGATTCCCATGTACGGCGCGGGCAGAAATCCGAGGACTGAACTTACGTTCACGATGCGCCCGGCCCCTTGCTGCCGCATGACCGGAAGAACCGCCCGGCACATGCTGAGGACGCCAAAGAAGTTGGTTTCGAATAATCCTCGAGCCTCCTCGATGCTGGTCTCTTCCAAGGAGCCCAGGAGAACGTAACCGGCGCTGTTGACAAGGGCGTCTAATCTCCCCGCCTGATCGAGCACAGCTCGAACGCACGTGTGCACGGATTCGTCGTCGCGAACGTCGAGACGGACCAATGTCACGCTGCCCAACGCTGCTCCGGCATCAACGGATTGCCGTGTCGTCCCAAAAACTCTAAAGCCTTGATCCGCCAGTGTTGCTGCCGTTGCGTGCCCAATGCCACACGAAACTCCTGTCACCAGCGCCACTTTGCCCTGTGTCATTTCGACTCCTATCTCCTGCGCAGCCTGGTTCGATTGCCGTTACGCTGCGAGGCCGCCCGCCGCCGTGCGTGCTTGCGCCTTAAGCTGCTCCAGGCGGGGCCGAAGGATCAGCGTGAAGCGCCGCTCGGCTGCTGAAACGGCAAGCAGATCGTCCATCCTGGCCACGCACATCATCGGCTGATCCCTGTTCACCGACCAGTTCGCTTCCGGATGGCTGGCGCGAGCGCCGTCGCGCCTCCGTTCACTTCCACCCTCGTCTGCTCGAACTCTCGCCCATTGCCGCTTAGCGGCCCGCCCCTGGGTTTCCTCGTTGGGGGTCTCACCACCCGCCGCCGAGTCCGTTAGCTGCGCTCCTTTCGAAGGAGAAGCCGGAAGACAAGAAAATGAGTCACGAGCAGGGACGGCACAATTGCCGTCGGGAGGTAGAACGCAGCTCCGAGAGTCCCAGGTTGAATCTGAGCATGCGGCCCCGAGTAAAACGCAAATAACAGATCAGCCGCGCCCCAAATGTTGAATACCCATACGGCCGCAATGGCCCAGGATGCGCGTTTCGCCAAGGCTATGGTCGCTGCGATGGCTAAGATCCCCGCGACGAAATCGCCGTACGCGGCGGGAGCCGCGAACGCCGCTGGCAACGCGGGCGAGACCACGCCAGGAACCAGAAAACTCAGTCCGAGGAACCGAATAAACATGTGGGGAGCCACCAACGAAACCAGGGCCTGATCTCGAGCCCTGGCCCGAAGCCATGGCCATACGTAGAGCTTGGCAATGACCGAACAACTCACAAAGCTCATAAGCGCACTGAACGCAAATATTACGCGGACATCCATAAATCGCCTCCTCGAGCCGCGCCACCACCAGCCGGGGCGGCTCTCCTCTTTTGGTAAAGCTCTTACCGCACCGGACCCTAAGCCGCCCCGCGCGTTTGCGCGTTCAATCGCTCCAGTCTGGGCCGAAGGATCTCTGCGCGCCCCTCAAAGGTAGTGAGTGGAGTCACGTCGGTTTCCGTTCGGGGCCATATAGGCAGGCTTGTAATCAAAGCATCAACTTCTCGTGCTGACTCACCCTCTACGATGAGCACAAGCCCAATCGTCCCGGTCACGGCCCCGCCCGCGAGAATCTTTTTCTCGTCTTGCAGCTTCTTGCATAGCTCCAGCGTGGGGAAAATGTACTGCTCGATAAAAGCTGCACCCTCTTCGGGGGTGGTTGGACGACCAGGAGCGACCAATTTCATTTGGACTAGATATTGCATTTGTTGTGCTCCTTTTCTTGAGATCATTTCTCGTTTCGAACACAAAAGACTGATTCCCGGTGCCCTTTTCTTATGACGGGAAGCAGCGGTTAAATGCGAGCAAGAGCCGAGGCGAGCCGTGAATCCGAATTTTCCGCCGCAGGACGGCCCACAAGAGATTTGCGTCTTTCGACAGAAATCGAATCCAGGTCCGACTGTCTACCATGAGGTGAAGGTCAGGCTTGCCTTCGTGCCCATCCGTGACGCGCACGGTTTGGTCACGGATCACGACGGTGGCCTTCCGCTCTTCCTCGCCGGTAAAGGTGAAGTGGTAGGTGACGTTTAACCCTTTCGCTTGCCCACGCTGGAAAGCGATTGGCAAGCCTCCCAAGAATCTTTGAACCGACTGCATGCGAAGCCCGTTGCCCACCCGCTTGCTCTTCTTGTGAGGAAAGCGGCGAGCTACATGCACTTCGGCATCCGAGCCCGGAACCACGTAGACGATCTCATCCTTGTCCTGCAAGGGCTTCACGACCTGCTGGAGAAACCCTGGCCGGCCGGTCAGAAACGGGCCGATCACGTCCTCGCCGGCAGGGCAGACCGCCACGCAGTAAGCTGCCTTGTAGTTTGCTCCAAACGACAGGCTTTGCCACATCGAGGCGCTTTCTGAGTCGCTCACCCTCCGCCGGTAGTCGCGTGAATTCCTGCTGTCGGCGATCTTCTCCACCCAGTCCGTGAACCCGCCCATGAATTCCCGGTAGTTATGGGTGTAGCAAGCCGAAAAATCGAAATGCCCATCGGCCGAAATCGCGCCTGTGGGGCAGGCCGCGACGCAGAGCTTGCATTCCAGGCAGGGGTTGTAGGCAATGGGATGGTTGTACTCAGTTACCGGCGCATCCAGCAGGATCGTTCCGAGCAGCACGAAGCTTCCGAACTTGGGATGGATGACGTTGCGATGGATCCCCATTTGCCCCAGTCCTGCAGCCACCGCAACCGGCTTGTGTGAAACCGTCCACATTCTGCCCGGAAACCGGCTCATCTCCATGGGAAAGCCTGCCGTGGGGTTCACACCCTTGATCCCCTTGTCCTCCAGGGCCGCGACAATCCGGGCGGCCACATCGTTTACTTCGTCCGTCACGCGATGGAATTCAACGTTGGCCACGGAGCGCGCCACACTCCGAATAGGCTCGCGGTTCATCCGGCAGACGATACTTACCAATGTCTTGGTGTCTGGAAGAAGGGCCCGGATATCCGCATGCTGAGAAGCCAGTTCGGCGCGGCCGATCTCGACGAACCCAACGTCGTCCGCCCCAGCGTCGAGACAGAGTTGTCGCAGCCAGGACGCGTCGAGCGGGGCGGAATTCGCTGCGGGCGGCGGATTCGTGGCAGCCTTTTGCCAGAAGTCCTTCACCGTCGGATGTTCGTCGAGCTGGATAGCCATCGGAAAACCTCTCTCACTTAGATGTAGATACATCTATTAGGATTCAAAAAAAATCAAGCCTTCTTTGCCGCTTCCATCATCTGCAGCAGGCCGGCCTGCGCGATCTCCCACTTTGAATCGCCGAGCGCGTTCCTCAGGCGTCGCTGGGCGCGCTCCCAGTGTGGCCGGGCTTGATCAATCTCCCTGTGTCCTGCGGGAGTTAATTGAAGATGCCGCTCGCGCCGGTCCTCGCCGGGAAGACTCCGCACCCATCCCTTTCCCACCAACAGCCTCAAAGTACGGGTCAACGTCGTGCTGTCCATAGCAAGCAGATCACCCAGATGACCCTGCGTGATTCTGCCCGCGCCCGCCAGAACCTGCAGCAAGGTGAACTGCGTAGCGCGCAAGCCCGCCACTCGCAGCTCCTGGTCATAGAGCTGCGTCACGGCGCGAGTCGCCCGGCGCAAGTTGGCGCAGGCACAGGGCAGCTGAATCGAGAGTGCCGGTTCGGAAGCTCTTCCGCGCATTCGTTGCGCATCCATAATATGTATATACATCCATTAGGCCACGTTGTCAAGCCCATAAAGACGGCAAAATCCGAATGTCTCCCCAGGACAGCTTGCGGACTCGGCCTTAACGTGAAGGAACGATAAAGTGGCACTGCAGATTTGGAAGGAAACGGCCGGCTGGCGCAGAGCGCATCTCTGCGCTTCGGCATCGATTGCCGTCCTTCAGGGACCTCCGTGAGTGATGTTGCTTACACCCACCGTGAATGTTGCCACCCAATTCCGGGACGGACTCAGGCAGCGCCCTTTGGCGGAGCCAAGCGGTCTAAAACTCGGGGCGAATGGCAAGCCCAATGGCAGCGCAGCCTGCGGCGGATCAGCGGAGAGTGGTCGGCACATCGCGGCGCGTATCATCACCGCCCGCGCGCGAGGTTGAAACCCGTCACGCGCAGTTTCGCTATATCCATCGACCGGTGCGGACGTTTCTGGGGGCCGGAGACCCGGTGATCTCGGTGGACACCAAGAAGAAAGAGTTAGTCGGAGCCTTCAAAAATGCAGGCCGGAGGTGGCGCCGGAAAGGGAAAGCGCAGCAGGTCTCGGTGCACGATTCCCCGCACGGGGGGAAGGGCCAGGCGATTCCCGATGGAGCCTACGATATCGCACGGGACCCAGCCGTGGTGAATGTGGGGATTACCCACGACACGGCGGAGTCTGCGGTGGAGAGTATGCGGCGGTGGTGGCGACGGGACGGCCAGAAGAACTCTCGGCAGGTTCAAGGATTGCTGATTTGTGCGGACAGCGGCGGGAGCAATGGGAACCGGCAACGGGCCTGGAAGACCCCTCGGCAACAACTCTGTGATGAAAATAGGATGCCGATCACCGGGTGCCACTATCCGCTAGGGACGAGCCCGTGGAATCAGATCGAACCCCGCTTGTTCTCCTTTATCAGCCTGAACTGGAGAGGCAGACCCCTTGTCAACTACGAAACGGGGGTTCCGATTTCCAAGGAGGAATTCGATCCGGTGCGGATACAAAGGCATCGCGTTCATCCTGACTGGAACTATACGCTCCTGCCCCACACCGGTGGGGCATAAAACAAGAATTGTACACTTTATTGTTTAGCAACCACTTAGATGCCATATGATTCAATTGGAAAATTGGAAAGCGTTCGTTGACAGTCCATCAACGCCATGCTAGCCTGAATATTTGTGTCTGAGCTTTACAACCAACATGCAGGGAGGCAGCCAGTGTCTGAGGGTGGAGAGCGTTATCTTTTTAGTTCTGAGTCTGTAACCGAGGGACACCCGGATAAGATTTGTGACCAAATATCGGATGCGGTGCTGGATGCCGTGCTTTCCGAGGACCCTACGGGCCGCGTGGCTTGCGAATCCATGGTCAAGGACCAGTCGGTTTACGTGATGGGCGAAATCACCACCAACGCCAAGCCCAAGATCGAAGAATTGGTACGGAGCACAGTGCGCGGCATCGGCTATACGGAACCGGATTGCGGGTTCACCGCAGACGGCTGCGAGATTCACGTAAACTTGAGCCAGCAGAGCCGCGACATCCACATGGGCGTGGAGACGGGCGGCGCGGGCGACCAGGGCCTGATGTTCGGTTATGCCTGCGACGAAACCAGCGAGATGATGCCGTTCCCCATCATGATGGCGCACAAGCTTTGCCAGCGCCTGGCCGAAGTCCGGCGTAAGAAGATTCTGGATTTCGTCCGGCCTGACGGCAAGGCGCAGGTGACGGTGGAGTATGAGGGCAACACTCCGAAGCGCGTGGACGCCGTAGTGGTCTCCACCCAGCACAATGACGAGGTCACGAATGAAACGCTGCGCGAGGGAGTCCTGCAATGCGTGATTAAGACGGTGATCCCCGCCAACATGCTAGATGAGAATACCAAGTACCACATCAACCCCACCGGACGCTTCGTGGTAGGCGGGCCGGTGGGTGATTCCGGGCTGACCGGACGCAAAATCATCGTGGACACTTACGGCGGCAGCGCCCATCACGGCGGCGGCGCCTTCTCCGGCAAGGACCCGACCAAGGTTGACCGTTCCGCCACCTATATGGCGCGTTACATCGCCAAGAATATTGTGGCGGCGGGGCTGGCCAAACGGGTGGAGGTGCAACTGGCTTACGCCATCGGCGTGGCGGAGCCGGTTTCCGTGATGGTTGAAACCTTCGGCACCGGCCGCGTGGACAATTCAACTTTGGTAAGCCTGGTCCGCAAGAACTTCCAACTGAACCCCACCGGCATCATTCAATCCCTGAAACTACAACGCCCGATTTATAGGAAGACCGCGGCCTACGGGCACTTCGGTCGCAGCGAGCCAGAATTTACCTGGGAGAGCACCGGCGTTGCTGAAAAACTGCGCGCCGATGCCGCTGGAAAAATGCAAAAGGAGATTGGCGCATAATGGCGACGACGACTGTTCATGAAACGGCCTATGACGTGAAGGATTTGAACCTGGCCCCCAAGGGCAAGTTGCGCATCGAGTGGGCGAACCAGTGGATGCCGGTCCTGCAATTGATCCGCAAGAGATTTCAGGCTGAAAAGCCGCTGGCTGGACTGCGCGTATCAGCCTGCCTGCACGTGACCACGGAGACTGCCAATCTGGCGATTACTTTGAAAGAAGGCGGCGCCCATGTGGTGCTGTGCGCTTCGAATCCGCTCAGCACGCAGGATGACGTGGGCGCCAGTCTGGTGAAGGATTACGGAATCCCCACCTTTGCCATCAAGGGAGAGGACAACGACACGTATTACAGCCACATCATGTCGGCTTTGGCTCACAAGCCGCAAATGACAATGGATGACGGCGCCGACTTGGTGACCACCATCCTCACCAAGCGCCACGAGTTGATCCCGGGGATTGTGGGCGGAACGGAAGAAACCACCACCGGCGTGATTCGCTTGCGCAGCATGGCCAAAGAGGGCGTGCTGAAGTTTCCTATCATCGCCGTGAATGACGCGGACACCAAACACCTGTTTGATAACCGCTATGGCACGGGACAATCCACTGCGGATGGCATCATTCGCGCCACCAACGTGCTGTTTGCCGGCATGAATGTGGTGGTGGCGGGCTACGGCTGGTGTGGACGCGGCTTTGCGATGCGCTCTCATGGCCTGGGAGCGAATGTCATTGTGACGGAAGTGAACCCCACGCGCGCCCTGGAAGCGGTAATGGATGGCTACCGCGTGATGACCATGGAGGAGGCCGCGAAAATCGGCGATATCTTTGTGACGCTTACCGGCGATAAGTCGGTCATCCGCGAAGAGCATTTTCAAGCCATGAAGAGCGGCGCCATAGTCTGCAATTCCGGGCACTTCAACGTGGAAATTGACATTCCGGCGCTGGAAGGGCTGTCAAAGGGCAAGCGCCAGACCCGCGAATTTGTGGATGAATATATGCTCCGCGACGGGCGGAAGGTTTATTTGCTGGGTGAAGGCCGTCTGATTAACCTGGCGGCGGCGGAGGGCCACCCCGCCGTGGTGATGGATATGAGCTTTGCCAATCAGTCGCTTTCTGCCGAGTATCTGGTGAAAAACGGCAAGAACCTGGAAAAGAAGGTCTATGGCGTGCCCACGGATATCGACCAGGAAATTGCCCGGCTGAAGCTTGAATCCATGAACATCACGATCGATCACCTCACACCCGAGCAGGAGGAGTACTTGGCTTCTTGGTCGGAAGGAACGTAAAAATAGGTGGTCAGCCCTCAGCGTTCAGCTTCCATCGGCTTGTTCATCTTAGGGGCTTCTTTTGAGCACATGGGGGACGGTTTTATCAGAATGCTCAAAGAGAACCCGGTGCTTATCGCTTCCGTATTGCGCCCCGTATGGCTGAATGCTGACGGCGTCTTGGATGGTTCGATTTTACCGTTCTTCTTGTGATCCCATGAAAGAAATTGCTCAAAGCGCGTTGGAAACGGCGCGAGTCCGGGGCGCGACTTACGCGGACGCGCGCGTCATGGACATCCGCCAGCGTTTCATCTCTACCAAGAACGGCCAAGCCGCGCAAGTGCGGGAATCGCAGTCGGTAGGGCTTGGCATCCGGGTGATTGCGGAGGGCGCTTGGGGGTTTGCTTCCACAGAAGACTTGACTCGCGCCTCGGCGGACGCCGCGGCCGCAAAGGCGGTGGAGATTGCGAAGGCCAGCGCTCTTTGCAAGAAGCATGACGTGAACCTGGCCCCCGAACAGAGGGTGGTTGACCAATGGCAAGGCCCTTGCCGCATCGATCCGTTTTCCGTGCCGGTTTCAACCTGCCTGGACCTCATGCTGAAGGTGGATGCGGAGCTATGCCGCGTCGAAGGGGTCACGCTGGCCGAATGCGCCATGGATTTCCGCCACATCGACCAGCTTTTCATCTCCAGCATGGGTTCGGAAATCCGGCAGGTGAAGACGCAGACGGGCGCGGGATATTCGGCGACATCGTTTGCCGGGAATGAAATTCAGCGCCGTTCTTTTCCTAATTCCTTCGGGGGGCAATATCAAACCAGGGGCTACGAGCTGATTGAGGAATTGGATCTGGTGGGGAACGCCCCGCGCATCGCCGAAGAAGCGGCGGCGCTCCACGCCTGCGACCAGTGTCCGGCGGGAGTGATGGACATTATCCTGGGCGGTTCCCAATTGGGCCTGCAGATTCACGAATCGGTCGGGCATCCGATCGAACTGGACCGCGTGCTGGGTGATGAGGCCAATTACGCGGGTATGAGCTTCCTGACGCTCGAAAAACTCAACCTGTTGCAATACGCTTCGGAGATTGTGAACGTCGTAGCCGACGCCACCGTCAGCCACGGGCCAGGCCTTGGGACTTTTGCCTACGATGACGAGGGAGTTCCCGCGCAGTGTACCCCCGTCATCAAGGACGGGCGCTTCGTGGGTTACCTGAGCTCGCGGGAATCCGCCGCATCCATAGGCCAGCCACGGTCGAGCGGCGCCATGCGGGCCGAATGTTGGAACCGCATTCCGCTGATCCGTATGACCAACGTCAGTCTGCTGCCTGGCAACTGGCGCCTGGAAGACTTGATTGCGGATACCCAGGAAGCCATCTTCATGGAGACGAACCGGAGCTGGTCGATCGACGACCGGCGCTATAACTTCCAGTTTGGGACTGAGGTGGGCTGGGAAATCAAGAATGGCAAGAAGACGCGGATGCTCAAGAACCCTAGCTACGGCGGCATTACCACGGAGTTCTGGAATTCGTGCGACGCCATCTGCGGACCCGGGGAATGGACGCTGTGGGGTACACCGAACTGCGGCAAGGGCCAACCCATGCAGACCATGGGCACGGGCCACGGAGCGGCCCCGGCGCGCTTCCGGACCGTGCAGGTGGGCGTGGCGTACCAACAATAACGGCCTAATATAACCGTCTGTCCAACCGGCCCAGTAGGATCAAGACCAATCCATGTTAAATCGCAAGCTTGCCGACGAACTTTTTGAAAAGGCTCTGAAATATTCCACTGCGGATGAGACGGAGGCCCACATCGCCTCCACCTCCTACTCGCTCACTCGCTTCGCCAACAATACGATTCACCAAAACATGGCGGAAGAGGACTTGAACCTCTCGGTGCGGGCTGCGGTGGACCACCGCACGGCGCGCGCTACCACCAACCGCCTGGACGATACTTCCATCCGCGAAGTGTGCGAGGCCGCCCAGGCGCTTGCCCGGCTGCAACGGCCGGATGAGGAGATGCTCCGGATGCCTGGAGGCCAAACCTACCGGTCCGTGGAGCGCTGTGACCCGGAGACGGCGGAGCTCGGTCCGCGCGCCCGCGCCGAAACCGTGAAGCAGGTGATTGAGCGGGCAGAGAAAGATCAGCTCACGGCGGCGGGGGTCTTTTCCAGTGGCAAGGTAGCTCAGGCGATTTACAACTCCCGGGGCCTCCGCGCCTTCCATGAGGAATCGGTCTCTGAATTTTCCGTAACCATGCTGTCAGATACCGGCTCCGGCTGGGCCAAGAAGACCGGGCAGCGCTATCAGACGCTCGATCCGTTGGGTCTCGCCGGCCGCGCCGCAAGCAAAGCGCTCCGCAGCCGCGAGCCCAAGGAGATTCAGCCGGGGCGCTACACCGTGATCCTTGAACCCTCGGCGGTGATGGATATGCTGGGCTTCATGCTGCTCGATTTTGGCGGCCTCGCGGTGCTCGAGCAGAGAAGCTGCCTGACGGGACGTGAGAAGCAGAAAGTGTTCGGGGGGAACATTCAGATTGGCGATGATGTTTATCATCCTTCGCAGAGCGGCGCCCCGTTCGATGGTGAAGGCATTCCGCGCCATCGGGTGAGACTGGTTGAGAACGGCGTGGTTGAAAACTTGGTCTATGCACGGCATACCGCGCATAAGATGGGAAAGGAACCCACCGGCCACGGCTTCCCGCTGCCAAACGAGATGGGTGAAGCGCCGCTGAACATCGTCATGGAGGGTGGCCGCGGCACGGTCGAGGAGATGATCCGGTCCACTGAACGCGGATTGCTCTTGACCCGCCTTTGGTACATCCGTGAAGTTGATCCTTACCAGAAAATCCTGACCGGCATGACCCGGGATGGGACGTTCTTCATTGAAAATGGCGAGATTCAGTACGGCGTAAAAAACCTGCGATTCAATCAGAGTTTGATTGAGATGCTGAACCACGTGGAGATGATGAGCGCCCCGCAGCGCGCCGCCGGCGAGGAATCGATTGAGATGGTGGTGCCAGCCATGAAGGTGGTGGATTTCAATTTCTCATCGACGACCAAGTTTTAGGACCAAGCCGGCCCCGTTGACGGCCTTTCACAGGCCATGCTAGAAAGATTGAAGTAGCCAGCGGCGCCATCGTCTAGTGGTTGGGACGCGAGATTCTCAAGCCCATTATTGCTAAAGGTCGGCAAGATGTTGGAAAATAGCAGAACATGAGCCAAGGGAAGTAAAAGAGATAATGACAAGGTGCTGGAAACAACATTCGTGTGGTCGCCGGACCAGCAATTTCACCGGCTGCGCCCCCAACGAAGCTTAAAATACGGCAACAACAATTGTAGGTGGGGGCAAACAGGCTGATGGACAGACTTCGACAGGTTGAAAAGAATCTCGGCGAAATCAGCGAAAACCTGCTGGTGCAAGCGAAGCTGATGGACCGTTTGGAACGGCGCGTTGACGATTTTTACCGGGAGACGCAGGAGAGATTCGAAAGAGTCGAGGCGCAGACCGATAATCACGCCGTCGAGCTTCAGGAGTTTCGCGCCACGGTGGCTCGAGTTCTGGATTTGTTGGAGCGTTTCGTTAGCGGGCGCGGACAAAGCGGAAACGGTAAGCCGGAGTAATCGAGGCAGCGAGGACATTGAGATCAATCTGGCTCCCGTGGAACAGCCCCCAAACAGCCACTCTAAAGGGGTCCGGCGGTTCAAGGTTTCGACGGCGCTATCGTCTAGGGGTTAGGACGTGAGATTCTCAATCTCAAAACCCGGGTTCGATTCCCGGTAGCGCTACCAAGGCTTCTTCCATCCACCAAGATTAGCCCAATCCTTCATTTTTCTGTACGCATGCCTGACTCATTCCATGCCACAATCTCGAGTTGATCGCCGACGCGGGTTCCGGTCCCGTTGATGGTCAATGCAGGAAGCTCCAACACATTCAGTGCCTCGCGCCGTATTGCGGAAATACGGAATGGACGCACGTTTTCCTGCAGATAAACCACGCGCAACTCTCCATCCAGGAAAATCACATCGATGGGAAAGAGCATTCCAAAGGTATGGATCCCCTTGGAAGGTCGAATCCAAAGCGCGTTTCCCGGGGTGGCCCATTTCCGCGTACGTCCAAGCAGCCCCACAAGGCGGCGCAAGTGTGTTGCCGCAACTTCCACCTCAGAGGCAATCACTGACTGGCTGCGAAGATTGCGAACCAGCACGCGGCGCTGGGACTTCACGGCGCTTGGTTCGGGCGGGCAAGTTCCGGCGTGACTTGAATTAAGGCTCGTGGCAGCGGCCTTGCGGTTCAATGCGAAGCCTGACGGCTACGGCGCCAGACGATAACGGCCAGCACTGCGACGGCAAGCACCCCTGCGATGATTCGAACGGTGGTTGAGTCCATGAAAAATGACCTCCTAGTCATATTCGCTGATAAAGAGGAAACTTTGTTATTGGGCGGGGCGCGCGGCCTTCGCCAAGTTTGCGGGAGCGCCGGATTCCAACCGGCGGTGTAGAATAAGCCGTCAAAATCGCGGTGCGGCTATTTCGCAAGCGCAGGTAACAATTCTTGCATCATTCTGAGAACCGCAGGCCCCAAGATCACTACGAAGAGGGCGGGGAAAATAAAGAGGACTAGCACCGGAATCATCTTCACCGTGGTTTTGGCTGCAAGCTCCTCCGCTCGCTGCCGGCGCAAGGTTCGAAGGTTCTCCGAAAAGATGCGGAGGGATTGGGCAATACTGGTACCGAAGCGGTCTGCCTGAGTGAGAAGCGAAACCAGGGCGCGGACGTCGTCCACTCCGGTCCGGGCCGCGAGCGAGCGGAAAGCTTCAGCCCGGGCTTTGCCCACACGCACTTCGAAATTCATGAGCTGCAGCTCCTCACTCAGTTCGGGGTGTGCGAGCGACAGCTCTTGCGAAACCCGCAATACGGATTGATCGAGAGCCAGTCCCGCTTCAATACAGACGATCAGCAAGTCCAGAGCATCCGGGAGGCCGGTCTGAATCCGGTGTTGCCTCCGCCGAACCCGCCAGGTGAGCCAGAAATCCGGAACAACAAAGCCAGTGACCGCCGCGAAAAGAAGCAGGAAAACGGGATTCGACCGGTACAGCCCGGTGGCCCACATGACACACAGGAAGACCAGAGAGGAGAGCAGTTTCACGCCCCGCAGCACGGAGACCGCGCCTGCCTGGCGGATTCCGGCGCGCATCAGAATGCGCTCGACCCGAGTCGCAGAATTTGCCGAAGCGGGAAGCAGTTTCCCCAGGCCATTCAGAATGTGGCTGAGAAGCTCCAGACGGAGTTGCAGGAAGGATGGTGGAGCTTCTTTCTCAGCGGGGGTCCAGAGACGGTCCAGCCTTTGGGACGCCCCTGGGGGTCCGGGGGCGAAAGCCGAGGAAACGGCCAAAACAACAATTACCGCGGCAGCGAATGTAATGGCGCTGAAAGCCCAGATCATCGGATCGAAAACCCTGAAGTCCTAAACTGCAATATGGACGATCTTCCACAACAATGCTCCACCCACGGCCTGTAGAAGGGCGGCGCTGATGAGCATGCGCTTGCCCAAGGCATCATGAAAAAGCGGGCGCAAGTAAGAAGGATTGGTAAAGGCAAGTACGGCAATCAGAATCAGCGGCATGGCAATGAGGATCGCCGCCGTCAGTTTGCCTTGGGCGCTTCGTGTTCGCACTTCCCCGTAAATCTTGAAGCGTTCACGGATAACCCCGGAGAGATTATCCAAAATTTCGCCGAGGTTGCCGCCCGATTCGCGCTGAATGACCACGGCGGTGACGAAGAAACGCACATCCAACAGGGGTACGCGTCGGGCAAGGCGGCGCAGAGCATCGCGTTGCGAAAGGCCCAACTTGTATTCCTCAAAGACACGGTGGAACTCACCGGCAACCGGCTCGGGAGCGTCGCGGGGAATCATCTCAAGCCCGGCGGCAAGCGGCTGGCCGGACCGTACCACGCGAGCCAGCAGGTCGACGGCATCGGGAAAGGCTTTTTCAAAGCGATACAGCCGGCGGGATCGTATGATGGAAACAACGCCTATCGGAGTGAAAAGAGCTGCGAAGCCTAAACTTGATGAAATGGGCAATGAGGAGGAAAAGTGAAGCGATAGGAGATAAATCAATAACGACAGTACCGCGCAGGACAGGGAAAACTTGCCAGGGCGCACTTCGAGACCGGCTTGCAGCAGATAGTCCCGAAGTTTGGAAGGCCACTTCCAACGCAGGAGCAGGCGGTTCAGTCCGGCAATGTCACTGAGCCGGTCACTTTTCACCAGGCTGGAATTGCCCAGGTCCTGTAAGTTTTGTGAGGCCCGGTCAATGGCACGGAGGCGCGCCGCGACCTGGTAATGCTGTCCGCTTCCCAGCGCTGCCATCAAGAGTAGCGCCACAACCGCCGAACTTGCGAACGTCACAACCGCCCAGAAAAGGGGCATGTGCAACCTTCAGTAGGCCATAGACCGGCCAAACATCTCAGTTGGAAAACGGACTCCCGCCCGCTCGATCCGCTCCGTACACACCGGACGGAATCCTGTGGTGGTGAATTCACCCAGAACTTCCCCATTTTCGCCAATTCCTGATTTCTGGAATGTAAAGATATCCTGAGTGCTGATAACCTCTCCCTCCATGCCGGTAATCTCGGAGATGGCTACCAATTTGCGATTGCCGTCGCTCATGCGGGCAATCTGAACGATGATATTGATGGCAGATGCAATCTGGCGGCGGGTAGCGCTTTCGGGAATGTTTAGATTGGCCATGGCCACCATCGTTTCCAGCCGCTGCAAGGCATCCCGCGGAGTGTTGGCGTGAACTGTCGTCATCGAGCCATCATGCCCGGTGTTCATGGCCTGGAGCATATCCAGCGATTCCTCGCCCCGGACCTCGCCCATGATCACGCGATCAGGCCGCATTCGCAGGCTGTTAATGAGCAATTGGCGCTGCCGGACGGCGCCCTTCCCTTCGATATTTTCGGCGCGGGTTTCTAAACGCACCACGTGCTCCTGATGAAGCTGGAGTTCAGCCGCATCCTCAATGGTGACGATTCGCTCCCGGTTCGAAATGTAGGAAGACAACAGATTGAGGAGCGTCGTCTTGCCGGATCCGGTTCCTCCCGACACCAGAATGTTTAAGCGGGCGCGCACGCAGCCGCGAAGGAACTCCAGCATGTAAGGCGTCAGGGACTTTTTCTCGATCAAATCATCCTCGGTCAAAGGGCGGCTGCCAAACCGGCGGATGGAAACGCAAGGGCCATCCACGGCGAGTGGCCGAATAATGGCATTCACGCGCGAGCCATCCGGCAGGCGCGCGTCCACCATCGGAGATGATTCGTCCACGCGGCGCCCAACCGCAGAAACGATGCGGTCAATGATCAGCATCAAGTGCGCCTCATCCCGGAATTGGACCGCAGTCCGCTCCAGAAGTCCGTTACGTTCCACGTAAACCTGGCGATAGCTGTTCACCAGAATGTCCGAAACCGTCGGATCTTTCAGGAGCGGTTCGAGCGGGCCGAGGCCAAAAACCTCGTCCAGGACCTCTTCCGTAATGCGATCCCGCTCCTGGCGGGTCATGGGAGCAGTTTCTTCTCCCACCAGCGCCTCAATTACCTCGCGCAACTGCTTCTGGACCGCTTCACGGTCCATCCGCGTCAGACGTTCCAGGTTCAGTTGCTGGATCAGCCGGCGATGAATATTCGCTTTGACCGAATTCAAGTCAAAGGGTGTAACGACTGTAGATGTTGTCATGAGGTTCCTTCCATAGGAATCCTCATGCAACTTACTAGCCAGGAAGTTTCGCTGGTTCCATGCGCATGGCTCCTTGTATTTTCAATGGCTTACAACCAGAAAAGACATCCGTTTTGTCCCGCGCCAAGCCCCCTTTTCCCAATGTGGAACGCCAGCATCAAGACTGTTCAATTCATGCCCATGTCAATCGGTCTTCGCCGGATTCTATTCAAGCCCGCTGGGCCGGTTCCCTTAAGGCCTTGCGGCAACCTGGGTTCCCGCCAACCTTGTTGCGATTTCGTGGTAGCGGGCTACCAAGCCGTTCGACTTTTCTTTGCCTAGAGGAACGCCCATATTTGTGGCTTCACTTACTTGCCGGTAATCATTGGGAAGTCGCGCAAAGATGGCCCGCTTCACCAGCTTCTCCACACTCTTGATGGCTTCTTCGTCCTGTTTGTGCCACCGGTTGATGATGACGTGCAAACGGTTGGAGTCCACACCAAAAGAGTTGAATGCGATCAGGTGGCGTTCCAGCGGCCAGAGCGAGGGCACGTCCGCTTGCGCAACCATCAAAATGGCGCGAGCCGATTCGAGGACGGGCTTCCATTCAGAGGAATAAAGCGTTCCAAGGTCGATGATAATGAAATCATACCCGACTTCGGCGACGCTCAGCAGGCGGACGAGGGATGCGACTGTAAGGCGCTGCCAGTCATCGGCGAATGTGGCCCCCGCCAGAACCTGCAGCCCGCTCTTGTGTTGCTCAAGCAATCCTTCCAGGAAGTGGCTGTCCAACCGTTCGAGGTTTTCCATAGCGTCACGGATGGTAAATCGTGGTTTCACATCTAATAGCAGAGAGACCTCTCCGATTGGCCGGCCAAAGTCGAGAGCCAGAACCCGCTTCTTGGTTGCATGAACAAGCTGTACGCCCAGGTTGACCGTGACGGTGGTGGCGCCCACTCCCCCCTTCGATCCCATAACCACAATGATCTTGCGCTCCTGGTGAGTGTCGAATGCGCCGCGGGACTGCAGGAAGCGCGTGAGTGCTTCCTTCAAGGGAAGCAACTGGATTGGCTTCGGCAGGAATTCCTGGACACCGATCCTCATGGCCTGAAGCAGGAGGGCCGGATCAGGCTGGGAAAGAGATGAGCAGGCGACCAGGTTGGTGTTGGGTCTTTGCCGGCGGACCTGCGCCGCGAATGCAAGTGCTGAATCGGGATCACGTGGCAAATCCAAGACCACCACTTCCGGAATGGGAGTAGAGGGATTCAGCGCCCAATCCCCCCGGCTCGGCTGCTCCCATTCAGTTACAGACGCCACCAAGCCCGTCTGTTGTAAAGCCGCCCGTAGTGAAGCACTGCTTTGAGTGTCATCGCTAACGATGACTGCGGTCAACATGCCTTGCATGGATTAGCTCCTCGATCCTTAGAAATCAATGTAACTCATCCGGTGGCAGAGCGGATAGACACGATCCTCGTCATTCCCGCAAAGCCTGTTCCGCGACCGTGCGAGAACGTGTCCTGGTACGCCGGACTGCGCCAGGGCCTGCTTCCGTTTATGATCTCTTCTCCACAGCTCCGAAAATCCCGGCGCTCACTTCTGCCCGGCGGACTTCGTCTTGGCTGGAGGCGGGGAATCAAGAAACGGCACTGGGAACTTGGGTTGCGGCTGGATGCTTCCATTCTTCACCAGGTATGGCGTCACCATCACCAACAATTCCGTCTTCGTTTTGTTCACCGATTTGCTCTGGAATAACTTGCCGAGCACCGGGATGCTCCCAATCCCCGGAATCTTCTCCAGGGACTGGGTGACTTGATTATCCACGAGCCCAGCGATGGCAAAGCTCTGTCCATCGCGCAAGTCCATTTCCGTATCCACACGCCGCGTAGAAAGGGCAGGTACCAGGAAACCGGAGATAGTGAGCGCATTGGAAAAATCAAGCGAGCTCACCTCCGGCAGAACGTGCAGGTGGATCAATCCGCTGGGTGAAAGCGTTGGGATAAATTCCAGCTTCACGCCGAACTCCTTGAACTCGATCGTGACAGACGTATAATTCGTCCCGCCCTGCACGACCGGAAATGGGAATTCTCCACCGGCCAAAAAACTGGCCTTCTTTCCCACTTCCGTAAGAAGATTGGGTTCGGCGAGAATTTGTAGCAGGTTTTCCTGCTCGAGCGCCTGGATGGTAGCCGCAAGGTTCAGGTCCGGACGGAACAGAAAGACGTTCAGCAAGTCACTGAGCGTGAAAAGGCCGGGGGCATTCGTGAGCCCAGTTTGTGGCAAAGTCTGGGGGGGCGAGAACTGCTGGGTTGAAGTACTCCCAATAATTTTCGCGCCGGGCAGGCTCATCAAGTTGGCTCCAAGCTGTTGGATCGCCGTCTCATCGACCTCAGCGAACCTCACTTTCAGAAGAATCTCCTGGTTAGCCGCCGGAACGGGAATTTGCATGAGGTCCACGACCTTGGGGGAAATTGCGGATGCGACTTCCATCACCTTTTTTTCGACACCCTGCGATGAAACATCTCCGGAGAGAGTCAGCACCTCCTTGGCTGAAGAAACTTTCACGTTCTCATTGGGGAAAATTTCACGGATTCTTTGCGCTAGCCCACCGATGTTCAAATCAACCGAAATATTGAAAATCTGGCTCTCGCCGGACTCTTTCCAGATCACCAGTGAAACTTCCCCGGGTGATTTGCCGCTCAGCAGGATTTCCTGGGGAGTAACAATCAAAGCATCGGCAACGTTGGGATCGGCGATGGAAACTCGCGTAACGCGCTCCGGCAGGTTGATGACCATCGACTGCCCCACCAGCAGATGCAGAGCTTCCGGCATGGCGCCGCCTTGGGGCGCGGGCTTGTTGGCTTGGGGCACAGCCGGATTACTCGCAGCGGCGAGGGGCCTCGCCCCGAACGGTTGAGCCAAGCCCAAACCCACGACGAAGACCAACCCGGAGGCGGTGAGCATCCAGAGCATTCTCAAGCCAGATTGCGCCCATCTTTCCATCATTCGCCTTGCAGCTATCCCTTTAGCAATCATTACTTTGGGTCATTTTTGGGTGGCGAGTTCGGGAAGGGCTCTAGGACCCGCTTGTCACCCCGAATCACCTCGACCTCGTAAGGTTTCGGCCCTTTGTCCTGTTTTTCCACGATGGGAGCCGGCTGTTGGACCATCACCGTAGCCCGAGGCGGTAATCTGAACAGGTTGTCACGGTAAACCGTCCGGGGTGAGACGATCGAGGAATCGATCGTGTTACGAAGGGTCAGATGAATCTGGCCCTCTGTTGTCGCCATTGTGAGCCTGTTCGCTTGCTCAGGAGTCACGAGCAGCGTGACCACGGAGACAGGAGTCGGCTTTCCTGCTTGGTCCTGTTCCACTTTTTCTCCGGCCGCCAGCACCCGCACATCCTCAAGAACGATGCTGGTCATGCTGTCCTGTTGGGAACCATTTTGTGCTTGGCCGGTCACTAGCACGTCCACCATCGTCCCTGGAGTGACAAAGCCAGCCACGGCAACAACATCGTTTACAGGAACGGAAATAGCCCTCATGCCCACTGGGATGGCGGCGGGCAGGCCGGCTCCGGCCTGGCGCGGCGCCAGCTTGGCCTCAAGAATCGGCTCATTTTCCGCAACGGGGGCCATTAGCGCCCGTCCCTCGCAATCCTTGGGATTGTTGAACGCGCCCGCCAAGGTGTCCTGAGAAGGCCAAGGGATGACACGCAGATCGGAATCGTCCAGTAGAGTCCCAAGGGGCATTGCTTTCGCTGCAACGACGATCTGCTGCGAAGGAATGGCTTGTCCGGATTCCGCCTTCTTAAGCTGCCGGTAAACCAGCGAGGCGGCTACTAAGCCAATCACCAGCGCCAAACCTAGCGAAATCAGCGTCCGTTTAATGCTCAATGCCTAAGCCTTTTAAGGGAAAGGCCATCAGCGCTCAGCCGTCAGCCGCAGCGGAATGTTGGTCCTGCTGGTGGCAGAATGCTGACTGCTGCCCGCTGAATGGAAATCTCATGTGTTTCCCAAATTGAAATTGCGCAGGCGTCTCCAAAATCCCTTTACCAGGGCTTCAATAATTGGCTAGCGCAAAAGCCCAGTGGGGTAGCGATTGCAACCGCCACTCCAAAGGGCAGGGCCAATGCGCCCGGACTATCGAGGGAAACAGGTGAAGTGGGCTGGGCCCCAAAAATAAAGATGCCGTGCAAAAGGGTCGCCATGTTCCTTACCGTCTCCTTCACCCGCTTCTCGCGGATCACTTGTACCGCTGCCATCAAACCAGCCACCACTGCGCTCATCAACAGCACCATCGTCACTCGCCACGGTCCCAAACAGGCGCCCAAAGCCCCCATCAGCTTCCAGTCACCTGCGCCCAGCCCCCGCAACAGTACCGGAGGCAGGAGGACCACCAAGGCTAGGGTGGCGCCCTCCAAGCTCGTTTCCGCACCCTGATCCCGGGCGAGGATCGCGTTAACCCCAAATCCCATCATGAACCCTGACACGGTTAACCAATTGGGGATTTTCCGCGTTCGCAGGTCAATCCACCCCGCAACCAGCGCCAAAAGCACGCCGCCAATCCATCCGGACCATTGCATGTTTCAAACTCTCTGTTAACCACTCGGCCCCCGCTGCGCAGCCTTATGTTGTGGTCGTCAGGTTGGACGCTGCGCTGCTAAAAACGTTCTTAATCGTGTTGGCAAGTGTTCCCAAAGTGGCAACCGCTGCCAGCGCAAGCAATGCCAATAACAACGCGTATTCCACCAAATCCTGTCCTGCCTCCTCTTTCCAAAACCGTAGGAGCAGCTTTTTCATCGCTTCTTCTCCTCTTCGTTGAATTCAAATCCCAAAAGAAAGATGGATGGTGCCTGTGCTGAGTGTGAGTTAACTAACGGCGGGGGCTGTTTTCTCACTGAAAAATTATGGCCTCGCTATTCCATTGGAATCCTTCAAACTCTTTCATAACCCGGTTGCACCTAGCCAGTCTCGCACTAGACCAATTCCAGAAGCCCAATTCGGAAGTCCTGACAAAACTCGCTGCAGGCTTTGAATTGGTTGATCTGAATTCCTTCACACTCCAATCTTTTCGCCAGCAGCTTTATGTTGTTGTGGTCGTCAGGTTCGACGCTGCATGGGTAAAAACGTTCTTAATCGTGTTCGCAAGAGTTCCCAGAGTGGCAATCGCTGCCAGCGCCAGCAGGGCCAATAACAGTGCATATTCCACCAAATCCTGTCCTTCTTCCTCTTTCCAAAACCACACGAACAGGTTTTTCATAGCTTCTTCTCCTCTCCACTGAATTCAAATGATAAAAGTAAAGATGGATGATGCCGGTGCTGCGAATTAGTTGAACCAAACGAGGAAGGTCTGCCTCCCAAAGATCATTGATGTTTTGCTAACCGTTCATTGGGTGATCATCTTCGCCAAGCCCCGCTGTGAGGCCTGCGACTCTGAGTATTTTCCAGGGACTTTGTTCCTCTTGACATAGAGGACCGCCACGCCGTCCTGATAAACTCTCTGCCACCGTTTCGAAGCTGCCAGAAACGTTGCCAGTGGAACGTCCGGCCGGATCAAGCACGCTCCAACCCGGTATTTCCGCAGGATGAAAGGAGTATCCGGCGCCAACCTCTCCAAATGCAGGTAGTCCGAAAATATGCCAGCATACTCGTAAAGATCCGTCCTTCCATCAATGAACACTTTCTGTTTTGGCCCCAGTTTCCAGATCAGGTATCCACCCCACCCGAATTCGTTGAGCAGATGGGGCACGGGCGGATGGATCTGCAGGTATCGAACCGCTCCCGCCGGATAATTCTCAGCAACCAATTGGTCAAGTTTTCGCCGCGAGGGAAAGGTGGTGACCACCACGGTCACAAGCGCCGCCAGTAGGAAAGCGTTGAGCGCGTATCGATCCTTTTGTGGCTGGTAGCCGTCCATCCACCGCCCCGCCAGCTTGGCCAGAACCGGAGCTGTGGCCGCCACCAGAAAGAAGGTAAACCGGAGGTGAAGGCAAGTGGCCACCAGAGCGGACAGGAACAGCGCCAGATCCCGGAGCTTCCACTTCATTCGAACCACCCATTGCGTTACCAGGAAAGCCAGCAAGAGTCCTAACAGAAACTTGGCAATCGCCAATTTGAAGGAAAGCGGCTGCCATTCCGCGATGTTGGCGATGTTCAGGGGCTGTAAGAGAGCCATCTCCAAGGGATATGCTGCGAGTTTCGTACCATACGGTGTCACCGTAAGCGCAACCAGAGATAGCAAGAACACTAGCTCAAGCTCGATCCGTTGCCTCTTTGTCCATTGCACGGTTTCGACCGGCCCATATTCAAATCCCCAGAGGCCCGAAGCCAAGTAGAGGGCAATTACGAAAAGCCCCAGCACAAAGCTGCCGTGAGTGTTGACCCACAGCACAAACAGCGGTGGAAGCACCCAGAGGATTTTCCTCGAACCCTGCCGGTACTTTTCCAGAACGATCAGCGTGAGCAGCAGAAAGACATAGCCCAGCAGTTGAGGCCGGAGAGAAAAGACAACTCCAGCCAAAGGAAGCAGGAGGACACACGCGATAGATGCCGCTTTCACGTTTCTGCAATGGAGGTAAGCGAATGCCCAAAGCAGAAGGATCAGAATTCCTGACAGCGCAAACAGCAGACTCTCCATGCCCTCAAGCCCGCCGGCTCTCGCTCCAACTGCCATCACCACCTCGCCTAACCATTCATAAGCAATCCAGGGGCTGCCGTGCGCCGTGAAGGAATAGACATCTCTTACCGGCAACGCACGAAGAGCCAAGATGCTCTGTCCTACAGCGACGTGCCACCACGTGTCCGGGTCAGGGAGGCGCAGCCGGACACCCGCCCAAGTTCCGGCCACGAGCATGGCTCCGAGCAGCACCGGAAAAGAGAATGTCCATGCCAGCGGGCGCGGCGCCTCAACGCCTTCCGCGGCAGAGCTTGCAGCCGTATTCGGGAACACTCTGACGGCGTTCATGGACCCATATCACTCAACCAGCCGGACGGCGACCGGCTCCGTGCCTTCGACGGCGTTCGCCCCGCTGCGGCCTGTGCCACATCCTGCAATATTCAACACCACGCCCGTAAGAACTCCGTTCTGCTGCACGCCTGAAATAAAGAGTTGCATAAAACCGATGATCGTTCCGGACTGGCCACCGGGCCTCATAGGGTGGGCGTCATACAGGGGAAAGGAATCGATCGAGTCGCTCGAAACAATGCTTGAACCCGGCGGCGCGTAGGGATTGGACGGTCCGGCCGTAATCAGAAAAGGAGGATTTACCAAGTTATTGACTGAGTCTTGACCTTGACCCAATCCCATTCCCCTGGCATGAATTAAGAATTCAACGCCGCTCATGGTGGGATTGGCTTGATTTCCGGCTAAGGTTCGAACCGCGCTACCGCAAGTCAACGGAACCGGATTGCAATGTTCAATGTTGGTGAGATACGAGCCGTTCCCGAGCGCCAGCGGATAGAAGTCGCCGGGGCCCGAAATGCCAGCCGGGGTCACCGGGGTGAAGGAAAGAGTCTCTCCGATTGCTCCGCCTTGTGTGAAGGAAACAGGGTGCAGGATGGCTCCAGTCGTAGGATTGATGAACGAATCAAATTTCTGATTTCCGCCGAAGTTGCAGTTGGCATCCAAGGGACTCGGTACCGTTCGTGTCTCATCACAGTTGGGAATCAGCCACGGCTTAATACAAGGCGCTGCGGTCGCTGGGCCTCCGAAAGAAGGATTGAACGCTTCGGCCGTCGCCTGCGCCGTAACATCCGCCTGATGGATGCCGAGAGCCGCCGCGAAAAAGGTCGGCATGGCGTTGCCGCGCGCCGCCGTGCGGTTCACCATCACTGTGACGCGAGGGTCGCTGGCTTGAGAAAAATCCACCGTCACATCCGGGGTTTGAATTTGAGCGGAAGCGCCGCCCACCAAGTTTTGACTTCCTACCGCAATGGCCTGGGCGATAGCGAGCGAGGAAGCAGTGGCTTGAGTCACCAGGCCGGAGGTGAATCCCGAGTTGGCAATCGCCTGGGCTCCGGCAAGCGCAGCGGCGTCCGCTGCTCCCTGCGCTTGGTTGCGAACCACGTACAAGTTGCCAAGATCAATTGCCATAGCCGCCATGCCCAGAATCATCACCAGGGACGCAGCCACCATCCAAAGAGCAACACCCCGCTCATTGGCTGTGTCCGGAACCGTGGGTGACTCGCCGCTCACTTCATCTTCCCCTCAGTTCAGGTTGGGCATCACGGTACTGGCCGTGATCCAAAAGGAAGAAGGGAAATTCGCTGAGGGAGCCAGCAGCTTGATGACGGAGGCAAATCCCCAGCTTTGCGGATAATTCAGCGTCACCCGCGTGCAGAGCAGCGTCGCGTTCCCGCTCGTCACCTGCACGTCCCGCTCGATAGCCAGAATTGGATTGCCGCCACATCCCGTGCTGGCCGATGTGAAATTCCATGTGAAATTACCGGCCGGGGCTCCCGCCGGATTGATGACACAACCGCTAACATTCTGATCCGTTAAATCGGTAGCCACCGCCGCCATCGCCGCCGCTACTGAGCAGGGAGAGTTGTAGACTGTGCCACCTAAATTGCACGATGCCGTGGTCAGGTCGCGCGGCTCGCTCACGGCGATGCGCGCCCCCTCGCGCGCCGCCTGCGTCAGATGGTCCTTCAGGACGTAAACTGATCCGAAGTCAAAGATTCCCACGGCCATCACCACCAGGAACGGCATGATGATGGCAAACTCCACGAGCGCTGCGCCCTCGCTGCCCGTGGCGAGAGTTTTGAACCTTCGAATAATCTTGGCCACCACAGCCGGCGCGAAGACAAATAGCTTGGGCGCCATCAGTACTCCTCCTTCATGCGGGCTTCAGCCGCGAGACCCACGGAGTTGATACTCGTGAACGGCAATCTAAAATTGAAAGGATAGGTGAAACTGACCACCACGCCACATACTTGTGGCGCTGTAGGTAAAGTGGGGGGTTGAGGACATGCCCCAGGGGTGCTGAGCGATTGAAAAACCTGATAATTGTATCCCTGCATCTGGGACGGATCAATCCCAGACGCGGTCAGGGCATTGTCCACCGCCGCCACCACCTGGGTCGCCGAAGGCGCTGCGTTCCCGCACTTGGCGCAAGTTGGAGCAGCGGCCACGCGCACCCCTTCGCGCGCAGCCCGCGTGATCGTCTCGTAAATGTTGTATGCGCGTCCGAACCAGAAGATGCCAATCAGCAGAAGGAAAAACAGGGGCACGATGGCTGCTACTTCAACGATCTCGGACCCCCTTTCGTCCGGGCCCAAGCGGCGCCAGCATTTCAATCGGAAGACACCTTGCATTCCAGATGGACTCCATTTCGTCATCAGCAAACACCAGCCTTCATAAGTGTTTTCTCAGAAGCTTCCGCCAGTTTCTTAAACTGCGCGGGCAACTCAAAGGGGGACTTGGCATTCGCAATCCTTTCGCCAAGTTGCCGGATGTTTTCCTCCCGAAGATGGCCCAGGAGACAACCGGCCGCCTTGAGATAGCCAATGCGCTCAGGCCGGATCCCCATGATCCTGGCGCACGTTGCGTCCACGGCCACCGGATCGTCGCCTATCACCAGAAGCCCAGTCTTTTTCGGCGTTCCGTCCAAAGGACCTTCCCCTTCCATCCCCACAATCCCGTCCACGATTGCAAAATCGGGCCGGACCGTGCTCGCAATGTCCAGAATGGCCCGCGGAATCTGAGCCCAGTGCAGGATGTTCTTAGGCCAGCCATAGCAGCTGCCCGGGACAATGCCGAACAGGTTCTTGAGCGAAAGCGTAACGCCGGCCCAGCGGTGGGTCTTCAGCTTTGGCATCGAGACTACGAAGTCTGCACCGAGTACGGATTGCGGAAGGTAAAGGCGGCGAAGGTTGGACGCGCGAGTCCGCAGCTCAACTTGGCAGACGTGGTCTGTGTTCAGATCTGTAAAATTGCGGTCCAGTGACCCGATGTAATCCCGCAGCCGCATACTTTCCAGAATGGCCTCCGTATCCCGCTCCAGCGCCGGACCTTCGGCCACGATCACGCGGTTCGCTCCCAGCCGCAGGAAAGCTTCGCGCGCCGCTCCGGCCACGGCGGGAGAAGTGTTCATGGCGCCCGTCGAATCCAACCCTACAAAGTTCGGTTTCAGCAGCACGGATTTCCCCCGCACTGGAATGTGAAAATTCTGTAGGCCTTCCATGAGTACACCCACTAGATCTGCCGAATAACTCTCTGCCCGCTGGATGCACACCCGCGATACCGGACGCTGGTGGGGCGGCAATAGCGAGTTTCTTCTGCCGCTCATGATTTCAACCCTCGCCACCGTCCGAGGGGGCTTTCCTCTGGCGGAGAAATGGCCAATAAGGTCCATCCCATTTCCATGACGGCACCGGGGGAAATTCGAGTGAAAAAGGTATTTTGAAGCCGGCTGATATCGTATGGAACTTCCCAGAAATTCAGGCATAAACACGCTAGACTAAAGGAAAAGAACCCGTTCAAACTGGTATGAATTTGCTGGAGCCACTCCAGCCCCGCGGCGATCTCTTGGCCTTGTTCCTGGCTCCTTAGAGCCATTAGCGCCCACGAGGTTGGCCCTGGTTGCTGACGACCGGCATAGCCGTAGCTTTCCGAACTGCCGGAGTTCCATCCTCCCGAGGCCAGCGCCTGATTAAGCAGCATGGCCTGTGCCATTTGAATGCGTTTCTTTGTGCCGCGAGGGTACAACTCTGGCGGGGCGGCTTGCACCGCCAGCAAGGCCTGAGCCGTCGGCTCAATCCAGCCACTTGTCCCTGGGGTCCAGCTCCAGCCCCGGGGCCTTCCGAGGTTTGACCCTTCCAACATTCTTAGAAGCCGCCACCACAGGTTTCCCTCGCCGGGCCAGTCATTCAAAAGCCAGCGAAGTCCCTTGCTAAGAACTTCAGCACGTTTTGCGATGCCCTCGTCAAGCTTTGAGGCTAGTGCCAGGCAAGCCACTGAGGTGACCCAGCATCCTTCACGTTGTCCGAGGTGCGCAGGCCATGATCCATCCTTCAGTTGGCAGTCCTCAAGCCAGGCCATGCCCTTTTCACAAGCTTGACGGCATTCAGCACGACCGATGAAAGCCTCAAGCCCCATGATGGCCCACGCTGTTGGCTCCGTGGCGCTACTCAAGACCGGCTGAAATCCCCAGCCTCCGTCCGGGTTCTGGGACTTCAGCAAAAAGCGCGTTCCCACGATTTCCAGTGAACATCCGGCAGTGTCCGCTTTGGGTTCTAACATGACGCGATGAATGCCCGTCTCGAAGCCAGTCAATTTGCTCCCATCACTCTGTGGTTGAGCGACCATCTGGCCATGACCCTCACTGTTCACGTTCCAACCTCATGAGTCGAACCCAAGCTGGAATTGCCCTGCACAGCCCTCTTGGTTGAGTGCGGCGTATTTCCCGCCAGGCCGAAGAAGAAATGTTTATGCCGCGATCCATGCGAAGCGGTACCCAGGACCATAACCGCCTCATTAGCTCTTAAAATACGTACTAAGCATATAAGTAAATAATTAGTAAGTCAACATCTATTCGGTAATATTTTGTAAGGCTTTAACAGGAGTTCCTTGCTTGTTTCTTGCCCTCCGGTGCTAATTCATTGCCACGGAAACACCACTCTTGCCCGCAAGGCGGGGGCTGGCCCGCTGGGGAGGTGTCGAACCGCCTACCATCCCGGCCTGCCAAGAGCCAAAGGGCAGGAAACTGGCTGGGATTGCGGCTGAGAGCCCAAGCGGGTGCAAGACAAATGTCTTGCATACATGACGGAAGTGCGCACCACGTCAAGTTCGAAAGTTGACCGGGGACATCGGCGTGGAAAGCTTTGAAGGTCCCAGCGGCAATGGCGTATAATGCCATTTCAGGCCGAAGTTTCTCCGCATTTCCTCTCTTGGAGTATTAAAGCCATGCCGCCACTGACCATGTATGAAAAAATCTGGAAAGCCCACGCCGTTCACGAGGCGCCAGGCGAGCCGTCGCTGATTTACATCGACCGGCATCTGATCCACGAGGGAACGTCACCCCAGGCATTTTCCGGCCTAAAAGTGGCGGGCCGCAAAGTTCGCAGGCCGGATTTGACCTTCGCGGTGATGGACCATTCCGTCCCCACCAAGAACCGCAATCTTCCCTTAACGGACTCCATCGCCGCCGCGCAATTTGACGCTCTGGCGCACAATTGCAAGGAAACGGGCGTGACGCTGTTTGACATGCACAACCCTCACCAGGGCATCGTGCACATCATTGGCCCGGAGCTCGGAATCACTCAGCCTGGCCAGACGATTGTCTGCGGTGACAGTCACACCTCCACGCACGGCGCCTTCGGCACGCTGGCCTTCGGCATCGGCACCAGTGAAGTTGAGCACGTGTTGGCCACTCAGTGCCTCTCGCAGTTTAAATCCAAGACCATGTTGGTGCGAGTGAACGGACACCGGCCGCGCGGCGTCACCGCCAAGGACATTATCCTGGCCATTATTGGAAAGATTGGAATTTCCGGCGGCAACGGCCACGTCATCGAATATGCGGGCGAGGCCATTCGCGAGCTTTCCATGGAAGGCCGCATGACGGTCTGTAATATGTCCATCGAAGCTGGCGCGCGCGCGGGCATGGTGGCGCCCGATGAAACCACGTTCGCTTACATGGAAGGCCGGCCCTTTGTCCCTCGCGGCAAGGATTTTCAGGTCGCGGTCGATTATTGGAAGTCGCTCGTTTCCGATTCGGATGCGGCTTATGATGAGGTTGTGGAGCTTCAGGCTGCCGAGATTGCGCCACAAGTCACCTGGGGCACTAATCCCGGCATGGTGACAAATGTCACAGGCTGCATTCCGGACCCGGAGTCGTTTGCCGACCCGGTGGACCGCGAGGCCGCCGAACGGGCATTGGCGTACATGGGGCTCAAGCCCGGCACTCCCCTTGTGGAAATCTCCCTGGATCGCGTTTTTATCGGTTCCTGCACCAATTCGCGCATTGAAGACTTGCGGCTGGCTGCTCAAGTAGTGGCGGGAAAGAAAGTGGCTGCCAACCTGAAACAGGCTCTGGTGGTTCCTGGATCGCGCGGCGTGAAAGCGCAGGCGGAAAAGGAAGGATTAGACCGCATCTTCCAGGACGCGGGGTTTGAGTGGCGGGATTCCGGGTGCAGCATGTGCATCGGCATGAACGCGGACGTCTTACCAAGCGGGGAGCGCAGCGCCAGCACCTCCAATCGTAATTTCGAAGGCCGGCAGGGCAAAGGCAGCCGCACTCATTTGGTCAGCCCCATGATGGCAGCAGCGGCCGCCATTGCCGGCCATTTTGTGGATATTCGCGAATGGCCTGAGGTAGAGTAACGAGGGGCCAATTTTCGGCGACCAGGCTCGGTGCGGGGAACAGTGGAGACCAATCCGTTATCTGATGTTCTTGATTTCTTGGCGCCCCTTCTCGGGTTCGACCGAGAACGCTTTGAGCGGTTCGTGTGCTGGGCGCGGTACCTTCACTCCGCCGATCTGCACAGGCGCCACTATTTGGCATGGAGAGAGAGCAAGTTCCAATCGGACGAGATGGAGGCAGGCTGGGAGCTCATCGCCCTTCAGTCGGCCTACTACGCCAGTCTGTGGGTGGTTGTCGAGGGTTGGCCTCAGGGGCCCCTCTCGGATCGCTCTGTTGACGAGCTGCTTGCGGCGAATCCGCGATACCTAGATCTTCTCAAGCGCTATCGCAACAGCGTCTTCCATTATCAACCATCTCATATCGAGATCCACAAAAAGCAATTTGGCCTATATGCGGAGGGCGAGAGCGCCTGGCAATGGGTCTTTTTACTCCACTGTGAGTTCTGCCGAGTCTACTGGGAGAGAGTTCCACGCGCACCACTGCCCCCATCGGCAGCGCTGTGCAATGATCGATACGCGCAGCTTGCGGCGGAGCTTGCCTCGGAAACCCGCCAGTGCATGCTGAGTTTGGTGGGTTGGATTCCCAGCGACATTTTGCCGGCCCGGGCAGAAGAAGGCAAGCAGCAGAGCGACGCTGCAACGGCCCTCCTGCGTGAGGCTGGTGACTTTGAGAGCGACGCGGCCCTACAACTCCTGAAAGTCGTGCGCGAGGCCGCCGATTTCACAACCGAGACTGAAATCGCATACGAGCGGCTGAAGCGTGAGACAATTGAACGGGTGAAGGCGTCAGCGCAAGCGGAAAGCGGGCGCTCTGATAAGACGGAAGCTGGGGGTTTACAAACCCGTCCGGAAGGGGTGAAACTCCAGTGAAATCGCGGGGCAAAGGCTAGCCCGCTTTATTCATGAATTTTGTGGCCCAATTGCGGCCGAGCCAAATTTCATGCGGTTTCAAAGGCAATTTCGGTCCCCGCACAGAAATGACAGTGTGCCGAACGGGTTTCTGGTACCAGTGATCGCAGAGCTGCATTTCCACCGGTTCAGGCAAGATGCCGCCCTGTTCATGAATAATCCGGGTTAGGGGCAATACTGTTCACTTAAGCTAATATGCGGTATTCTTCTCTCATCAACTTGAGAG
>CALCEB010000208.1 GCA_937900045.1 uncultured Acidobacteriota bacterium
GCCAGAACCTGGTGGCACGCAGAACAATCATTGGTGATGGTCTGGCCATCGGCGCTGGTGTGGGTCCCGTCGTGGCAGCGGAAACAGCCCGGCGAATCGTTGTGCCCAAGATTGCTGGGATGAACGTTCCAGGTCACCCGCATATCCGGGAAGATGTTGCGCAGGTAAATCGCCGCCACTTCGTCGCCCGCTTGCTGCACCAGCGTGCCCCGTGTCTGATAGATCTCCGGATAATTCGCGCGATAGAAGTTGTTGAGTTCGGCGATAATATTCTGCCGCGCAACATCGCGGTTGGGATAATTCACTTTCAGAACCTCGACCGCCTTCTTCCGGATATAGGGCAGCTCTGGGCTGATGTGACCGAGAGACATTTGCTTGTCCACTGCGTTTTCGGGCAAGTCAAACTCGTGCGTGGGCCGGTTATGGCAATCCACGCAATCCATCGTGCGGTGTTCTCCCTTGTCCAACTGTTCCTGGGTTGGCTTCGTATCGGTGGAAATGAACTCGGTGGTCTTCCCCTGATCGTCGGTGTAATACACGACGGGGATGGTCTGGCGCTCCCGATCGGTTGAAATGTAGCGGATGTGCGCGTTATCGGCGAGGTGGTGCCCGTGGATGCCGACCCAACCTTGCCACGTGCGCCCGCCTACCTTTAGTAGCAAAACGTCTGTCTGCGGCGTGTTTTTCTCGTCTTCTTTGTAGCTGGTGTTCACCAGGAACTTGTCACCGGTAAAGCGCTGCGGCCAGTGGCATTGCTCACAGGTTTCACGCGCCGGGCGCAGGTACTTCACCGGCGATGGAATCGGCCGCGAATAGGTGTGGAATGTTACCGCAGCCACTTGCCGCAGCCCGGAGACCTTCGATCGCAAAAACCACCCCGCTCCGGGCCCGATATGGCACTCCACACAAGCCACACGCGAGTGCGGAGAATTTTGATAGGCCGAGTACTCGGGGGCCATCACGGTGTGGCAAGTCGTCCCGCAGAAACTCGTCGAATCCATATATTCGACGCCGCGGTACGATGCTGTGCCAATAATGAGAAGGTTCAGCACGGTCGCCAATGCCACCCACTCCAAGGTGCGCCGCACGACGGGCAGACCCAGGTTGATGGCGGGAAAGACTCCCGGCAGAGTCCCGTCCTCCCGCAGACGTCGTCTTCTGAGCCAGATGCCGATGGGAATCAGAAGCAGGCCGAGTACAAAAATGCCAGGCAGGATCAGAAAAATCAGAAGGCCAATATAGGGATGCGGCGGGCCGGGCAAGAAGATGTCATAAAACCAGAAGGCAATCGTGGTCAGTGCCGTGCTGGTGGTAAGCACGGCGCCCGTAAGTGTGATCGGATTTTGCCCCAGGAAATAAATGGGCTGCGACCAGTCCCGGATGCGCTCTCGCAGTTTCATTTGGAACCGCCACCCTCTTGTAGTGTCCTGAACTGCTACTCCTCATGGTCCGCGGCGTGAGCACACTTCCTCCTTGCCGCGGGCCATCTGCCGCCTGTAACAATCTCCTGAAGCACCTCGCTAACCGTCACGCGGGACTATTTCTTCAGAGTGCGGATGTAAGCCACCAGTCCTTTAATTTCCTCCGGTTTTAGAGATCCATACTTCGGCATCTTGTTCTTGCCGTTGGTGATGATATCTGTGAGCTGCGCGTCCGACATCCCCTGCACCTCCGCAGCCGTAAAGTCGTAAGCGCCCATTTTCTTGCCCATTGCCGAACCGGTTCCATCAGCACCATGGCAGCCCGCGCATTTTGATTTGAAGAGTGCTGACGCGTCTTGTGCGCCCGCTGGTAACGAGATGCTTGGAACAACAGCCAATGCTGTTGCGAGAGAAAGCACTTTGAAGTCAATTCTCATAACTTTCAAGCTCCAGTCGAAATTTGGTTGCATCACCGTAACGAGAATACATCCAAACATCTTGCAATATATTGCACTTTTGAGAGATGAAGTTCTGTGACCCAGGTCACGGCCTGTTATGAGAGTCTTCTCGTCGGCACCTGACCGCCCGGGCCGATTTCACCCGGACCCCGTGATGGCCTGCACCAAACCCTGCGACGCCCGCAACCGCGCCGCCTTATTCGCAGGACCACAATAATAGTAGATGAGTCTATCCCGAGCGATAATCGCAACCTGCTGGATTGTATATGCGTCAACGGGCAACCGAGGTCGTCGGTGGGAGCCGGCGCAAGATTACGAACGGCGCTCTCGGACGTTCCGCGACAGCGCCCAGGACGATGGTTAACTTCCATACTTGCCGGTAACGCACCTGCCAGGCCAACCCCGGGCTGTGATTCTGATGTCTCGCAGCCGCCCTCATCGCCGAAGAGGTTCCTCAGCGACAAGCTGTCCGTTCTTCCGCGGTTCGTCGTTGTAACTGAAGCACTCGTCCGGTACGGTGTTGCGCTCGCTCTCAGACATGTTTTCGAACTTGCCGGGCTCGAGGTATCCCAAACAGAGGTATCCCAAACAGAGGTATCCCAAACAGAGGTATTTCATCCAGCCCTCCTTAGTTCCTGTAGTGGTACAGTTCGGCCCTTACACGACTTTGTCATCCTGAGCGTAGCCGTTTTTCAGGCGTAGCGAAGGATCTCCCGCTCAACCGACCCAACGCGCCAGCCAAACCGCACCACTACCTTGCTTGATATGACTCAGAACCGTAGCTCATCGTTCTGTTGTCAGATAATCGTTCGGAAGACCAAAAATCGACAGCTACTTTTAGTTTTAGCCCCGTCAGGGCCATCTGTGGGTCACTGATGCGATCGAATGGCGGCTGGAAGTTGGGCTCGAGGGTGCCCGGTCTCCAATTTCTAGGTTACGTACCCCGGTTGTGATAGGCTGCCGGTGTTACTCTAACCTGCGTCTGACGTGTAACCAAGCTATACTCTTGAGAAATGCGCGGACAGACGGGCTGGCACTATTTGTTTTTCCCCGATGTGAAAACATTTCTCGAGGTTTAGACCAATGCAACCTGCGTCCATGCGCCCTTCAGCTTTTCCACAGATCCTTGTGACATCTGACCTTGCGTCCAAAACAGAATCGGGCGGGTGGCCCACGCTTGCTGATTTTCAGGCGGCGTCAGCGAAAAACTGCCGGACGTAGTTTTCATCGATATTTACGTCCTCCAAGACCGTCGTCCCTTTCTCAACCAGTTCTTTCTGGGCATCACCGATTTTTATGCCGCTAAAACCGGCGTTGACTAAGCCAGCCAGATCGCGGGGGGTGACCTTACTTAAGAACGGTGGTTCATCACTCATAGATAGTAGTATCGAGTGAACCTCATTGTGTCCCGGCCTTGGTCGCGCGCTCTGCGTTATGTGCAGGCAAAGTCTCATGATAGCCCTCCAGCAGGATTATAAACACGCGGGCGCGTGGCACACATCCCTTAGTCGCGACGCATCCCTCGAGTGGTCAGGGTACCCCATTTCTCGCGGTCTTTGCGAGAAGCGGGGCTCTTGACTTGAGCCTACAATGCATCCAAGCCGATGTTCATCCGTCACACGTGACCTCGCACTGGCGCGCGCAGTTTCTTCATGGCCCGGGGTTTAAAGCGTCACTACGGGGAGGAGAAAATTCGACAGAGCGCTGGCTGAGGGTTGGCAGGGTGTCGGCGAGGACCCCCACTTCTCGCAAAGAACGCGAGAAATGGGCGCCCAGCCAGTAGACTTCATGATCCTAAAATCGTCAGCGTTGCGGCGTGCCACCAACTCGGATTCACGCGCTCCAAATACGTGGCCAAGGCCTGCAGCCCAATGATTGCCGGGAAAACGTATTGATAGATACTATTCACTCGGCCATCCACTGCCAGGTCGCGCAACACCCCAGCCACGATCAGGACGGAGAAATGCGGGGACAGACGGGGCTGGCAGCACTATTAGGGAGAAATGCGGGGACAGACGGGGCTGGCACCATTTGTTTTCTTCCGATGTGAAAACATTTCCCCAGGTTCAGAGCAATGCGTCCATGCCCTCAGCTTTTCCACAGCCCCTTGTGACATCTGACCTTGCGTCCAAAACAGAATTCGGCAGAATATGTCGGAGGCGGCAGCGCTGGAGACTGTCCCGGAAGCAGCGTTAAGTCCTTTGTTCTCTGGATTTTGCTTGCAAGTTATTGATCCCTAAGGATCTTTGCAGGTTGGCGAGAAAGTAACGTGCCCGCAACCCGCATGCTTACTGGCGATTCGTGCAATTAAGGCCAAAGCAGGGGGGTGGGGGGGCGTACAGATCGGTGAAGACCGGGAGCATCCCCGACAGATCAGGCTGGCCCCAGGAAATATTTATTTCCAGTCAGTATCAGAGGACGAACCTGGGAACTGAATCAGCAGATCAGCACACTGTTGATCGGGATTGGAGTCGTCAATGAGCACCGTACAAATCGATCAGAAGAGCTATGAGATGCCCCCGAAGGAGGGGATCAGCATCGCGCATTT
>CALCEB010000209.1 GCA_937900045.1 uncultured Acidobacteriota bacterium
CGGAGATGTGTATAAGAGACAGCCACCACCGGCTGCTGGGCCCAGTGAGCAAGACCTGTTCCAGCAGAACGTTAAGGACGGGTTCTTCGACTTTAACAAGTCGGATATCCGCCCTGACGCGCAACAAGCGCTGACGGCCGATGCCGACTTCCTCAAGGCGCATCCTGATATCAAATTCACAATTGAGGGGCATTGCGACAATCGAGGCAGCGAGGAATACAACCTCGGTCTTGGTGACCGCCGTGCCAACGCTGCGAAGAAGTTCCTTGTCAACCTCGGCGTCAATGCGGACAATATCACTACCATCTCCTACGGTAAGGATCGTCCGTTCTGCACCGAGAATAACGAGGCCTGCTGGCAGCAAAACCGCCGTGCACACTTGGTGTTCGGCGCTGAATCCAAGCAGTAAGGTCAGGAGCCGGAAGCGTGAAAACGCTTCCGGCTTTCTTCTGCTGATCCTGGCCATTTAGATTTTGCGATTGAGGGACAACGGTCTTTATTCCGGCCCGCCTTGTACTCCGGTCGCCATGTTGCCTGCGGGCACGGCGGAAGGGTAGTCTTATCTTTGGCTGCTCTTCGCAGGCGGGGTCACCGGGCGACCGGTAATCTGTTTGTTACCTGTGAACCGGCGCTGGCACAACCTCAGCTCACCGGGCGGCTTTGCCCGTCGGCTCAATATTTCAATTTCAGTTGGTACACCCTCCACGTTCCGCGCGGTTGACCCCGAATTCTCCTGAGAGTACACTTCAACTGGGGGTCACCTTTTTAAGGGAGATCTGAAAGCCTTGAGCAAAAAAGCGATGACACTTTTGGTGGTGGGCGCATTTGCCATCCTCGCCGCACGGCCCGGGTTTGCCGTCAGTAAAGAAATCATTTCGATGATGCAGCAACTGGATACTCTCCAACAGCAGATGCAAAACCTGCAGAAGACGGTAGATTCCCAGACGGCCGTCCTGAAACTGTTGGTTCAGCAAACGAATGACAATGTAACTTCCATGAAGGCTACCGTTTCAGACTTGAAGGAAGTCAACCAACGGAGCTTGGCGATCACCAGCGCCCGGTTCGATTCCATGACCAGCCAGATCCAGCAACTCTCTGCAAGCTTGGACGAAACCAAGGCCCAGTTGTCCAAGTTGAGCGGTGAACTGGCTCAAGCTCAGCGCACGCTGGAAACGTTGAACGCGCCCTCCACGCAGGCCGGATCGGGCCAAGGCGGGGGCGGACAGGCGTCCGGCCCGGCGGTGCAGGACGGGCAAGACGCCTCAAACGCGCAGCAAGCCCCGGCTGTTCCGGCGCCTGCCGTTCCCGACCCGGAAACGCTCTACAAATCAGCCTATTCTGATTACACCAACGGCAACTACGACCTCGCGATTCAGGGGTTTCAGCAGTATTTGCAGAATTACGGGCAAACCGATCTGGCTTCGAATGCCCAGTTTTACATCGGGGATTCGTACTATCTGCAAAAGAAATATTCTGAGGCCATCAAGGCCTACGATCAGTGCATGATTCAATATCCTGGCGGCAACAAAATGCAGGCGGCCCAGCTTAAGAAGGGCTACGCCTTGCTGGCTGAGGGCCAAACGTCAGCGGGCGTCCGTGAATTGCGGTCGTTGGTTCGCCGCTACCCTGACTCCAAGGAAGCGGAGCTGGCCCGCCAGCGGCTTCGACGGATTGACATGACTTCTTCTCGCGGCCAAGGATGAATGGTCACGCACCTTCAATTTCGCGGAAATGCATGTCTTGCTAGTTGATTAGCTATTCATTCCAGGGCTGGATACGAGGGCGGGCTACGAGCAATTGTCTCGGGGGCCAGCCACGGAGGGCGCAATGGCAGGCTCGGTAAACAAGGTTATCCTCATTGGAAGGCTGGGTAAAGACCCGGAGGTGAAGTATACTCAAGGCGGCTCTCCTGTTGCCAAATTCAGTATCGCCACGGATGAGGTTTTCAAGGATCGCGCCGGCGAGCAACAGCGCCGAACTGAGTGGCACAACATTGTTGCTTGGAATAAGCTTGCCGAGATTTGCGGCGAGTACCTGACCAAGGGCAAGCAAGTCTATATCGAGGGAAGCATCCGCAGCCGCCAATGGGAAGATCAAAGCGGCAACAAGCGCACTGCGTTTGAAATTGTAGCTCGCGAAATGAAAATGCTGGGCTCAAAAGCCGATTCCGAAAGGACATCCCCGGCATCCGCCAGCTATGACCGGCCATCTTCCGCTGATGAACCCGCCCCTGCCGCAGATCCTCAGCTTCCCCCTGAGATCACGGATGATGACCTGCCGTTCTAGCACATTTTCCCGTGTTCGCCACTTCTGACTTCAAGCTGAAAATTGGATTTACTACCAATGGACATGTCATTGCTCCCGCAGGAATAACCGGGCTGGCGCCTGGTCGAACGGCTTCACCATCCATCTTTAATCTTAAAACTCAAAACGCGCCCAAATCCCGGTCGCCTATTTCTTGCGCGGAGGCTGTGAAGGGCGCATCTCAATCCGGCTGGCCAGCGCATGGCTGGGGAATTTGTAGAGGTCGATCACCGCTTTGGCAATGTCTTCTCCTTGCAACTTCCAAGCGTCCGCAGCTTTCGATCCCGGAGCGGCGGCAAAGTCTGTAGCGACGCTTCCCGGCATGATGTAGCTCACGCGAATGCCATCGTAACGGATATCCTGCATCATCGCTTCGCTGAATCCATTCAATCCAAATTTGGAGGCGTTGTAGGCGCTTCCGCCTGCAAAAGGATTGACGCCGGCAAGGCTCGAAATGTTGAAGATGTACCCGCCGCTCCGTTGGCGCATCAGGGGAATCACTTCACGGCAGCAATAGAACACGCCGGAGAGGTTCGTCTGGATCACTGAATTCCATTCCTCCACCGTGATCTGGTCAACCGGTTTGAAGATGCCAACGCCGGCATTGTTCACCAGAATGTCAATCCCGCCAAAGCGATGGGCCGCGCCTTGAATCAACCCGTGGCACTGCGCGGCGTGTCCTACATCGGCCACGGTTCCGTCCGCCTCGCCTTGCTTGCCGCCGGTTCGAAGTTGATCGAGCGCCTGCTTCAGATATTTTTCATTTCGTCCGCAAATATAGACTTTGGCGCCTTCCTCCACCAATGCCTTCGCGATGCTCAATCCGATGCCTCGAGTACCTCCGGTCACCACCGCAACTTTGTTCGTCAAATCGCTCATCAATGTCCTCCTCGGATTCCAATTCGATGCTGGAAAGACCCGACCGGTTCGATCTCCACTCTGGTTGATGCCCGACTCCGGGCAAATTGAACAAGGAGAGGCAAAAAACGTGGCAAAAAAACGTCTCATCTGTCTAAAAATTCTCATGATCGTCTGATATGCTATCCAAGAGTCCCTGCCCTCTCCCTTTGGGAGAGGGGGAACCGCGAAGCAGTGGGTGAGGGGCTTTATGGCGGGGTTGAGACTCCGCCCCCGGACTTGAGGAAGCCAAAATTTCGGAACGAACCCTATTGTTGATTGAAAACAAAGGAAGATTAAAAAGTCCTAATGAAAAGGGCGCTCCGCCGGGGCCGGGAGATCGGTGTAAGCAATTGAAAACAGGCAAGATAGTTGCTTTCCAGGGCCACTTTCGTTGTATCTATAAGATAACACAATAGATACAGGCACCAGCGCCACGGCTGACCAGCAGCAGGCTCGTCTCCTGGCCGGTCACTGTAGAGACCAGGAGATTCGTCTCCACGGGTTTGGTGGTCAGCGCCTTGACGAACACGATGTCGGCTTCACGCTCCGAGTGCTCCACCTTGAAGCGCGACGGGTCACCCACCGCTACCGCGTTCACCGCCTCCGGCATTCGGATCGTGGTCACGAAGTGCGCCCCCTGACTTCAACCACCGTGACCCTGCCGTCTGACGGTATCGACACGATCTACGGCCTTATGGTCTGGGCTGTGGCGCCGTTAAATGTGACGTTGGTGACGCTGGCCGGGACGGCGTCCTACTGCACCTTCAGCGATAATGTCACGCTGTGGGCGATTGGAGGCGTGGTGTTGGCGGTTGCCGTCACCGCCAGCGAATAAGTCCCCGCCGGAGTGCCCGGATTCGGCGCAGGTCCGGAGCCACCGCCGCCGCCGCATCCCGCCATTCCTAGCGCCATCAGGGCGACCACCGCCAACCCTGCCAGCATGGGGACCAGCCGCATCCGCCGAGCGCCTGGACCCGCGCCGCCCGGACCGGTCAGGCTGAATGCCTGCTGGTTACCGCACAGCCTGTGTCGCGCCGTCAGTCCCATGAGGCCGATGAGTGCTGCCACGATCAACCACCGTAGGCCTCCAGGACTGTGGTTCGTGCCTCCGGGCGGGGGCGCGAGCGAAGCTGTGGTGGTGGTCACCGTTACCGTCACGTTGGCGGCTGAGGAACTAAGCGTCAGGGTCGTGGGAGACACGCTGCACGTCGCTTCCGAAGGCGCTCCGGTGCAAGTGAACGCGACCGGCTGGCTCAAGCCGCCGAGTCCCGCCAAGCTCAACGTGTAAGTGGCCGACTGGCCGGGGGAGGTGCTGGCCGTGGTAGAACCTCCGGCAGGCGGACCAAAGGAAAAGTCCTGCCCCGCGCCTGTCAGGGAGACCGTCTGAGCGCCACCTGTGGCGCTGTCCGTCAGGGTGAGGGTCCCGGACCGCGTCCCACCCGCCGTGGGCTTGAATGTCACGCTGATTATGCAATTGCCGTTGACGGCCAAGTTCGGTCCGCAAGAGTTGGTCTCAGCAAAGTCGCCGCTTGCTGTGATGCTCTTGATGGTCAGCGCCTCATTCCCCTTATTGGCCAACGTCACAGCCTGCGCCGCGCTGGCCACTCCGACCAGTTCCCCGCTGAAGCTCAGCGAAGTGGTTGACAGGCTGGCCAAAGCCTCAATTCCGATTCCCGTCAAGGAAACCGTTTGCGGGCTGCCCGGCGCGTTGTCGGTGACCGTCAGGGTCCCGGCAAGCGAGCCAGACGCTGTCGGCGCGAACGTTACGGTGACCGCGCAATTGGCTCCAGTAGCGACCGGGCTCCCGCAGGTGTTGGTCTCCGTGAACTCGCCGCTAGCTATAACGCTCGTAACGTCCAACTGTCCGGTACCAGTGTTATTGAGAGTAACAGTTTGTGGCGCGCTCGTTGTGCCTACTTGTTGATTGCCGAAAGCCAAGCTTGAACTAGACAGACTCACAACCGGGGCTGTCGCGGCGCCGGTCAGGATGACTGTCTGAGGGCTGCCGCCGGCATTATCGGTAACGGTGATTGCCCCCGTCCGGGTGCCCGCGGCCGTGGGGCTGAAGGTTACATTGATGGTACATGTCGAAAGAGGCGCCACTGCCCCGTTGCAGGTATTAGTTTCGGTAAAATCTCCGCTGGCATCGATGTTGGTGATCGTGAGCGATCCCGCGCCGGTTTCATAGAGCGTCACCACCTGGGGGCTGCTGGTGGTCCCGGTGTCTTGGGCGGAAAAAGTCAGGGAAACAGCCGAAAGGCTGACGCCGGGCTTTGGAGTAACGCTGTGCTCCATCCCGTTGCTCGGAGAAAAAGGCTGAACTTGCGTTTCATCTGTTTCACCGCCGATGACGTAAATTTTGCCGTTGTTGTCTAACGCTGCGCCGGCTTGAAAAGTGCCATTCACCAGGCAGTCAAACGTAGTCCAGGACTTGCTTGCGGGGTTGTAAACCTCTACGGTACTGGCAGGCTTGCCGCTCGCATCCGTTCCACCCATCGCATAGATAAGGCCATCTGGACCGGTTACCGCTGACAAACTCCATCGGGCGGTGGGCATTGGAGGCTCCTCGGCCCAGGTGTTCGTGGTGGGATCATAAGCCTCCAGGTTATTCAGAATTTGGTTCTGCTCGGTCTCGCCGCCGAGGGCGTAGATCAGCCCGTCTGACCCGGTGACCACGGCGAGGAAGTGCCGTGGTGTGGGCATCGGAGCAAGGTTATCATTCCAGGTGTTGCTGGTGGGGCTGTAAGCCTCCACCGTGCCCAGATCCTGCAAAACGTTTGGATTGAGAGCGTTTTCTCCACCGATGGCGTAGATCAGCCCGTTGGAAGCCGTTGCGGCCCCAAGGTACGCCCGTGCCGTATTCATTGGGGCTATTGGGGCCCAGCTCGCAGTGCTCGGGGTGTACGCTTCCACCGTGCTGAGAAACTGGTCCGTGCCGTTATAACCACCAATGGCGTAGATGCGGCCGTCGGGGCCCTCTACGGCTGTAAGTCCCTCGCGCCCGTTTGTGTTTAGCATGGGAGTAGCGTTGGTCCATACGTCAGTGTTTGGATCGTATGCCTGCACGTTATCGAGGGCCATGTTACCGTTATTCCCCCCCCAGGGCGTAGACGTTGCCATCCGAACCTGTCGCTGCCGCCAGTTCGCGGCGTCCATAAGGTATAGTGGGATCGGAAAAAGGAGGCATGCCAGGACCGATGGCCCAATTGGTGCTGGTTGGGTAGGCCTCAACCAAGTTCGACGGACTCGAGTTAACATCGCCGCCGACTGCATAAATGTTGCCGTCCAGACCGGCCGCCGCCCCCAATGCATCGCGCCCATTTAGCAGGGTGGAGCTCAATTGCGTCCAAGTGCCGGTACCCCAGTCGTAGGCCTCAACCGTGTTGGAGTTGCCGGGGTCGCCGCCAATGGCGTAGATCCTGCCGTCCAACCCGGTCACGGCAGCGAAGTTGTACCGAGGGTTATTCATGCTTGTCGCGGCCGTCCAAGTGCCGACGGCCGGGTTGTAAGTCTCGACGGAGGTTTCATCACCGGTGCCCGTAATGCCGCCGATGGCGTAGATGAGGCCGGTTGGGTCGGTGACTGCCGCCAGATAACTGCGAGTGGTGCTCATCGGGTTAGTGGTCTGCACCCAGCCTGAACCCGGGTTCTTCGGGTCATACACCTCCACGGCGGCGGTGTCACCGCTGACGGTGATCCCGCCAAGAGCGTAGATCTTGCCGTCCAGGCCAGTTGTCGCGGCCAAATTGAAGCGGGGTATATTCAGCGAGGGCAAATTCGTCGACCAGGAGCCGGTGGCCGGCTCATAAGCTTCCACCACGCCGCTCTTCGCGCCGTTGATGTCCAACCCACCGATAACGTAGATCTTGCCGTCGAGCCCAGTGGTAGCGGCAAATGAACTGCGCGGGGTGGGAAGGTTCTGAGGTATAGCAGCCCAAGTCTTTGTGTTGGGATTATATGCTTCCACGCTGCTGCTCGTGCTATCCCCACCCATGGCATAAATCAATCCGTCAGGGCCCGTAACGGCGGCCACAGAAGCGCGCGCCGTCGCGAGAGGAGCGGCGGCGGTCCATTGGCGGTTGCATTGCGCCTTCACGGCCTGCGTTCCGCCTACGAGAAAAATTGCCATCCCCCAGGCGGCTATCACCAGGTGCGGAGCTATCCCTCGCGTGATCCGCCTTCCCGAATCTCGCAATCCCGCACTATAAAAACTCTTACCGTTCGTCATCGTTCCCCCTCCCGGTTACTCCTCATTAAAATGCTCATTTTGTCGCCAAGGAAGCCGAGCGGGTAGCCAGGCAGTCGATCCACGCGACATCGACTCCGGCAGTGCCGATGATCCGGCTTGCTTCCCTCCCGGCATTGCCTAGGACCCCGCTCGAGACCTTTGCGTAGTTGTAGACCCTGACGTTGATTATCAAGTCGGGTTCCGCTGCTGCCGGAGCCGAACCGGCGCCGAGCATTGCCACAGTTAGAGCGACGGCGCTAAGTATCTTGATCTACATCTGTCCCCTTCTCGGTGCGGCCGCCCTTCACAAG
>CALCEB010000210.1 GCA_937900045.1 uncultured Acidobacteriota bacterium
TCATCGGCGCGATCTCAGGGCGTACGCGTTCCCGTCGCGTGACCTTTGCCGGCGCGCTGGCAAGAGCGGGTGAAGATGAAGCCCTAAACATTTCCAACACGGCAAGCGCCTAAGCTTCCGAGGCAAGGTTGTCTTTCAATTATTAGACCAGAGACTGTCAAGAACGGGATCGGAAAACAGCATGGCAAATCGGCAACTTGAATCCAAACCAGCCCCTTCCACTCAAGACGCGGCCATTCCGCCAGGTTGCGGAGATACTCTTTCCATTCAGGCCTCGAAGGTTGGCCCGGTCGATGACCGGTGTCCGGCGCGGCTCCATGAGCTCTCGACTGACCCCGAAGAAGCTGGCCGGCGGCCCCACCGCATTCTGGTCGTCTATGAGAGGATTCCGTGTCCAAGTCAAAGCGGGGCGGATAAACGGCTCTGGCAGGTGCTGCAAGCGTTGCGCCAATTGGGTCATTCGGTCACGTTGGTAGGCTTGAGGGAACTAGCGGCGTGGAGCGAAACGGCGGAGCTCCAGGCAATGGGCATTGAGGTGAGAGCCTCGGACGCGGAGGCGCTCCGCTTTGAATCGAATCAGTTTCATGCTGGCTTCACTTTGGGTCAAGTCCTGCGCGATGGACACTTTGATGTGGCGCTGATCTCCGTGTACTTCTGGCACTCGGTTTCTGCGGCCGAACTCTATATGGATGAGATTCGCCGTCTTTCGCCACGCACCCGGATCGTGATCCTGACCGATGATTGCCACTGGTTGCGGGAGTCGCGCCAGGCGAAACTGTCCGGACGCTGGTCCGACCAGGAAAGAAGTTGCAGTCTGCTTCAACGCGAGACGGAGATCTACGGCCGCGCCGACCTTGTGGTCTCGATCTCTCGCGATGATATGCAGAAGCTGGAACAACAGTTCCCAGGCATCCCCTTGGCTTTTCTCCCGATGGCTTGTCAACTGGGTCCGGAGGGGCCGGGCTTTGCTGAGCGGGATGGCCTGGTTTACATGGCGGATTACAGAAATCCCGCGAGTCTGGACGCAATCCAATGGTTCCTGGCGGAGGCTTGGCCGCTGATTCTTTCGCGCCTTCCTGATGTCAAGCTGTACCTGATCGGAAACGGAATGCCTGCGGGTCTGGGCCAAGGCGTCCGGAATGTACTCTGTTCGGGTCATGTGCCGGATCTCGGGCCGGAATTTGGGAAATACCGGGTTTTTATTTCGCCGGTGCGTTGGGGGACAGGAATCAAAACCAAAAATCTCCACGCATTGGCGCAGGGTCTGCCGCTCGTCACCACCAGCATTGGCGCAGAAGGAATAGGCCTGCGGCACGAAGAGTCGGCGTTAATTGCGGATACGGCTCAGAGTTTCGCGGAGTGTGTGGTCCGCCTTTACCGGAATCAGGAACTCTGGCGGCGGCATGCCAAAGAGGGCCGTGCGCATATGGCAGACGTCTTCTCCGAGGACAACCTGCGCCAGCGCGCCGCCGAAATGTTGACCCAGGCTCTTCGGGTTCAGCCCAAGCCCTACCAGCCTGACCACGTGTTTTCGGTCCGGCTTGTGGATCAGTATTTCCCCGAGCTCATCTCCAAACCCGTTGTGGGCCAGGAGCTGAATATGCGCATGACCGCTCTCTCCCGCCTCGCGGAGAAGCTGTTGGCTGCGGGTAATCTAGATGAGGCCCGGCGGCAGGTTCAACACGTTTTCAGCATTGCTAACTGCCATGCCGGGGCCGATCGTTTCTATGCGTCGTTTGGGCCCGCGGTGGAGCGGATGGAGCGAATTTACCGGGGGCTCAATGAGCCGGAAGGCGTTGAGTGCATGAGAGCCGAAATGAGTGGCAAGCCTCACTTGCCGGCACAGGCCCAGCCGGTTCATCCGGAGGCCGTGCCAGCGAAGAAGCGCAGTACATCGAAGCCCGTGATTTCCGTCGTGATTCCTACTTGCAACCGCCGTCAAACACTTGCAGATTGCTTGTCCGCGCTTAGCCGCCAACAACTTCCTGCCGGTCAATTTGAAGTGATCGTAATCGACGATGGCTCGTCCGACGATACGGAGGACTTTTGCAAAAAGCTCAAAGCTCCGTTCCCTTTCCGGTATTTTCGCCAGCTAAATTCTGGGGCAGGGGCGGCACGACGGCTTGGCGTGGAGCAGGCTCAAGGTAAATACCTCTTGCTCATTAATGACGATACGATTGCGGCGCCGGACCTCCTTGCCTGTCACCTTGCCGTGCACGACAAAGAGCAAGGCTCCAAGGTTTCGGTATTAGGAAATTTTCAGTATCTTCCGGCGGCCAGAGAGCGCGCCTTGACTTATTACCTGAGCGTCCGTCCGTTCTTGTTCCCCATGATGTACATGAAGGCCGGGCGGTATTCCGACCCGGTGTACTTCGTCACCTGCAACCTGAATGTGCCGCGCCAAGCCGTCCTGAAAGCCGGCTCTTTTGATCCGGGCCTGCGCGCCGGTGAGGACACGGACCTGGGCATTCGCCTGTTCCAGCGGGATTTCCAAATTGTTTATGAGCCGAAAGCTCAAGCCATCCATCAACACCTCGATTTCAAAGCAGACGACTTGGTCCGCCGCGCAAAGGTTTATGCCCCGGTGCAGTTCCACTTGATCCGCAAGCATCCTTGGATGCTTGGAGAGGGAAAGAGCGCCTACGGCAGAATGGACGCGGCCGCTGCGCGCAGCTTGCGGAACATCGTGGATAAAGGGCGGCACAGCGTCCCCAGGGCTTTGGACTCGATCCGGAAATTTGATGGCGTTAATTTTGACCATTTCTGGAGTATACCTTCGGGCAAGAAAAGCCTGGCGGAGGAGATCATTGATCTTTTCTCTGTAGCTGTGCCCGAAGTTTACTTCTTTTACTTCTATCAGGCGTTTCTTGAGGCTTGGCAGGCTGACGGTTCCTTCCCGGCGGCTACCGTGGTAGAGGAATTCATGACGCCGGTTCTTGCCGGCTGAGTCAAAGAAGCCACGACGATGACAACCATCATTAATAAGAAAGAATCTCTTGAGCTGCAATTTACCGGAGACCCACAATGCCAACCTTAGCCTTGTCCATGATCGTCCGCGATGCGGAAAAATGGCTTACCGGATGCTTGGAGAGTGTGCGCGGCACCGTCGATGAGATTGTCATCGCCGACACCGGATCCCTCGATACGTCAGTCGAAATCGCCCGGCAATTCAATGCTCAAGTCGTCCTCAGTCCCTGGGAGGATGATTATGCCAAAGCCCGGAACGCATCGCTCGCGGCCGTGCGCTCGGACTGGGTCTTGGTGTTGGATGCTGACGAGCGGCTTGATTCATCGGCGCCCAAGGTCCTGCGCTCCCTGCTGCTTAATGAGCCGGTCCTGGGCTATCAGGTGACTCTTCGGAATTATTTTCGCAGTTTCGTAAACCGTCTTTGGGACCGGGCGGCACTGCCCAATAAGTTTGGTCCCGCTTTCGCCCGGGAATTCCCCCTCTACGCTGACCATGAAAATGTCCGTCTGTTCCGTAGGCATCCACAGATTTTTTTCGAAGGATGCATCCACGAATCCGTTCTACGTGCCATGGCCCGGGCGGGGGCTACCCCCGCGCATTCTAATCTGGTCATCCATCACCTTGGCCTCAGCTTTGACATGGAGAACATGGCGAGGAAGTATATTCGTTACCGTGAACTCGGCCGTAAGAAACTCCGCGAGATGCCGGATGATGCCCAGGCTCACCTGGAACTCGGTCTGGAAGAGAGCGAGCATTTTGGCGACCAAACGGGCGCCCTTAAGCTCTTTGAGAGGGCCTGCGAGCTCGAGCCACGAATGATTGAGGCGTGGCTTTTCCGTTCCCGAACTCTTCTAAGGCTCGGACGCTTTCCCGAAGCGGCGGAGTGCGCTGAACGGGCCGAAATGATGGGGTCCTCCACCGTCATGGCCCCGGAAATTGCCGGAGACGCGCATTACAACCACGGCCAGTTCGAGAAGGCGAGAAATGCCTACCGGCGGGCCGTATTGGTTGATTCCCGTTCTCCGGAGTTGCGGAGCAAGCTGGGGCTCGCTGAAGTCCGCATGGGCCGCGGCCCTGCCGGACTTCGCCAGTTGCGCGAAGCCCTTTCGCTGGATCCCCGTTCCGCATCATTATATGACCGCCTGATTGCCGCGAACGTCCTGTTGGGACGCTGCGAGCAGGCGGCGGAAATGTCCGAACAAAAGTTGGCAACCGCGGCAGCGCCTCAGCCCGAATTCTTTCTTCGGGCTGCAAGCCTCCGTCTTAAGTCTGGTGACGCCAAGCGCGCGCACGAGCTTCTTGAGCAAGGAATTGCCTTATTCCCTGAGTCTCCTAAGCTGCGAGATGCGATCCTTCAAATTACCAGCAGCCAGACCCCGGGAAAGCCCTCTGCCGCGCTTGACACCC
>CALCEB010000211.1 GCA_937900045.1 uncultured Acidobacteriota bacterium
CGCAAAACCTTCGGATGGGCACTAAACATGAAGACATAAGCCGGCGACGGGCATTTGCTGTAGCGCCGCTCGGAGCTTGCCCTGGCAGGGAGCGGCGAAATCCGCCGCTGTAGCGCCGCTCTATGAGCGGCGAAATCCGCCGGTCACAGACCGGCGCTACAGAACCGAGCGGCGCCTACGGATGCAATTTTATTGCATGTCTGGTTAATTCACTTTATAGTAACTACCAGCAAAAGGAGACCGCCATGCCAACCCCCAAACCCAGCGAACGCCGCCGCAACGAGCGAGCCGTGGTGAACCGGCCCGTGACACTGGTGGTTGATTCGAGCCACGACCAGATCGCCCACAATGCCTTCGCCTTGGATCTTTCCGAAGTCGGCGCGCGCCTTCGCGCCGGGATCGATTTGCAGCCGGGCCAAATGGTGACGATCATCCCCAATGAAGGCAGCGCCCAGTCGGTTAAGAGCCAAGTCATCTGGGTGGGGGAGAAAGGCTCGGCGCGATCCGGCGAGGCAGGCCTTGCTTTCCTGCAGCCGGTCACGGTCAGCCTGTAGCTGTGGATTTCCGCCTTCGCGGGAATTGAAGGACTCCCAGGCCGACCTCGACGTGGCGAATTCCCGCTAACCAAAACCTCCCTATTTCGTCATATCCTTTTGTGAACGGAACAATTCCCCTTTCATTGCCGTAGATGATCTTGAGGAGGCATAACCGGCATATGGTCAGCTTCGGATTCCTGGATTCGTTGTGGCGGGATTTGCGTTTCGGCCTGCGGCAGCTTCGCCGCAATCCGGCCTTCACTGCTGTCGCAGTCATCACCCTGGCGTTGGGAATTGGCGCTAACACGGCGATCTTCACGCTGGTTGACGCGGTGATGCTCAAGAGCCTGCCGGTGTCGCGTCCCAACGAGCTCTATCGCCTGGGCGACAACCGCAACTGCTGCGTGAACGATGGGTTTCAGGACGACTGGGCGCTTTTTTCCTACGCGCAGTACCAGCAATTCCACGATCACACGCCCGAGTTTAGCCAGATGGCAGCTTTTCAGGCGTTCACATTGGACTTGAGCGTCCGCCGCAGCGGTGCGACCGGACCGGCCGAGCCATTCGTGGGCGAGTTTGTCTCAGGCAATTACTTCTCGACGTTCGGTCTCGGCGCCTTCGCCGGGCGCGTCATTTCGCCAGAGGACGACAAGGCAGGCGCGCCGCCTGTCACAGTGATGAGCGACCGCACCTGGCGACAGCACTTTGGCGGCGATCCTTCGGTGATCGGCGCCACCTTCACCATCAACACCCTGCCTTACACTGTGGTGGGGATCGCGCCGCCAGGCTTCTTTGGTGACCAGTTGCGCCCCAATCCGCCGGATTTCTGGCTACCACTCGCCGCTGAGCCGGCGCTGAACGGACAGGGTTCGATCCTGAACCAGCCGAACACGGACTGGCTCTACATCATCGGGCGTCTGAAGCCCGGCGCGAAGCCGGCCGCCGTGCAAGCCAGGGTCACGGTTCAACTGCAACACTGGCTCAGCGTGCAACCGAACCTCACATCGCGTGACCGTGCGGATCTCAGCAAACAGCACATTGTAGTGGTGCCCGCCGGTGGCGGCGTGGCCAACATGCGGCAGGAAACCGCCGCCGGCCTTCGCTTGCTGATGACCATTTCCGGCTTGGTGTTGCTCATCGCCTGCGCCAACATCGCCAACCTGTTGCTGGCGCGCGGCGCCGCCAGCCGCTCGGACACTGCTATCCGGGTGGCGCTGGGCGCGCCACGGCGGCGGCTCATCGGGCAAGTGCTCACCGAAAGCATATTGCTTGCGGTATTGGGCGGAGTGGCGGGACTTTACTTCGCCTACGCTGGAACCCGGACCATCTTGCTGGTCGCGTTCCGTGGGGCGCACTATGTTCCAATTGATGCCAATCCTTCCTTGCCGGTGCTGGGTTTTGCCTTCCTGCTTTCATTGGCCACGGGGATCGTGTTCGGCGCGGCGCCTGCCTGGATCACTTCGCACTCCGATCCCGCCGAGGCTCTGCGCGGCGCAGGGCGCTCCACCCGCGACCGCTCATCGCTGGCGAGAAAAGCTTTGGTCGTGGTGCAAGTTGCGCTCTCCGCAGTGCTGCTGATTGGAGCCGGGCTGCTTACCCAAAGCCTGCGTCATCTCGAAAACCAGAGCTTTGGGTTTGAGGCCGAGGGACGCCTGGACGTGAGGGTCGATCCCGCCCTCGCAGGTTACAAGCCCGAAAAACTGTACGGATTCTACCAGCAGATCGAACAGCGCTTTCCTCGAATCCCTGGCGTTCTTAGCGCCAGCTATTCGCTCTACAGCCCGATGCGAGGCGACAATTGGTCCTCCGGTATTCACGTTGAAGGGCGCACCTTAGATGAGCGGGGACGAAGCCCTTCCTGGGACCGCGTCGGCCCGAATTATTTTGAAACCATCGGCACGCGCTTGCTGAGAGGCCGGGTGATCGGCGACCAGGACACGCCGACTTCACGCCGCGTGGCTGTTGTCAACCAGACCTTCGCGCAAAAGTTTTTTCCGAAACAAGACCCTATCGGCAAGCACTTTGGCATCGGCGATGCCAGCCACAGCGGGGACTACGAAATCGTCGGAATCGTGCAGGATGCCAAGTATCAGAATGCGCGCAAGCCTGCCTACCCGACGTTCTTTCTGCCTTTCCTGCAGACAGTGACGGACAAGGAGCCGTCCTACAACACCGCGATGCTCCGTTCGAATTACATCGGCGACATCGAGCTGCGTGTGGCCGGCAAACCCGAGAACCTGGAAGCTGCGGTCCGGCGGACGCTCGCCGATATTGACCCCAACCTGACTGTGCTGAACATGCAAAGCTTTGCCGAACAGCTCAGCCTCAATTTCAATCAGGATGCGCTCATCGCACGGCTCACTGAACTTTTCGGTTTGCTGGCACTGCTCCTCGCCTGTGTCGGGCTTTATGGCGTCACGTCGTATTCCGTGGCCCGGCGCACCAATGAAATCGGCATCCGCATGGCGCTCGGCGCAGACCGCCGCAACGTCATCGGTCTGGTGCTGCGCGGGGTGCTGGCGCAGATCGTTTTGGGCCTGGCCATCGGCATCCCTGTGGCTCTGGCCGGAGGCCGCTTGATGGCGAGCCAGCTTTACGGACTCAAGGCGAACGACCCGTGGATTTTCGGCTTTGCCGCCGTTGTACTCACTGCCTGCGCCCTGATCGCCGGATTCATTCCCGCCCGTCGCGCGGCTTCGATTGATCCTTTGCAGGCGCTGCGCAGCGAATAGCTCAGCTTCGAAGACACTCGAATGCCCTCCAGGCCCCATGCTGATATTGAGGCGGTCTTGCCGCCGGGGAACTCCACTTGAAAACACCCACCGAAGCCGCTGCACGGCGCCGCTGAACTTCACTCCCAATTTTTCACGGCGATGCGCCACGCCCACTTTGAAGGCGCCGTGAGATTCCCATCAATCCCCGTTCCCTTTGGCCAAAACCGAGGTATGCTACCCCTCGATTTGTAAGTCCAAGTCAAAAAGTTCCGCAGTGGGCCCGATGGGGGCGCCTGCGGCGGACGTTTAGGGATTCCCGAAGGTTTGCAAGCTGGGCCTGTGGGAGCTTGCCTTTCTCGTTCGCGCAATGATTTGCGTGTGGCGCGGATTGGGGGGAACATGCAGCACAAACTGGGGACAGTGGCTGGCATCCTGCTGCTGGGGTGGGGCGCCGCGCGCGCCGCTCAACCCCGGCTCACCATTTACAACCAGAACTTTGCCGTGGTCCGCGTGGACGCGCCGCTCGATTTGAAGCAGGGCGTCAACCACGTTCAACTCTACGACATCACCGATTACCTCGAACCCAGCTCCGTCATTTTGCGCGACCCCAAGGGCCAATTCCCACTTCGCATTTTGGATCAGAATTACCGGGCGGACCCGGTTTCCGAGGAGCGGATGCTGCGGCTTTACGAGGGTAAGACCATCAACTTTCTGGTGACGCAGAACGGTCACAGCGAAATCGTTCAGGGCAAGATCATTCGCAGCGGTTCGGCGTCTTCAGCACAGCCCGCTTATTATCCGCAGCCGGGCGGCCAACCCGCCTTCTCGCCGCAACCCCGGCAGCCTATCATCGAGGTGAACGGCCAACTGCGCTTCTCATTGCCCGGGGAGCCTCTGTTTCCGGCGCTCGCCCAGGGAACAATTTTGAAGCCGGTCTTGAGCTGGCAGATTGAAAGCGAAAAAACAGGCCACGTCAATGCGGAGCTGAGCTACATCACCGAGGGAATCGATTGGGATGCCACCTACAACGTGATTGAGCCGGCCAAAGGCCAGATGCTCCATCTTCTCGGCTGGGTGACCATGCACAACCTCAGCGGCAAGACCTTTGAGAATGCCCAGATCAAGTTGATGGCTGGAACCGTGAACAAGATTCAGCCGCAGTGGGGGCAGTCGAGTGCTGGCGTTGTAGGAGGCGTGCCGGGTGGCGTGCCAGGTACCTTTGGTCTTCCACTGGTCACTCAACAGCCGTTTGATGAGTATCACCTTTATGACCTCAAGCGGCGGGTGACGCTGCGCGACCAGGAGACGAAACAAGTGGAGTTCATCCGCGCGGGTGGAATCCAGTCAGACCTTTATTACGTCTATGACGGCTTAAGGCTCGACCCCAACCAGTATAACGGCTGGAACCCGGACATGATCCGGCAGAACCGCGATTTCGGCACGCAGTCAGGGCACGGCGTGCAAGTGATGCGCGGATTCGCCAATACTCAAGAGAACCACCTTGGGATTCCTCTGCCCGCAGGCCGTTTGCGGTTTTACCGGGAAGATCACGATGGTAACCTTGAATTCCTTGGCGAGAGCCGGATTCCCCACACGCCTGAGAACGAGACCGTGAACGCATATACCGGCAATGCATTTGACCTGCAAGGAAACCGGCGCCGCACCAATTACGTCATCGACAACGCGCAGGACACCTTGGACGAATCGTTCGAAGTCCGGTTGCGCAATCATAAGCAGACACCCGTTGAGATTCGCGTAGTGGAGCATCTTTACCGGGGTGACACCTGGGAAATTACGCAGCATTCAAACGCCTTTGTGAAAACAGAAAGCCACACCATTGAGTTTCGCGTCCAGGTTCCCCCGGGCGGCGAAAAGGTGGTCACGTACACGGTGCATTACACATGGTGAGGGGAAGATTCCATGCGGCGTGGGTTGGGCTGGCGCTGGCGGCGCTGGCAGTTTTGATTGCCTTCCACAACAGCTTGGCAGAGGAGCTGCCGCAGGTAGACCGCACCGGGATCAACATGGCGGCGCAGGATGCGACCGGCGCGGTGTGGGCCACGAACCCGCGCCAAGTGGGTGGGCTCCTTCGTTGGCAAGGGAACCATTGGCAAAGCGCGCCGGTCCACATGCCTCAAGGCGGGGCGCCGGTTGGCGTGTGGAGCGGATTCGATGGGGGCGTTGTGGTGGTCTGGGAATTGGTAGCGCCTGGCGCAGCCATCACCTGGTACCGCGGCAACCAGTTTAGAGCTTTAGGCGTGCTCAGCGGCGTCATGCAGGATTTGCACCTGTTCACCACGCCGCCAAGCCATGTGTGGATCACTTCGAACGGTCCCAATATTTATCAGGTGGCGTCCGATGGGCGAGTTAAGGTTGCTTACACGCTCCAACCCGGCCAGTTTTTTCCTTACAGCCACCCGCCGAATCAACCGGCGATCTACTGCCCCATTGAGGCCACGGACGATGGCCAAGGACGGACCTGGTTCTGGGGTAACTCGATTGGGTTGTATTCCAACGTGGCGCCGATGGCCGGTTTTGTGATCTACGATGGCCACTCGTTTGAGTATCATCGAAAGATCGAGGGTCTGCCGGAACATGGCGTGACCTTCCTGGGAAAAGCGGACGCCAACCACCTGTGGGTGGGGATGCTGCACGAGGATTTATACTCGATCGACACCGCCAAAATGACGGCACGATACGTACCCCCGCCCGAACCCCACGCCTTCGCCCGGGTGACAAAAGTTTTCCAGGTTGGCAGAGACACCTACGTGGCGGCCGATCCTTTCAGCCCGGCTGTGGCCGAAACTGCCGCGCACCGCTTTTCAAGCACTTTGTGGCGATTGCGGGATGGGCAGTGGACCAAGGTCTTGCCAGGGCTTGATGACTCCCCGGCGCCAACGGAGGATTTGAACCGCCCCTGGCTGTCCACGCCAGAGGGCCTGTGGATTGGCGCGCGCGCGGCCGGCCTGTGGCTTTTGCCTCCGGCCTCGGCGCCGCGACTCATCAATTGGCGCGAAGGACTTCCGGTTGATAGTGTGAGCCGGCTATTCCAGCTTGGGAACCACAAACTGCTGGCTGTCGATCTGGAGCCTGCGCGCACTGCGGCCCTCGATATGAGTACCCTGCTTAAGCCTGCCAAACCCTCTAAGCAACTGCAAGTGATCAATCCCTTTTCGGCTTTGCAGTTGGACCAGCAATTCCGGGTTTGGGGCATATTAAGCTTGAAAGGCCGGTCGTTGGACGAATGGGATGGTGAAAAGTGGTTGAACTACCCTTTGCCAGGAAATATCACGCCCCTGTGGTTGAGCGGCTTGGATGCGGACTCGCAGGGCCGCATCTGGCTTTTCCCAGGTTGCCAAATGGGTCCCACGGCTTTTTTTGATCCGAGTCACAGGAACTGGACCACTTATCCCAGCTACCAAAATGCGCTTCAAGAGTCGCTCTCCCATCCCATTCATTTTCTTCACTCCGCGAGCGACCGCATGAAGCCGATTTACGGTCCGAAATCGCAAATTGTCTACATGGGAGCATGCAACGGCATTAACTACTTTGACGGCAAGGAGTGGCGCTTATGGAACCGACCGGATTTGCCAGGTCCGCCGCCGTTCTACTTTTTTGACGGCCCGGCCTTCTTTGACGCGGCCGGAAACCTGGCGATTAACATCCATCACGAAACTTGGGAAATGTCGCCCAATCGAGGCT
>CALCEB010000212.1 GCA_937900045.1 uncultured Acidobacteriota bacterium
AAACAGGAACTTTCTACTTTGCTCAAAACAGGAACTTTCTATTTTGCCTTGACATCCACAAAAAAAGCTTCCCAACCCACGGAGGGAAAGATCGCCCCCAGAATGATGAAGCAAAGGTGGTCCCCATTCTCCGGGTCATTTTCTGGCCCCGTTGCTGTCCGGCTGATCGACTTCAATCGCTGTTCCGGAAAATGACCAAAGGAACTCGGAGGACACGCATCAGTCGGGCCAATACTGTGGGGAAGGCTTGAGATGCTCAAACGGAAGTTGCCCTTCTTCTCTCAACCCGGTAGAATTCCCGCCTGGACCTGAATTCTATCGCGGAAGGAAACCGACTTCATGACGGAATGGTCAGATACGCTCAGGATTCGCCCGGCGCGCGTAGATGATGCCAAGGAGATTGCCCGCATCTACAACCAGGGTGTGCAGGATCGTGTGGCGACGTTTGAGAACGCATTCGTCACGCCCGAGGAGCGTTACCTGTGGCTCGTCGCCCGTCCGGAGAAATATCCGGTGCTGGTGGCGGAGGTAAAGCACACGCTGATGGGTTGGGCTTCGCTCACGCCTTATAGTCCCCGGGCTTGCTACAGTGGAATTTCCGAACTTTCAATTTACATCGACCGCAGCCTGCGCGGGCACGGCGTGGGGCAAGAGTTGATGAAAGGCATGCAGGACGCGGCCCGCGATAAAGGATACTACAAGCTGGCGGGTCGGATCATGGAGGTCAACGAGCCGGGCCGGAAGTTGTGCGAGGTGACCGGGTGGCGTGAAGTGGGAGTCCACCGCAAGCACGCGAAACTTGGTGATGAGTGGCATGATCTGGTGCTGGTGGAATACTTGATTGAAGAGAATCTGCAATAGGAGGTGCGACTGTGCCAGTGGAAATGAAGCGCGCCTACGAAGATCCCAGCAGCAATGACGGCCGCCGCATCCTGGTGGATGGCCTTTGGCCACGCGGCATTCGCAAAGAAGACGCCAACCTCGACGAGTGGATGAAAGAAATTGCGCCCTCGGCCGCTTTGCGCAAGTGGTATGGCCACAAGCCGGAAAAATGGGGAGAGTTCCGCAGACGCTACCGCGCAGAACTCGCCAAGCCGCCGCGAAGAGAATTGGTTGAGCAACTCGCGCGCCTTGCGAAAAATGAGAAAGTTACGCTGGTTTTCGGCGCCCGTGACGCGGAACATTCCAATGCGGCTGTGATTGCAGAAGTTATTCGCGAGAAGATAAAGGCGAAAATGTAAGCAGCCACCGTCAGCAAACAAAGATGTGACCGGTTTCAAGACCAGTACCGCCGCATGCACCCTGTTTTACAGCCCGGAGGATTGGCCGTCCGCCTAAGCTACAGTCGTGCGAATCCTCCAACGCTTCCAAACGAAACAAACCACGGCCAGGAAGAAGGCCACGGCCAGCAGAGCGTCAAAGCGGTGGAAGTATTCACGCAGGATGGTCCAATGGGCGCCGAGCTTGACTCCGGCATAAGCCAGCACGTAGCACCAAGGAAGTGAGCCCAGGAAAGTATAAATGTTAAAACGGACGAAGTTCATGCGGGAAACTCCTGCCGGAAAGGCGATGAAGGTGCGAATCATTGGCAGGAGGCGCGCAAAGAAGACAGTCCAGTCACCGTAACGCGCGAACCAGCGGTCCGCGAGTTCAAGATCATGGCGTGAGATCAAAACATAGCGGCCGTACTTTTGAATTAACGGCCTGCCACCCCACGCTCCCACGAAATACGCCACCATCGATCCCAGGTTGCAACCAATCGCTCCCGCAACAGCCACTCCTAGCAGGTTGAACCGGCCCGTATACACGAGGAACCCCGAAAAGGGCATGATCACTTCCGAGGGCAGGGGGATGCAGGCGGATTCAATGGCCATCAGCAAGGCCACGCCCGGGTAGCCCGCGTAGGAGATGACCGAGATGATGAATTGGCCAATCAGTCCGAGGGTATGGCTGAGCATGAAGGTTATGGATAGTCCTTTTCAGTGCAGGCTGTGGAGCGCTGGCCAGTTGCGGGCTGAGGGACGGGCCAACAGAGATAATCCAAGGTTCAAAGTCCGGAATCGGGTCAAATATTGAGTCCGCTGGGAAGCTTGCAGCGCCACGAGATGAAATTGCATGTTGCCTTCATGCCATCACCAGCTTGAAGCCTGGCAGACTTGCGCCTTCCGCGCTTTTCACGATGAGCAGGCGGCGAGTTTCCTCCTGATTGCCATTGACTCTGCGAACAAATGCATAGGAGTCAAAAGCCTCAGTGTATACCTTTGTCACAAGCCAACTCTCACCCGAGGATTCATCCTTCCAAATCTGGCCTGGCCTGATTTCTCTTTGCATTTTGGCTACTCAATTTGCGCATTTCGCGGCGTCATGCGCAACCCGATGTCCGCTTCAGGGTCGATGTAAACCCCTTCATGCCAATGCCTTACAAGGGCATTAAAGCAGGGCGAGCGCCCGGTCTATTTCCTCTTCAGTATTGTAAAAATGCGGGGATATTCGTATCTTGCCACAACGCGCCGCCACGCTCACGCCACGGCTCCGGAGCCTTTCCACGATTTCGCCGGGTTCGCCGTTTGCTGGGGTGAAGGAAACTATTCCTGAACATTGATCCGGCGTCGAGGGTCCGAAGACACGATGCCCCTTCTGTTGAAGGCCTTGCCGCAGCCTGGCGGTGAGGCAAAGGATCCGCTGGGCGATCGGGTCTGCGCCCACCTCCAGCAACAGGTCGAGCGCCGCGCCCAGACCATAAACACCAACGGTATTGAGGGTTCCGCATTCAAATCGCCGGGCGCCCTCTGCCCATTGCAGGCTTCGGGAGGAAAAGTCCTCAGACGCCTTGACGCTCATCCAACCTATTGAAGAGGGCTGAATACGTTCGATCAAATCCTGGCGGATGTAAAGCAGTCCGGACCCCTCCGGCCCCATCAGCCACTTGTGGCCATCGGCGGCAAGGCCGGCAATGCTCGACGTCTTTACATCAATCGGAAACGCTCCCAAACCCTGAATCGCGTCCACAAACAGCAGTGCGCGATGCTCCTGGCAGATGCTACCCAGACGCTCCAGATTCAAGCGGCATCCGGAAAGGAACTGGACGAAGCTGACGGCTACGACGCGGGTGTTGGGCCCCAGCGCCTGGGCGATATCTTCCACGGTTACAACCCCATCCTGCTCCGGGACCAGGCGTAATCGCACTCCCTTGCGCTCAAGACTTTTCCAAGGGTAGTAGTTGGCCGGGAATTCCGTTGCAATCGAGACAACCTCATCCCCGGCTTTCCAATCTAATCCATTAGCGAAGAGAGATATACCTTCGGAAGTGTTCTTGACGAAGGCGATCTCTTCTGGCGCGGCGCATAGGAACGACGCCGCCCTGGCCCGCACGGCCTCGTAGGCATCCAGCCATCGCTCCCAATGATTGCCGCCATGCCGGCAAACGTCCTCGATGAGATTCGTCATGGCGTCGCGCACCCGGCTCGAAACAGGTGAAACAGCGGCATGATTCAAATAAATCCCGGAGCGGGTGACCGGGAATTCCTGGCGATAGACGCTGAGGTCAATGGACATTCGAGGGCCGGTTGCGGAAAAAAACGCCGGGACTAGGCGCCGTGCCTAGTATATACTGGAGGAAGTCCGGAGCGCCAGGAGAACAGCCATGAAAAAGCGGCTCGTTTCAATTTTTACCGTTATTGCGATTTTCGCCATCTTCGTTGCTCCGGTGGGCGCGGACAATCAGAAGGACAACGTCAATGATATTGGCAACAGGCGTGTCGCCCACCGTAGCATCATCTCCGAAGAAAAGGAAATCGCCATCGGCAAGCAGTATGCAATGCAGATTGACCAGTCGGCCAAACTGCTGAAGGATCCGGTCATCAACGAATACGTGAATCGAGTCGTGCAAAACGTGGCCCGCAACTCGGACGTGAAAGTTCCAGTGAGCGTTAAAATCATCGACGACCCCACGATTAACGCCTTTGCTCTTCCCGGCGGATTTCTTTACATGAACACGGGAACGCTGCTGGCCGCGACCGAAGAGGATCAGATCGCAGGCGTCATGGCTCACGAGATTGCCCATGTCGCCTGCCGCCATTGGGCGTCGAACATGACCAAGCAGACGCTTTTGCAGTTTGCGATGTTGCCTCTGATGTTCACGCCTATGTCCCTCGGAGCGTACTATGGCATCAGCATGGCGATGAATGGACTGCCTCTCGCTTTCCTCAAGTTTAGCCGTGACGATGAGGCGGAGGCGGACTTCTTTGGTTTGCAATACATGTACAAGGCTGGATACGATCCCAATTCTTACGTTGCTTTCTTCGGGAAAGTGCTGGAGGAGGAACGGTCGAGCCCGGGAAGCGTTTCGTCCATCTTTGCGGACCATCCGCCCACGGCGGACCGCATCATCAAATGCGAAGAGGAGATCAAGGCGCTTCTTCCGAGGCGTCCTGAATACCTGGTGACCACTTCCGAATTCGCCGACATCCAGACCCGGCTCAAGACGCTGATGAAAGTCCATCGCAAGCTGGGGCCGCAAGGGCCGACTCTCGACCGGCGCAAGACTGCAAATAAGGGAGGGCAACAGCCGCCGCCCCCCCAGGGTGGCAGCCAGGGAAGCGACCAGCCGCCAGTGCTGAAGCGTAAGGACTAAGATCCAGGCTGAATTCCGATTTTCCGGAGCAGACCTCTGGGGGGTTTGCCCATTCTTCTCTTCTTTGGTTGGGAAGCCTCCGAATCGTCCATTCTCGCTGGGAACGCCACTGAGATACAACTCCGCCCTCATTGAAAGACCTATAGAAATTCTGGAAAGTGAAAATGCGGAACGCTCAAGCCCGGGCTTGGCTGGTGAAGATAACACCCAGCTTGCGCAGCGCGTCGTTGTAGTACTTGCGGTAAAGGATATCCCACTCCGCGCTGCCTTCTACGATGACGCGTTTCTGGGATGAAATCTGCAGGCGGACGGCCTTGTCAACTCCCTCGGCCTCGCGCATGAGATCTTTCAGGATGCTGACGATTTCCAGGCGGATATTGTTGGGCTCATCAAAAATCTCGATTTCGTCCAACTCCTCAATGGCATGCAACATCAGGTGAGAAAGGCGGATGATTTTTTCGTCGGTAAGCTTCATGGATTATGGGATGCGGCCGGCTAGAGGACCACTTTACGTTCGCGGACAATCTGCCGCTTGACCTTCTTGAACATCTCGTCGTAGGAGGCTCCGGTCTCCCTCATTTCCTGGTCGTGAGCCTCAAGAATTTTGCGAACCTCGTCATTGATGTGATCTTCTATGCTCATTTCCTCGATCATAACCTGCGTCATAACCTCGTTGACGTAATCGGGTTGATCGAACTGGATCAGTCCAGAAGTATTCAGCCGCTTCAGCGTCTGTTTAGCCAAGTAGGCTAGATATTCGCGGGGAAATTGCATGTCGGCTTCGTGGGTTCTCCTTGACGGTCCGAAAGAGCTAGTGTATATTCCAGTTGATTGAGGTGTCAAGGTTTGCCGCAGTCGTGTAGTGGCTCGGTTTGGTGTGGCGTTGCTTGTTGTCGCCCTCTCGGAGCTTGCCCTGACAGGGAGCGGCGGAAATCGTTGAGAATTGAAGTTCTGCGGTCACAGACCGCCGCTACCGCAACCAATTTGCGCCACGGCACGCAGATGTGGCCGATACCTGTGCGTCCGGGATAGCTCAATCTCGATCAAGCTCGGGCGGTTAGCTCAGATGGTCAGAGCGTCTGCCTTACAAGCAGAAGGTCATCCGTTCGAGCCGGATACCGCCCACCAAGCGCGGTAAGCAGAATGCGCCGGGAAGCAAGCAGAGGACAAGGCTACATTTCCAGGGGAATGGGTGAGGCCGGAATCAATGAGGGCTCTGTCCGTCCAATCCATCGTATTCTTCCTCGTCGTTCTGCTCCATAATGGGGACGTAGTTCAGCTGGTTAGAACGCATGCCTGTCACGCATGAGGTCGCGGGTTCGAGTCCCGTCGTCCCCGCCAGCTAAATCCTTCTGATTCAATCTCATTTCATCTTCCATAGCCTGGAAAGTTGCCTGAACTGTGCGAAAAATCGGTCAATTGGGCTTCGCTGTGCTAAAAGCCTCGTGGTGCTCGTTGGCCTGGCGATCCAGTCTCCGCAGGGCCTCTCGCATCATGTTGAGCTTTGCCTGGCTGTAACGCTTGAAGACTTTGGAATCGCCTTGCCTGAGCATTTGTGTAACGAAATGATCGGCAACCCCTACTGCACTCAACCTCGTAGCGAAGGTGTGGCGCAGGTGATAGATGGGAAAGTAAGGAACGCCAGCGCGCCGCAGCGTCTGGGCCCATGCCTTCCGTATTGCTGTGATGTAAGGCTTCTTTGCCTTCTTGCTTGGAGTTGGGAAAAGATACTCGAACCCCGGTGTTGCCTCGATCTGGGCCTTGAACGCTTGGTGAGCGAATTCAGTCATGGGCATGTCCGCGATCCCGTTTTCCGTCTTGGAATCCGGGATGTGGATTACTTGGTTCTCAAAGTCCACTTCCGATTTCTTCATCGGCAGCAGTTCCTTGTAAGGCCGGAAGCCCATTTCTACTAGCGTCACAATCGCGTTCCGCAGATAGCCTGGGGCGTTGAACTCGATCTTGGCCTGCTCACTGGTCGCCATGTAGTGAGGTTTCCGGGTCGAGTGGCTGACGGAAACGGGAAATTCAACGGCGTTGCACGGGTTTGCGGCCAGCCACTTCTGTTTGATGGCCACGTTGAGCATTCGCGTCAGAACGCGAAACTCCTGATGGACCGTTGAGGCTTTCAACTTTCCACCGTATCGAAGTCCGAGTTTGGATCTTCCTCTTTGCATTCAACCGATCGCTCAGGTAATCCTCGATAGCCTCCGGCGTGATGTCCGAAAGTAGGAGCTCACCAACGGCAGGCCGCAGATGCTTTAAGGCGTTCAGGTTTTGTGCATGGGTATTCTCCGATCTGAAAGGCGGCTTGGACCGCCTCTCGAGAAACCAATCTGCCAACTCATTGAAGGCGAGGTTCTTGCCCGACAGTACAACGGGCAATCGCCCTTCGTCGCGTGCGTCAAGACGTGCCCGAGGATAACGCTCGGCTTCTTGCCTGTCGGTTGTTCCGGTGGACTCTCTCCCAATCTTGCCTTCGCGGCTAGGGTCAATACTGTTCACTTAAGCTAATCTATGCGGTATTCTTCTCTCATCGACTTGAGAGAGGACCGCAGATGGCCCGTACAATCGCAGTGCTTCCGAAAGGGACGCGGATTACCGATTACATTAGTCTCGGGGTGTTGACCCAGACGTTTTCGTTGAATGCGGTGAAAGCCGTCCTGGCTTCCCAGGGTAAAGCGAGCCAGCGGCAGCGTGAGTTGCCGGCGCACGTCGTCTATTATGTGATCTGTCTGGCCCTGTTCAGGCAAGTTTCCTACCGCGAGGTGCTGCGCTGTTTGCTGGAAGGCCTGAGGTGGTGGTTGGGACCGGGACAGGCCCTCGCGGCGACCGGCAAGTCGGGCATCTCGCAGGCTCGGACCCGGCTGGGATGGCAGGTGATGCGGCAACTGCACGAGGAGGTGGTGAAACCGGTCGCTGTCGAAGCCACGCAAGGGGCTTGGTACCGCCGCTGGCGTCTGGTGAGCCTGGACGGCAGCACCCTGGACGTAGCCGACGAGAAGGAAAACGAGCGGGCCTTCGGTCGCCCCTCGGCCAGCCGGGGACAGAGTGCGTACCCGCAGATGCGCTTCGTCTCGCGGGTGGAGAATGGCACCCACGTGTTGTTTGGCACGCGGATGGCGGATTACGCGACG
>CALCEB010000213.1 GCA_937900045.1 uncultured Acidobacteriota bacterium
GTGCTGATTCCCATCCTAGAAGAAATCGTTGGTTGGGACACCGCGCACATTCGCGCCTTCTTTGAAGCCCGAAGATTGCTAATCCAGGAGTGGGATCGCGTCCGCACGGACTGGCTCACCATCACTTCGAGTCAATCTCAAGATGAACAACCGATAGAAAAGTCGCCAAGCACAACCCGCTCATGAGGGGCAGAGTTAAGGAAAAAGGCACCGTCTAATATTACTATGTTAAGTTTGCGACGATGGCCGCTAATTTCATGCTGTGAAACACCATTCACTGTCACAAAGATTGAACTAGGACAATCTCGGTCCTCGCCTCACTTTTACTATCTGAACTTCGACTGCGGCTCGACATAACTTAACACAGTAATACTAATGCTTGCTTTTTTCGGCGCAGGCTGGGGCAGCGCACCCGGCGGTTTGGAGCGGTGCTCACCGAAGCGGATTTCCATGGGCGTGTCTTTGGGGAAGACGACGTCCTGGCCGCGCGTGAGCAGATGCGAGTAGACAGACCATGCGGCGCCGTATGCGGCCAACGCGGCCGTCACGGGTTGAGAACGCAGGCTGAGGGCCAGCAGGGTACCGATGAGCCGGAAGCCGATACCGCCTGCCACAATCTGCCCGCCGGCGGGGCCGCTGGTGTCCGTGTAGACGCGGCCGGGGCGGACATCGTGGTCCGGCATGGCGGACTGTGTGGCAATCAACACGGCGATGGCGGGTGCGGCGTAATCCATCTTGGTTGTCGTGGAGTGCGCTCCGCCCTCGGAATCGAGCTTCACCTTTTCTTTTTTATCCACTACCACTCCGGCCAAGCTTCCCTCCACATAATGCGGAATCCCGTGGGGGGTCTGAATTTTGTCGAATGTGAAACGAAGGACGCCGTTGCGATGCAGATGCAAACGCTGCGCCGGTTTGGCCTTCACCACCAGGCCTTCCAGCTTGCTACCCTCCGGAATGATTAGTTGGTGACCTTCAGAGAAAACCGGCCGGGTGATAATTGCCTCAACCGGCGTGCCTCGATGCGCCGTTGCAGAACTAATCGTGGTGAGTAAGCTGGCTTCCACCACGCTACCCGTAGGCGGAACCGTTCCAACGGATTTTAGCTCCGAGGAAGCTACTTGCGCCTGATTTATAGTGACCGGCGTTTCCAGGTCAGCGGTAAATCGCGTGCCCGCCGGAAGGTAAGGGTGGTGGTAAGGGAGCTGTGCGATTAGGAATGTTTTCAGCCGGTGCATGCGGCCCGGGTCTTTGATGGCGGCCATCACTTGCTTTTTCTCGGACTTGATCTGCTTCTTGGCAGAGTCAATGGCCTCGGAGGCGGCGCCTTTCTTCTTGGCCTTGCCTGAGCTTGCGGTTTCAAGATGCACCACCTGCGCCGTACCCGGGGAAACTGCGGTCTTAATGGGGATCTTGCGGCCATCCTTCAGTAACAGCGTGTCAAACTCTACTTTTGCCGTGCGCAAGGGCGTGAAATCCCCTTGAAGCATCGCCTGGGCGCGTTGCTTGCGGGGAGCGTCCTTCACTTTGGTTACATGACCCAGCACCTTGCTTCCGGCTGGCACCGCAACCCGGTCAAACGCATAGATGGGTTGAAGGAGGATTCCTTCCACCGACTCGCCTTTGCCATGGATGGGCACCCGCTGGTCCAGCGCAATGCCGAGCGCCGTACCCTTTTCAAGGGTCAAGGGAACAGTAATGATGGGATCGGACGATGCCGCGCTTTTCGGGTTAGCGTGATGTTCCGCTTGGGCATGAACCGGAGGACCCAGGAAGGAAGCGAAGAAGAAGACTATAAGTGCCGATTCCGGAAGTCGAGGACAAATAGTACTCAATCTTGAATCTTTGCGTCCCATGTCTTCCCCGGCTTTCCTAATTCTCATGCGCTATTTTAGCAGGATTGTGAGGCGCAACAGTCTCAGTATCCTTTGACGCAAGTTTCGCTGATGAGGTTTGCTTGGCAATGGAGTTGAAACATGGGGACCTTCAGGAACCGCTTGTGCTCAACGGATTTCATTCGGACTGAACCACCCTCTTCGGGCCGGGTCCTATCCTCCTCCGGCGCCGATTCTCTCAAGCTCTGCTCCGGTTTCCGCCGACACATCTTCATGGAGCGAATTACCGTGCGCGTCCATGGTGACAATAGCGGGGAAGTCCTTGGCCGTGAGGCGCCACATGGCTTCCGGAACGCCGAGTTCGTCGAGCAGCTCGACACCGGTTACCTGTGGCAGGCAGCGCGCGTAGTATTGTGCTGCTCCACCAATGGCGTGGAGATACACGGCGCCACATTCCTCCAGAGCCGCCAGCGTTTTCTTGCCCATGCCGCCCTTTCCCATCACTCCGCGCAAGCCGTATTTGCGAATGACTTCCGCCTCATAAGGTTCCTCACGGATGCTGGTCGTTGGGCCGGCGGCCGTCACCCGCCAGCGTTGGTTGGGAGGATTTCCTTCTTGCATCATCACGGGCCCACAGTGATAAAGGATGGCGCCGCGCAAGTCGGTAGGGGATTCGTGATGCAGCAGGTAGTGGTGCAGGGCGTCGCGGCCAGTAACCAAAGGCCCATTTATCAGCACCACGTCACCCACCTTGAGGGCGCGCACTTGGTCTTCGGTGAGTGGCGCCTCCAGCCGCACTTCGCGGCCGGTCAGGTGAAACCGGGAGTTTTCACTGATCAGCCTCTCGACAGGACGGTCCGGGTCACGATAGAGCCATTTGTTGATGGCGCCGCTTTCCGAGTCGATCATCACACCCAGGCGGCGGAAGGCCCAGCAATCGTAAGCTACGGAAACAAAGAAACTCGCCGGCAGACGGTTCGCTGCGGTAATCTTGCAGCCAATCAGCGAGGCTTTACCTCCGAAGCCCATCGTACCCACGCCGATCTTGTTCGCTTCCTCCATCACTTCGTCTTCCAGCTTGGCAAGAACTGGGTTAGGATTCAAATCGTCCAATGAGCGAAAGAGTTGCTGCTTCGCCAAATGATAACCTTCAGCCCGGTCGCTCCCGATGCAAACACCGATTGCCCCGGGCGCGCACCCTTGGCCCTGCGCCTGCCACACGGCATGAAGGATACATTTGCGGACGCCTTCCAGGTCGCGGTCGGCACGGCCCAGGTGATCGAGATTGCACGGGACGGAATACTGAATATTCTTATTTTCGCAGCCGCCTCCCTTCAGGATCAGCCGCACTTCAATGACATTTTCCTCCCACTGTTCAAAATGTGTGACCGGCGTTCCGGGCCCCAAGTTGGTGCCCGTGTTCTTGCCCGTCAACGAATCCACTGAATTGGGGCGGAGTTTGCCGCGCTTCGTCGCTTCCACCACCGCTTCCTCGATCTGCTTGCGCATTTCGATTTGGTTGACGCCCACCGGAGTCTTGATTTCAAATGTGGGGAAGCCCGTATCCTGGCAGATGGGACCTTCGTTGTCAGTGGCCATATCGATGTTTTCCCCGATGATGCTCAGGGCCTGCCCCGCCTTGGACTCCGGACGTTCCGTCTTGAGGGCCCAGGCCATGGCCTGGCGGACATCCGGAGGCATGTTGGTGGACGTCTGAATGATCAGTTCGAGCATGCTTTGTTTGAAGAATTGCATAAGGACCTCATTACCTTGATGGCTGAAACATCAGCCCGCTCATTGACGAATCAGGCCGCCTTAAAAACTTCAATTTGCCATGGGTGCGGCCTCCACCCTGCAACAACCCAATCTCTCCTGTTTCCAGTTTAGCCCAGAGCGAGGCGATAAGCACATCCGGCAGCTTTGCATCTGTTCGCACTCAAGTCTCTGACGCCGGATGAATCCGGTATAATGACTTCGACGGGAAAATCCATGGAACAAGAGTATTCGCCTGCCGTTGAGACTCCCGGCTCTGAGATGTTGCGGGGTTTTTGGTATCCGGCGCTCCGCAGCAGGGAACTGCATGGGCGGAGATTGCACAAGTCCATGCTGCTGGGTGTTCCGCTGGTCATGGGGCGCGAAGCTGAAGGGCGGCCGTTCGCCATGCGTGACAGTTGTCCCCACCGCGGCATTCCGCTTTCTTACGGCCACTTTGATGGCAAGGAAGTGGAGTGTTCCTATCATGGCTGGCGATTTGACGCCCGATCCGGCCAGTGCAAGGAGATTCCATCCCTGATGCCGGGATCGAAGTTGCGAGTCGATAAGATTTATGCCACACATTTCCACGCTGAAGATCAGGACGGCTACGTCTGGGTTTATATGGCGGAAGCGGGCGTGAAGGTTGACACGCCTCCACCCGCGCCGCGCCTGGCAGTATTCAGCGACCGTTACAAGATCGCGCATCTTGCCGCCCCGCTGCCCGTGAGCGTGGACCACGGAATCATCGGGTTGATGGATCCCGCCCACGGACCTTTTGTGCATCAGGCTTGGTGGTGGCGTTCCCGCCGCAGCATCCAGGAAAAGGAAAAAACCTTTGAGCCAGTTCCCAATGGTTTTCGTATCGTTGCCCATTCTCCTTCGGCCAACAGCGCCGCGTATAAACTCTTGGGCGTTTACGGCAAGCCCATCACCACGACCATTGAGTTTGTCCTGCCCAACATGCGTTTTGAGCAAATCCATTGCGGCGATTACTGGTTTTCCAGCCGCACCACCGTGACGCCCATCACCCCGAACGAATGCCGCATCGATTTCTGCGCGGCGTGGAACGTGTTCCGGTGGTTTCCGCTGATGGCGCCCATCTTCCGCATGTTTGGGAAGAGGTTTATTGGCCAGGACCAGCGCACCATGGTGCAACAATCCGAAGGTTTGAAATACAATCCCGCGCTCATGCTGGTGGATGATGCGGACCGTCCTGCCAAATGGTACTTCCAATTGAAACGCGCCTACCTTGAATCCCGGCGGAAGGGCGGGGAAATGCAACATCCCATTCCCGGCCGCGTGACCCTGCACTGGCGAAGTTAGCGGCTTTTCTCGCGGACGCTCATCGAAAGGGCAGGATTTCAACCCCGCCGTATACCGCAACATTTGAAACCGGGCTTCAACCCTTGAAGTTAGGACTTCATGTTAGAAGAAATGCCTCTGCAAAGCGGGACGTAGTGTGCGGTCGCGGCTCAGCCTCCTTTTCAGAGCTTCGAACGCGTCCTCCGGTGTATCGGCATATTCAATCAATCCCAGATCCTCCTGGCTGATGGTTCCGGACTGCGCCAGCCAATCAAAATTAATCGCCCGCTTCCAGAATTGCGATCCGTATAGCAGGATTGCAGCGCGATGGCCCATTTTGCCGGTTTGCACGAGCGTTAGAAATTCGGATAGTTCGTCTATAGTTCCGAATCCACCTGGAAAGACGATCAGGGCTTTGGCCGGTTGAGCAAACCACAGCTTGCGCATGAAGAAGTAATGGAACAGGAAGCTTAACTCGGGGGTGATGTAGGGGTTCGGCTCTTGTTCGAAAGGCAACAGGATGTTCAGGCCCACCGACTTGCCTCCCGCCTCCGCGGCGCCCCGGTTGGCGGCCTCCATGATGCCCGGTCCTCCGCCGGAGCATACTACCAGAAACCCACTGCCGCGATTCAAGCGGAGCGACCAGTTGGTGATCATCTGCGCCAAGGTGCGCGCTTCCTCGTAATAGCGCGACATGTCCAACGCCATGTGCGCCGCCTCAATCTCAGCGGAGGTATGAGAGTCCGGTTGTTTTGCCATTTCATCTTCCAACTGGCGAAGGCGGTGAATGGCTACATCGCGGGGCAGAATGCGGGCTGAGCCAAAGAAGACCACGGTATTCTGCACACCCGCTTTCCGCAGCTTCACCTGCGGCTCAAGATATTCGGAGAGGATGCGGATGGTCCGGGCCTCGGAAGTCTTCAGAAATTCGTCGTTAAAGTATGCCAGCTCAGGTTGCCTTGAATTCTTGGGTCGCGGTGAACGATTAGCCATAGGGACCTCTTCGAAGTATTTTGTTGACGGCTCGAATTGAGGGGTCCGGAAATCTTAGGTTTTTGATTTCACTGATATAGAAACGCGCCAAGCTCCGGCTCTCTGTTGCGGCCAATAAATCTCTCGAGCCTTTGTTGCGCCCGGTGACGCACTGGCGGCGCGACCGTTGTGATTTACTTCACGTCCAATTAAGCTACAAGCTTAGCACGGTCGAGTCAGGGTGTTAGCATGGGACGGGGGTTTCGACAGTTTGCATGGCAAACCAGGATAATGACGCGATGGATCCTTTTTGGTGAATGGCGGGCGGAATCAGCGGGCAGATTCTTATGAGCCGGCTGGGATTCGAACCCAGAACCCCTGCCTTAAAAGGGCAGTGCTCTACCATTGAGCTACCGGCCCGCAACTATTTTTAAGACTACCTTAGACGATTCGTTCCCGTAAACCGAAAAAAACCAATTTGCTGCACAGGCGGGCAACTGTCCGGGTTACCATCCAGCTTCAGCCTCATCCCTTGGCTCCCACCGGGATATCGAAGTAGCGCTCGCGGGACATCTCAGCACCGTAAGCAATGCAGGCAAGGATGTCCGTTTCCTCGATGTCAGGATAATCATCGAGAATTTCCTTAATTGTCGCCCCGCTCGCCAGAAGGTCAAAAATCAGAGAGACCCAGATGCGGTGTCCTCGGATGCAGGGTTTACCAAAACACACATTCGGATCGATGGTCATGCGGGAAAGGAGTTCATCTCGTGTCATGCCAATGCTCCAAGTAGAATTGTAGCCTGACTCGCAGAGATCAAGGAAAGCACGATGTATGGAGTGCCAGGAGAAGCCTGGCTGATCTTGTAAGCTGCAAGGAGCTTAC
>CALCEB010000214.1 GCA_937900045.1 uncultured Acidobacteriota bacterium
AGGCGAAGGGACAGGCGTAAGGACCAGAATGAAGGGCTGGCAGACCGCAGGGTGAAACTCGAAGGCACTTTTTTGACCGTGCCCTGACGGTGCTCCCAATAGGCGCTTATCGCCGACCATGAAAAAAGGGTTGTCGATGTGGGCGTTTTGGTAGAGCCAGCGTCTCGCTGGCTCTTGGTCCTGCCGCCGGGACGGCGGCGCTACGTTACGCCACTTGTTGCGAGAGAAGTCTCGCAACAAGTGTAGAGAATTTCCATCGCAATATGGACTCACAAATCCCAGTTCAGATCGATCCGCGGGCGAGCGTCCAGGTCCCGATCCGCCGTTACCGGCCAGTGGCCACCTTCGTCTTGCTGGCAATCAACATCATCATCTTCCTCCTCATGACCCTTCACGGAGGATCCCAAAATCCCGACGTGCTTCTGGAGTTCGGCGCATCCTATGCGCCCTACTTCCGCCAGGGCGAGTATTGGCGCCTGATCATGCCCATGTTCCTGCACATCGGCTGGATCCACCTGGGCCTCAATATGTATGCGCTCTGGCTGTTGGGAAGCCTACTCGAGCCTCTCTATGGTTACGGACGATTTTCTGTAATTTATGTGGGCGCGGGGATCGGCGGTTCATTCCTTTCCATGGAAGCTTCGGCGCATATTGCCGCGGGCGCCTCCGGGGCCATTTTCGGCATTGCGGGCGCCATGATGGTGACCGGATTCCTGCACCATTGGTCGGTCCCCCGGCGATGGCGCAAAACTTTCGGAACGGGCATCATTATCGTCATTGCCGCCAACCTGGTGCTCGGCTGGTTGATCCCACACATTGACAACTGGGCGCACCTGGGCGGCCTCTTCACCGGAGCCTTGCTGGCCGGGCTGATTCCTCCGCCTCGTGTTCCGGCTTGGCCGAAAGAGTATTCCAAAGACCCCTTGCAGGCGTTGGTGGTGCTTCCCGTGGCGGCAGTGATCTGGGGGATGTTTTCAACCGCCCGGCATTATCAACTTACGCAACGCGTCACACAATTGCTGACCGAAGGCGCTCGCCTGGGGCAATCGAACCAGGACGCCTTGGCGCTGGGACGGCTGAAGCAGGCCGAACAAATTGCGCCTCGCGACGAACGCGCTCACGAAGCCCTCGGTGACTACTATTTCGGCCATCAGCAGTATCCGGACGCGATCCGCGAATATGAGGAAGCTCTGCGTCTGGACCCCAACTCACCCCTAGTGATGGTCCGGCTGGCGGTGGCCGATCTACGCACCGGACAGGCGGCGCAAGCCCAGAAGTTGCTCGTTGAAGTCGACCAAAAGATACCCCGCGCGGCTGATGCGCAAGTCGTCCTCGCCGACCTATGCAACAGCCTGAAGCTTTATGATGAAGCCGTGCGCCACTATGAAGAGGCCCTTCAAATCCAGCCCAAACTGGCAGTGGCCCACAATAATCTGGCGTGGCTCTTTGCCACCAGTGATGATCCGAAGTTCCGCAATCCCCAGGCGGCGCTGAATCACGCCTTGACCGCCGTCAAACTGACGAATGGCAAGGAGCCGAATTTTCTGGACACGTTGGCTGAGTCACTCTACGTGAACGGCAAGTTCAAGGAAGCAGTGGACGTTCAGAAAAAGGCGCTCCAGATTTCTCCGAACAACCCGGAATTCCAACGCCACATGCTGCGCTACCAGAAGGCCGCGAGCGGATGAGACAACCCTTCACCGGCTGAACTTTCCCACCATGCCCTCTCTTGAAGACTTGCGCCGAGACCCGCGGGTGACAGTTCGCCGCGGCGGATCTCCTGACTCCGAAGTCCGTTGCGTGATTAATTGGATGCAGCTTGCTCGCAGTTAATCATCCACGGTATACCGAATTGATCCACAAGCATGCCAAAACGGGTGGCCCAGAAGGTTTTCTGGAGCGCCATCTGCACCGTCCCGTTCTCTGACAGTGCGTTGAATACGCGCTCCGCATCTGCCGGGTCGTTGATCTGGAGTGATACGGAGAAGCCTTTGGGTTCTTTATAATGCTCAGGTGGAGCGTCAGATCCCATCAATACCTCGTTGCCCACAGTGAGGCGAGCGTGCATGATCTTATTGCGCCATTCCGATGGCACATGTTCCTCCGCGGGCGTGCCGGCATGGGTTATCATGGCTTCGATCTTGCCGCCAAGACACTGCTCATAGAACTTGAACGCGGCCTCGCATTGGCCGTTGAAAGTAAGATAAGGATTCAATTGCATCGTGTTCTCCTTTGGGTAATTTAATGGGGTATTCGCCCGGTGGCAGCTTACCAGCCCCGGCGCCCTTCCGGGGTTGGGTAGCGCGGAGTTGTCTTGTAACTCCGCGGCCTTTTTACCAAGGATTGGACAAGCCGCAGACTTAGACGACAAGTCTGCGCTACCCCGCTCCGGCCTCTGCGCAGGCTAACTTCGCAGAGGAATGAGTGCGCGCAGGCGGTCCTCACGCAAGAAAATCCCTGCCCAAATCAACACGCCGAAAATGACCGGAAAGAGCGTTTCAAACAATGGACTGCCGATGCGCACTTGGCTGGCGGTGGCGCCGCCCAGATAGCCCGTCAACAGGATCGCGCCGAGAATGGAGGTGCGCGGAATCACATAGAGGGCGGTGCAAACCAACAAGATAATCCCGATGACTGGAATAAGGCTCTCAGGATATCCGAGCTTGGCGGATGCCTGAAGGACGGGGGTGACCTTCATCACTTTCGTGACGCCATCGAAGAGTAGGAACAACACTACGAGAGCACTGATGATGCGTCCCGCCCAGAGCATCTTCTTCGAGACCGGAGCCGCTTGAGTGGCTAGTAGTACTATGTTAAGTAGTGTCGCCGTAAATTCGATCGAATTTAGTTCCGCAGCAGGGGCAGCATCCGTTCGACCTCACCAACCAGGGCTGGATCGCACGGAGAATCTGTTCCCACGTCGCACCAGAAGTTTTTTTTATGGCGCAAGTAGATGATCAGAATAAATAAGTAAGCCATTGCGGAAAGAACCAGATGATGATGAAAGCCCCGCCAGGAACGGCCCTCGAAATGGTCCAGTCCGAGATCATCTTTGCAGCGCTGGAAGTATTGTTCAATATGCCAGCGGGAGCGACTCAGCTTCAGGCAGCGGGCTTTCGTGGGCTGCCGGTCGAGATGAGCCAAGTAATAGTGATAGGGTTCGGGATCACCGTCCGGCCAGTCGACCACCAACCAGACCTTCTCCAGTTCGCCCCCGGCGTGGCGCAGATCGTGCTGCAAGAAGACCTCCCGCCACACCAGACGGGTTCTTCGGCTTTGTCCTCCGGCCGTCACCCAGGAGCACGGTTTCCAATCCGTCTCCGGAATGCGACGCGTCAATTCCGCCAGGGTCTGGGCAGGAGGTTGGCCGGCACGCACATGGCGCCGCACCCGTTTCACCTCCGTTTGAACTGCGTGATCCCATCCCTTGAGGCAGTTGCCATCCGCTTGCAGAAAAAACTCCATCCTCAACTCCCGCACTCCGGCCCGAAAGGCCGCGTTGTTCCCGTAGGCGCAATCCCCCAACACCGGAGCCGGAGGCACACCGTCCAGCCGGGCTTGACGAATCATCACCAGCGCCAACTCCGGCTTGGTGGCGAAGGGAACCTCCTCCGGAACCCCCGCGGCCGCACAGCGCTCACCGTCCTGAGCCCAGCTCTCCGGCAGATACAGCCGTCCGCCCACCGGTGCGGCGACCCATCCGTCACTGACCACCACTTCCACGCTCACTTGGCAATTGGCCTGTTTGCCAACCGCACCGCAATATTGATGCGAAACCCCCACCGAGTGCGAGCCGTCTTTTATCCAACCGGTTTCGTCCACCACCCAGGCCTCCAGGGGTTCCAGGTGGGGAATCACTTCATGGCGAATCGCCCTCCACATCCCTTCGTCGCTCCACGGGCTGTCGGTCACGAACTGTTGCAGACTTTGCGAGTCCACGCCCAGCCGCGCCGCCATGGGTCCAATCGACTTCCGCTGGCCCGGCGTCAGCAATCCTTCCACGTACCGTGTGGCGGCCACGCGCCGCTCGCTCCGGCCCAGCCCGGTGACCAACGGTGTCATGAATTGATGAAACTGCTTAACACTTTCTTTCCAAAGCCTAGCGTTCCACTCGATGGGCTTCATGCGTCCATGCTAAGGCTCGC
>CALCEB010000215.1 GCA_937900045.1 uncultured Acidobacteriota bacterium
TGCCAGGAGTGAGGGCCGCCTATACGCGGACTCAGATCATGAACGGAGACTTGCCTCACATTCCACTGGCAGAAAAGGTCTCAAACAGCTTTAATCCCTTGCGGAGCGGCGATGTATTCATCGTGCTGGAGCCCTACGCCGTGCCCGTTGCGGGGGATATTCATACCACTCATGGCAGTCCCTGGAGCTATGACGCCCAAGTCCCTTTGATTTTCTGGGGAAATGCCTTCAATCCGGGTGTCTACACGGTCCCCGTCCAACCTGTGGACTTGGCGGCTACCCTTTCCGCAGCCTTGCGCCTCACTCAACCTTCGGGCGAACAAGGGCGGCCACTCTCCATAGCGCTGAAGTAAGCGGAAACAAGCAACGGAGATTTGCCGGACGGCTCGAACAGCATGGTTGAGACCTTGCCCTGACGGTCCTCCAAGGGAAGTTCGCAAATAATTCAGGTTAGAGCCAATACTGTTCAGTTAAGGCGAGTTTCATGATCTTGACCTCAGAGGCGTCGCCGGACCCCTCACCCCTGCCCTCTCCCCGCAAGCGGGGAGAGGGGGAACCGCGCAGCGGCGGGTGAGGGGCTCTGATTCAACTGTGTGCATTATTCTCGACCGGACCTTAAGTGAACAGCATTCAGGTTAGAGCGGCTACGACTGGCGTCAAAGACGGGTGATTTCTGCTTGCAGACTAAACTCCGGCGATCGGTTCCTGGAAAACTCCAGATTCCAGACAGCCATCACCGCGGAGCCCTGATAAATACGTTCAAACCCCGATTCTGATTGGGAAATCGTCTCAATCGGGACAATCCACCAGCGAGCCCCGGGAGCGCACTTCAGTTGGATTCTGACGCGTTGCCACTCGTCGGCAATCGTCAGGACCGGAAAATCGATTTCCCCCTTGAATTCGAGCGGGCGCCGCAACCCTTCGGCTTCGAAGTAGCGGTCCGGCGCGTTGGGGGCAAGAAGATTCAGGACCAGTTCAAGTCCAAAAGCGATGCGCGGCGCGGCGTTAGCTTGTGGCTGCATCGAAAATTTTGACAAACATTCGATCACCAACCGGTCGCCACTGGCCCGTACTCGAAGCTTCTTTGTGGGTTTGATGCCGGCCTCCAGACTCCCTGTCTGGAGACTCCCTTCCGGTCTGAATTCCCATTCGGCCGTGCCATCCCACGGCTCCTGGAGCTTCCACGGGCCTCCGGCCAGCAGCTTATTTTCATCCAAGTTCAACTCCGCGAAATCCTGCAAGGTTTTTGAAGCTGGGAACAACATGGTTCGAAACGCATGGCGCGCATAATGGTCATAGCGCAAAAGTGCGCCCAGATTGGCCTCTTTGCTCCATACCTGGTCGTGAATAGAGGCTGGGCCCTCGTGCGGCGCCTGTTTGGAAGTAAAGTGTCGGCGGACCAAGTCATGATAGGCCTCAGGCCGCCGCATCAGCGAATTGATCAATTCCACGTGCGACGGCTTGAAGCGCAAACTGGAAACTGTTGCTCCGTCGGCGGGACGCGCAATCATGCCGAACATCCGGTTTTCCAAGCAAAGCTCCGGTTGGCCATCCGCGTCGAAATCGGCCACCTCGTTGACCACGGTGGAATCTCTGGCTGTGTCCTCGAACTGGTCAAGCAGAATTTCCGCCTGAATCAGATGGCCCAGCAATCCGCTGCGAAGATGGGGAGAATAAAGTCCGCCAAACACTCCGTGCCAATAGGCGTCATTGCATTGAGCGGCCAGGAGGTGAGTTTGTGCTTGATCCAAGATCTGGCGCCCGTCCGTGCCGGAGACGGTGGCCAGCCACGCCGTATGCCACCGCTCTAGTGTTCTCAGGACCAGCTTGTGGATTTGATTCGACTCTGCATACTTGCTGAAGAAGTTGAGCCAGACTCCCCCGCGCACGAAGCGCTGCACGCGCTTACCTTGAGGCGTATTTTCCACGTCACTTAAACACGCCGTAAGCTCGCGGCACGCGGGGATTGGGAGCGCCCAGGACATCATTTCCGAATAGGAAGCCGTGGGTAGATAGATTCGTCCTTTGGGTTTCTGAGTGGAGTAGTAATCCGCCAAAGTAACGGTCTCCAGCCAGTCGCCCGCGTCTTCCACCGCCGTAAGAAAACGCTTCAGCCATCCGTTCGTATAGCAGTGCTCGTAGGTTCCCGGCCACACTCCGAATTTCTCGCAATCATCGCCCACCGCAAACAGAGCGTCTGGCGTCCCCTGACCCCCGCGCAATATTTCCAGAGTCTCATCGGGCTCGCGAAAAGGAATCGTATACCGGAGTGATTGAAGGCTCGGAAAAAGATGCAGCGCGGCTCCAGCGTCTTCGGTGATGTAGGTGCCTTGAAGCTGAGCGGGCTCAAGCCCGGCCGCGATGAAATGAGTGTCATCCAGAATGGTGTAGCGGACGCCGGCTTTAACCAAGGGTTGAATTAATGCTTGTTCCCAAACCCGCTCCGCCACCCAGATGCCTTGCGGGCTCACGCCAAAATATCTGTGAAGATAACGCGATTGCCTTTCGATCTGTGCCACTCTTTCGCTGTCGGGAATTGAGGCAAGAATGGGCTCGAAATAGCCACCGCCCAACATTTCGATCTGTCCCCGCTCCGCCAGTTCCCGTAACAGGCCCAGGAACTCAGGATGGTGGGATTCCATCCACTCGAGCAAAATACCCGAATAGTGAAAGGTCATTTTGATCTGAGGATGGCTGTGCAGAGCCTTCAGAAAAGGGTGATACGATTTCTGATAGGCCTCTTCAATCACGTGGTCGAAGTTTCCCACGGGCTGGTGGGAGTGAATGACCAAGGCAAGCGCTACTTTGCTCAAGCTTGAATCCTTTCCGGCCGGATGAAGCAGCCCGGGTTACTCTTGGTTTCAGCGCGCGAGCCGCCGTGGCTTTGGCTGAGAATCCCGGCGTTTTCAGCGAATAGTTTCCGGTAGCTTGCTGAGTTCCTGGTGCTTAGAATAGGTCCAACAATGTTACGCGCCGGTAAAATTATAATAAGCTCAGAATCGCGGAAACGCGGGTTGTGTGGAAGAATATGGCATCTTCCTGCATTCGGACTAGGAAAGATTGCTTTATTTTTCGCATCGGAATGCGGATGCTTTATTCTTATCATGCGAAGTCCGCCGCAATGCCGGTGGACGATCGAGCCGGATAATCCCTGGCCAGTAAATTTTGATGAAAGGTAGCCCTGTGAAGATTCCTCTTCGACCCAAGGATTTTATAGCGGCTGTGGCCAAGGGAAAACCCGGGCCGGCGTATTTTCTGCGCGGCGCTGACCGCTTTCTGCATGAAGAGTGCAGAACCGCGATCATCGAATCGATTCCTCCTGGGTTCCGCGAATGGTCCCTTGCGGACGTCGAATTCCAAGCCGGGGAATTGAAGCACGCCCTGGAGAATGCTTTTCAGATGCCCATGCTCGGCGGCCACAACTACCTGCTTTTTTCAGACCCCGGCGATTTCGGCCACGTCGATGAAGCGGACCAAAAGGCGCTGGCAGCCTACCTTGGCAAGCCTTCATCCTTCGCAACCCTCGTTTTCACCGCCTACGAGCCCGACCGGCGCCGGACCTTCATCCAAACCCTTGAGAAAATGGCAGAAGTCGTTGAATTGACACCGCTGGGCCGCCCGGAGGCCGTCCTGTGGCTGAAGCAATATCTTGAAAAGCGCGGCATCAGTATTGACCCGGAAGTTGCAGAAACGGTTGCCTCCCGGTTCGACATGGGCGGCAACCGGTCTGGCAAAGGCGGCGGCGTAAACCTGTTATGGATGCGAACCGAAATCGAAAAGTTAATTACGGCCAACTTCGGAACGAAAAGGCTCGAAAAGGCTAATTTGGAAATGATTTTTGCTATGCGCGAAGAGCATGAAATCGGCAAGTTGCTCATGGCGCTTGCAGACCGGCAACTGAGCCGCGCGCTTCAGACGCTCCGGGTGCTGCTTTCCAGCAAAGAGCCGGAAACTCTCGTGCTTTGGTGCATTGGCGACCTGTTCCGCCAAGCTCTGAAGTCGGCGCCCGCAACGGGCTACGGCCGCTCCGCCTGGAACCGCGGCGGAAATCCTTATTCCACCTTTGAGATTGCGCCTCGCGCCTTAAAAACTTATTCACGGCAGGAACTGCTCCGTGCCCTGCGCTTGGCTAGGGCTGCCGACTTGAACATTAAATCTTCCTGGAAGGATTCCCGCGTTCTGCTTGAAGCTTTGGTTTGGCAGATCATGGTGGGAGGAGACGCGGGTTTGGCTTCGGGGGTCATTGAGGCCGCCGGAGCTTTATCGGAATAAGTTCGGATCCATTGCTGCGGATTCCTCACTGCCGCCAGATTGGCTCCTGCTGGGGCATGCCTTCAATCGTGCTGAAAGCGGCATCCGCAGGCTGCAAAACGAGCGGGTGACGGTTATTGTCCGCACCACCGCTCAGTTCTTTTCCACCACGGCGGGAGCGGCGAAATCCCAGGTGCAACACCAGTTCTGCAGCTTCGCCGGCTCGCGGATCTATATCGAGCTGATAACTTGGATGTGGCGGCTCAGCCTTGACTTGTATCTTGCCGCAGTATTCCGGTGCAAAATACCTTTGTGGACGGAGTGATCGATTAATGACAACGTCGGGAGGAGCAAGGACTGCGCGGAGGTCTTATCCTTCGCGTCAATTGCGGCGCGCAGCCTTCGAATTTGGTTGCGCAGCTTGGACCGGTGGGCGCGATTGCGCTCGGTCCTGACATGGGTCTGCTTAATGCGCTTCAATGCGGACTTGTGACTTGCCACAGAAACTCCTTCAAGGAAGAATAGAACCTCTAAGTTTATCAAATCACTAAAAAACGGTCAACCGCGAGGAGAAGATGCAGGATTCAACAACCAAGACGGATCTCGACATTCTTATCGATGCCAACCGGATCGCTCAGCGCGTCCGTGAATTGGGCGCGCTGATTTCATCCGATTACCAAGGGAAGCCCCTGCGACTGGTCGGCGTCCTGAAGGGGGCGTGGGTATTTCTGGCGGACTTGGTCCGCTCCATCGACCTGGAGGAGCTAACCGTTGACTTTCTGGGTGTATCCAGCTACCACGATTCCACCCGCAGCTCGGGCGAGGTGATGATTACCAAGGATCTTGACCTGAGCATCGAGGGCATTGACGTTCTTCTGGTTGAGGATATTTTGGATACCGGCGAAACGCTGCACTACCTGATGGGCGTCTTGAAGGCTCATAAGCCCCGAAGCGTGAAGGTGGTAGCGTTGCTGGACAAGATCTCGCGCCGCACCCGGCCGGTCCAGGCGGGCTACATCGGTTTTGAAATTCCGGACGAGTTTGTGGTGGGTTATGGGCTGGATTATGCCCAGAAATACCGCCAATTCCCGGAAGTCCGCTTCTTGAAAAACGTCTCAGCCCCGTGAGCCGCCATTCCAGCCTGGATTATTCCGGGGATTTTATTCGCGGATGGTCAGACCACGGTTTTGACCGTGCTGTCCCGGCGATCCTCCAAATCGCCCACGCCATATTTGAAATAGATGCTACAAAATATGGGTCTTCTGGGCTTGGAGCGAGCGGCGGAAAGCAGGGTAGTGGCGCAGTTTGCTGTAGCGGCGCTCTATGAGCGCCGGAAACCGTTGAGGATACAAGTTCGGCGCTCATAGAGCGCCGCTACAGCAAAGAAACTGAGACACTACCGAAATCAAAATAGACTTGACACGGGTCACTGGATAGTATACTATATAGTAAATATTGTTTTTCGGATTCGAGCCAGAAATCCGGCCCCAAATGACCCATGCCAGGGCCCATATTCTCGGAGTTAATCTCAGGAATCCGTCATTGGGGAAGCCCGCCTTGACGGGTGTCATCATGTGGCTCACGGCGCATCGTGCGCGGGAAAGGTAGCCCTCTTCAAGACGGGTAATTTCAGGAATTTGTTACTCCTGCACAGCTTGTCTCCGCGAAGGCGGGGAGCGGGAATTCATGCTGTGGGGGCAATTACAGGAAATCGTCATTCCCCCGCAAGCCGTAATCCATCAAAAGAAGTCTGAAAGACAGGGGTGAGGCGGTTCGCAGCAAAAAAAAGATTGTTGAGGGGGAAAACCCAAACTCGATTGAAAACAAAGGACGACTCGAGGACCAAACCCATCCAAAGCCACTGGGCAAAGCCATTGAAATCGCATAAATCCTGTATTATGCGGAAGATACATCGATTTCAGGGAAAAATGCAAGTATTTTATTTAGAATCAATGAGTTATGAGAAGCGTGAGACACCGGCTGGCATTCTGACGACTGGATGGAGCATTTGAAGAAGTAGCGCCGGGCTTCAGCCCGGCACAGACCTTTCGCGACGGGGATGGGACCAGTTCACCCTGGAGCCCGAAGCGCCCAAAATATTTTGTCTCGTTCGTCCCGGCTGTCTCGTTTGTCCGAGGCACCTATGCTACGATCTTTACCAATGTTTGAAACGACCAATGGCAACCACAATCCCACAAACGCTATTTGGCAGGTTTGCCGCCCGCACTCTACTTCTAGAGTCGTACATTGGAGGTAGTAGCTCCCGCCGCCTCATCGTTGCCTTCTTGTCGCGTAGCAACATTAAAAGTGACAAAACGAACCGGAGGAGTTATTGAAAACAAAGGACCGGCATTTTCAATTGAGACAAAACGAACCGGAGAAAACATAGGAAAACTTTCAAGGTAGCAGACTTGATTTGAAGGTCCGTGTAGTACCCACGAGCGGCTTATAACGTAAACTTTAGCATGTCACGCTCAATTTTATTGATACCTGAGTGCGCCGGCTAATGTCCGGTCTCGCGGCGGAAGGCATTGGCGATTCGGCACTACAGCCACCGGTTCGAAAAGGGTGGGGTGCCATTCAAGGTAGCCTGCAAGATTTACGGAATTGGGGAATGAGCGACTTTTCCACGCCTCTAATGAGGCAATACCAATCCATCAAAGAACGCCACCCGCAGGCGCTCCTGTTCTTCCGCCTGGGTGACTTCTACGAGCTCTTCTTTGAAGATGCCATCATCGCCGCGCGCGAACTGCAGATTACTCTCACCTCCCGCAACAAGGAAAAGGGTCAAGCCATTCCCATGTGCGGTGTTCCCTACCACGCCGCGGATGGCTACATTGCCAAGCTGGTCCGGAAGGGATTCCGCGTCGCTATCTGTGACCAGATGGAGGATCCCCGCCTTGCTAAAAAGCTCGTGAAGCGCGAGGTGACGCGGGTTGTTTCCCCCGGTACTTCAATTGACATGCAGTCGCTCGAGCCACGCGCCAACAATTACCTTGCCGCAGCCATCGAGCGCGACAGCGCCATCGGCCTGGCGTTCGCAGACCTTTCCACCGGCCACTTTCTGGCAACGCAATTTGGCGGGCCGGAGTTCCGGACGCGTTTCCGGGAAGAGCTTGAGCGAATGCAGCCGAGCGAGCTGCTGCTTCCCGAAACCTCTGAATCCAACCGGAGCGCGGCAAGGG
>CALCEB010000216.1 GCA_937900045.1 uncultured Acidobacteriota bacterium
CGGTTCACTTCCCTTTTGCTTTCTGTTTGCTTAGCAATGCGCGGCGGGCCACCCACAACCCGGCCAGAGAGCCAAGCGCCCCTGGACCCCAGTTTGAGAACGATCCCGCTCACAACCTTGCCCCGACCAATTTCCAGGTTCAGTGTGGAACCCGCAGGACCCGAAAAACGCGCATAGGTCGGGCCAGGGGAGCCAGTCCCCGTCTTGTAACCGTAGATGGTGTTCCGGCCCGGCGTGACAAAACCAAGAAAGAACTGGCCCTTCTCGTCCGTTACCGTACAGGGCACTCTTCCGCTCATCGGAAGATCGACGGGCTCCGCGCACACCCTTGCCTCAGAAACCGGCTTTCCCCCCATGTTTATTACCCGTCCCTCGATTCCCGCAAACCCCGGCATTGGGACGTGTCGCTGCTTTGTTCCAGCCGCGAGGCCTGCTACGAACAGCGCCCATGTGGCGAGTGACCATCTGATTTTTCCTATTCGCAGCATAGACACGCCCCCTCATTGGCCGTAAATGTTTGTTCCAGCCGCGATTGCACGCGCAGACTTCGGAAGGCCCGGGTTATTCGCTTTTGGCGGGATGCAAACGGATGATCACCACTCTGGTTTCACCAGGGGAAAGGCGCAAAGGCTCAGCGCCAGCCTGAGTTCCTTCCTTGCCGTAGTACCAGGTGGTGTAGCCGTGGGCCCAGACCCGCATCCTGAACGGTTTGGTGGATGGGACCAATAGATTAAACCTCCCGCCTCGGCGAAGGGATGTGCCCATGTAGTCCTGCGAGCTGCGTGCCTCATAGAAGGTCACCCCACCCCGCTCGATTGGCTGACCCGTCCGGGCGTCCACCACCCTGGCAACCAACCTCCCTGCCTTCGGCCCGACCCGAATGATCACCCCTCTGACAACTTTCCCTTCGTGCACATTCACCTCAGGGTAGGGGACAGCGGAGTCGTAAAATGTCGCGTTCGCATCCGGATAGTATTCCTTCTCGTCCACTGCGCATATCCGATTCAAGCCTGGTTCGACGGTGTCCAGGAAGAAACTTCCCGTCGCATCGGTGTGCACCTCGTGCCGCAAGCCAGCACTAGGCTTATCAGGGCGAAAGGCATATACGGTTGCGTCCGAAATGGGTTGGCCCCTCTCGTCAAATACGCGCCCTTCAACCGCCCCATAACCCCGGGAGGCCTGAGCTGCAGAGGACTGTGCCGGGGCGGAAAGCTGAAGGACGAGCCCTAAAAATAGCGAGATACTCGCGGTGATGATCATGAGCCGGTAGCGCAGAGTTTGAGTATATCAAACTCTGCGGGTTTTGTTTGGGAACCGGGGAAAAGCCGCAGACTTCCGGGAAAACGGAAGTCTGCGCTACCGGCTCAGTTTCTTCGCTGTAGCGGCGTCTGTGACCGCCGAACTTGTACCCTCAACGGTTTCCGGCGCTCCCTGTCAGGGCAAGCTCCGAGCGCCGCTACAGCAAACTGTGTCATTACCGGTAATCTGGCACAGCAAGCCATGCCACGGCCCTCCATCCCAATTTTTTGACAAGCCCGCCCGGTTTCTCTAAACTAAAGGTTAGGCGACCCGGCCCGGGTACTGCACCATTCAACCCGCCGGATCTACAAATTTCGAGAGTTTGAAGCACAAAAGTCCGCGCTGCCAGAATCCCAATAACGCGCAACGGAACGGGGAAGAAGCCACAAGCCGGTAAGCCATGTCTGGACGGCAACGGCCCCATCCATCAATTTATCGAAAGACGAGAGGACATTTGAGCCATGCCATTACTCATCAAGGAACGACTCTTCACCCCGGGCCCCACGCCGCTGCTGATGGAAGCGCAGCTTCGCGGCGCCACGCGCAGCATCCATCACCGCACCGACGAATTCCGGGAGATCATGCGGCAAACGGTGGATCACTTGAAGTATTACTTTAATACTCAGAACGACGTGGTGATATTCGCCTCGTCGGGAAGCGGCGCGATGGAAGGAGCTGTTTCCAATTTGCTTTCGCCTGGCGACCGCATGTTGGTGGGCACCGCGGGCAAATTCGGCGAGCGATGGCTGGCGATTGCGCAGGCTTACGGAGTGGAAGCCGTGAAGGTGGAGTCGCCTTACGGGCATCCGGTGAACATCGAAGGCTTGAAAGAACAGCTTGAAAAGCATGGACCCTTTCGCGCTGTCTTCGTTCAGGCGACCGAGACCTCGACGGGCGTAAGCCATGACGTGAAGACGCTCGCCGCCGCCGTCAAGTCCTACCCCGAAACCTGTCTGGTGGTGGACGCCATCACCGGGCTGGGCACCACGGATTTGCGCCCGGATGAATGGGGATTGGACGTTGTGATTGGCGGCTCGCAAAAGGCAACGATGATCCCGCCCGGATTGGCCTTTGCGGCGGTGAGTGAAAAGGCGTGGAAGCTGATCGAAAAGTCCAAGCTGCCACATTTCTATTTCGATTACGCCAAAGAGCGAAAGAACCTGGTGAAGGGCGAAGCCAGTTACACGCCGGCCACCTCGCTGGTTGTGAGCTTGCACGCCGCGCTCGAATACATCAAGAATTTGGGACGCGAGAACCTGATTGCCAACGCCGCGCTGTTGGCGGAGGCGACGCGAGCCGCCGCGCAACGCGTGGGATTGAAGCTGTTCGCCACGGGCAACTACGCCAACGCTGTCACCGCCATCCGCGCCCCGGAGGGCATGGATTCCGGCGACATCATCAAAGAGGTGCGCAAGAACTTCGGCGCCATCCTCTCCAACGGCCAGGGAACCATGAAAGGCCAGATTTTCCGGCTGGCGCATCTGGGCTATTACGATATCTCCGACTTGTTCTCTGTGATTGCCGCGCTTGAGATTGCGCTTCACCGCAAAGGACAGAAAGTGGAGCTGGGTTCCGGCGTGCGGGCCGTGCAAGAGGTTTATTTACGGCACACGGCGGAGAAAACGGCTGCGATCAAGGTGTAGGAACGGCCAAGCTGCTGTCGCGGGGGGCCGGCGCTCACAGAGCGCCGCTACAGCGTCGGCGACGCGACGGCGCCACAGTTTTCATCCCGGACAATTCCAAACGAAAGAGCAAACTAAAAATGAAGATTCTGGTTACCGATGATGTTTCCGAAAGCACATTGAAGGTCCTGCATGACGAGCCCTCATTCCAAGTGGTTTATCTTCCTGAAAAGGGCAAGAAGCTGGATCCCAAGCCGGAAATCAAAGACGCCGAGGCATTGATCGTGCGCAGCGCCACCAAGGTAACCGCCGACTTGCTGGAGCACGCCGCGCGTCTGCGCGTGATTGGCCGGGCCGGCGTGGGCGTGGACAACGTGGACCTGGAGGCCGCAACGCGCAAGGGCATTGTGGTGATGAACACGCCGGGCGGCAACGCTACGAGCGTTGCGGAACAAACTTTGGCCTTTATGCTGGCGCTGGCGCGGCGTATTCCGGAAGCGGATGATTCGGTGAAACAGGGAAAGTGGGAGAAGAAGAAATTCCTGGGCATGGAGTTGCGCGGAAAGACGCTGGGGTTGATCGGGCTGGGGAGAATTGGGTTGGAAGTGGCGCGCCTGGCCCAGGCATTCCAGATGAAGACGCTGGGTTACGATCCTTTTGTTCCGGCCCGTCTGGCCCAGGAACAGAATGTGCAAGTTTTGCCACTCGGAGACCTGCTGCGGTCGAGCGATTTTGTGAGCCTCCACTGCTCCTTGACGCCCGAAACCCAGCATTTGTTGAACGCCCACACGCTGGGAATGGCCAAGCCCGGCTTGCGCATTGTCAACTGCGCGCGGGGCGAGCTGATCAACGAAAAGGATCTGCTGGCGGCGATTGAATCCGGGCAGGTGTCGGGCGCGGGCCTGGATGTGTTTGAAGTGGAGCCACCCAAAGATTCGGCGCTGGTCCGCCATCCGCAGGTGATCGTGACGCCGCACATCGCGGGTTCCACGGAAGAGGCGCAGGAGATTGTAGGCATCCGCATTGCCGAGCAGGTGCGGGACTATTTGCTGCAGGGCATGGTGCGGAATGCGGTGAACATGCCGGCCGTTCCACCCGAGGAATACAAGCGGCTTCAACCGTACATCCAACTCGGGGAAAGACTGGGATCGTTTCTGGGACAGGTAGCGAGCGGCGGCATGGAGCATATCCGCGTGAGCTACGATGGGGGGCTCGCCGAACTTAATACCCATTTGGTGAAGAACGCGGTGCTGGTGGGCATCCTGAATCAAGTGCTGTCGGCCGAGGAACAGGCCAACCTGATCAATGCCGCAACGCTGGCTCATGAGCGCCGGATTGAAGTGACGGAGCAGCGCAGCACGCGGCGCGCCGCATTCTCCAATTCGCTAGGTATCGCGCTGAAAACGGCCGCAGAGACCGTTTCCGTGTTGGGCATGGTGGGTTTAAAGAATATGCCACGCCTATTGGGATTAAACGATATCGATATTGAGGCTCCGCTGCACGGAACACTGCTCTACATCCAGAATCAGGATGTCCCAGGGGTCATCGGCGCGGTGGGCACCGTTCTGGGCAACCACTCCATCAACATCGCCAGCTTTGCGCTGGGCCGCAACCCGGAATTGCATGAGGCCATTGGCCTCATTAATGTGGATAACGCCATCCCTGCTCCGGTGCTTGCGGAAATCAAATCTGTGTCCGCAGTGCGCCAGGCGCGTGTGGTGAAAATGGGGTGAAAGCCTGGGTTTTCAAGGTCAATACGCGGCGGGGCTGGGAGTTCAAGCAATACTTTGCGTCGCGCCGCCGGCGCCCATTCCCGATTGGCGACCGAGGCTGGATCCGCAGCGCCCGCAGCTTGCGCCTGATCCGCAACGAGGTCAAGCGCGGCGACCTGTTCCTGTGTTATGAGGCGGACCGTAGGCTGATGGTCGGCGTGACGCGAGCCGCCTCCGATGGCCGCGACACCGGCACGGGACCCCTCCTCTATTTCTGCCCGCCACACCAAGCCCTCCTGCTGGAACATCCTCTCACCCGCCATCCTGACCTTGACCATGTGTTGGCATTCACGCCCCAACGCGGGCGCGGGACCGTGGGAGAAATTGCACGAGACGAACTGGCGCGAATCCGGCGGATCGCCCTGAGGATGAATCCCCAGCAAAACGCGGCGCTGGCTCGGCTGTTTACTGGGAACTTTTAGCCAGCAGAACTCGGGTGATGACATCCAGAGGCCGGCGCTAAGGCTTACAGCGCCGGCTCCTGGCGAACCGGAACACACCCGGCAGGATTCCCCGCCATCACGGCGCTAAGAAGAGAGGGCGGCGCCGCCTGCACGCCCGGTTCAGTAAGATGGAGATTGGTCACTTGGCGTGGACATAGCTGAGAGCTGCATGACATTCATTGATCGCTTGGTTGGTAAGCTTCAGCGCGTTGACGCGGTGGCCGCCAAAATCCCTAGCCGCCTTTTGGAGGTGGTTCCTGGCCACCGTCAACTCGTTCACAGCATCATGCATGGCCGGATAGCCCCTCGCGGGCTTCCTCCTCCCTTTCGACATAGGCGGGGCGGGTGGAATGCGCTCCACATGCTTGGTCGTCGCATAGTCGATTGCTGCATGGCACTCCCGAATTGCCTGGTCTGTGAGTTGCTCGGCTTTCACCCGGTGCCCGCCGTAAACCGTTGCCGCGCTGTTCAGACGATACCTCGCTGAATTCAATGAACGGAGCGCTGCCATAATTTCGGAATGAGCTTGTGCTGCTGCAGGAGCCGCCGGAAGTGGCAATGGTCCAGCCGCTCCGCTGGCTGAAAGAGCGAGCAACGCGCATAGAGCTGTCGTGCTGAATCCCATCCTGAAATCCTTCATGGTAGAACCTCCCATCGAATAATTTGGTTTCGCAACGATAGTGTCTCAAGCCTCGCTGAAGTGTCCTTTCGCCACGCAAGTCTCCATCGGTCCAAAATTTAACCGGACAGAACAGGTCGGCCAACACTTTTCCTTATCTTAACAGCTTTCAGAGACGAGGACCCGGCCAAAGGTAGTGGGTCCGTGGGGCTTCGCTTGGATTATTCACGATTTTGATGGCGAAACCGCACCGCATGGTAAGGCCAGCAGAACTCAAGTTCGCGCCGCAAAAGGCCGATTCTTCTCCGAAAGGCAAAGGATTCTGAGTCCTGCTTGACTCTAAGCCGGGTTATTTATATTGTAGTCATTGTCATCAAGGTGACGATCTTCGGTTAAGAGGCAATTCCGGCATGGACCTGCCGGATGGGAGGAAACTCATGCACCGTCTACTATGGATATCAACGGTTCTTTTTCTCCTGGGGATAGGAGCAAAAGGCCAGGCTGCGGACGCTGCAGCCAAAGGCCGGGGGGTGGTAGTGCCTGCCGTGACTGCATCACGGGTACGATGCTCCGGTTTCATCAGCGATCGAATTCCCGCCAATATCGAAGTGTTTGATGGGTCAGACAACGATTTGTTTGAAGTCTTCCAGCAGTTCACTCCCGGTCAATACGTGTATCTTCGCAGCCGCCACGGCGCGGTGATGAAGGTAGGAGATCGATACACACTCCTCAGAAGAGATATTGCTCCCGTGGGCCAGGTGGCTTGGATGTCAGACTATCTTCAGGATCAGATCGAGCCCCCCCAGTCCTGGTATTTCATGCAACGCTACAAAGTCCGCTCTCTCGGCGAGCCCTACGCCAATACCGGCGCGGTTCGGGTGGTATCCGTTACACCGGAGGGAGCGGTTGCGAAGATCAGCGACGTTTGCGGGACCGTCAATATTGGAGATATTGCCGTGCCCTACCAACCGGTTTCCGTTCCCGCTTTCCATCCCGATCCAAACTTCCACCGCTTTGCTGAACCCAACGGCAAACTGGAAGGGAATATCGTCGCCGCGTACAACGCCACCAATTACCTCTCCTTGGGCGACATCTGCTACCTGGACATGGGCGTGAACAAGGCCGTCCATGTGGGCCAAGTGTATGGCGCTTATGCGAAGTTCCGGGACAACATCGTGGAAGGATGGGAGGGCATTCTTCCGAGGCCCAAAACGCCGCGCGAGTATCTGGGTGAAGTTTTGATTCTCTCCGTGCAGCAAAAATCGTCGGTGGGGCTGGTTGTGAGGGTCATCAGAGAAATTGCGGTTGGCGACGGGGTTGAACTCGAGTGATCCCCGGCGCAAGGACCTTCACGAAACAACGGGGTGCTCACGAACCGTCCTGCGGTACGGTCCCCGATTCTTGGATGAACGGGCCGCCGCCCGGCAGGAGTTTGAAACCGGCAGAAAGCACCGGCGGCATAACGGTGATGAAATTTCAAAAGTAGACCCAAAGCCTTACCGGCATCCGATCCGCTGAATCGTTCAAGCAATTTTTCGATAAAAAGCAGCCTCAACTGAACCGGCAAGTCACATCTCCTCTACCCGTAATTCGGCTAACCCATTTCATCATTTGACCGAGGCGCCGCGAGGACAAATTCGGCCGCTGCGCCTCGAGCCTCCGCGAACACTTGGGCGGTAAATGCCTGAACACGGGCGCCGTGACACCACGCATCCCGTGGTAAACCCGCTTTCAGACAAGTCTCATTCAGAAATCGCTCCCGGTCCCATCCCCATTCTTTTGGAACCTGCGGCAGAAGCAATCCCCGCCGGATTCCCATAGAAATCAGAAGCCCGTGGCGACCTACCTCAACCTCTTCCGGGCGCACCTCTTGCACCGGAGAAAGCACGGAGATTTCAATGCGAAGTCCCGCCAGCTCCTCTGGAGTGACGGGGCTGAAACGTGGGTCGTGAGCTGCCGCATCCACGGTACAATCCGCCACCGTCTGGAAAAGCGGCTGGGTGGTTATTATACGGCCTATGCAGCCGCGAAGACCCCCGTTACATTGGCGCAGCGTTACGAAGGCTCCGGACGTAGCTTGGACGGAAAGCGAAGGGTTCTCAAGCGCCGGGACAGGCTGCCCTCGCACGCTCGCTTCGAGAACGCGACGGGAAAGTTGAAGCAGGAGCTTGCGGTCCGCCTCAGTGAGCGGCAACGTCCTTTGCCTCCTCAGCGCGGCGTTCACCACCTCGAATCACAACAACGCGCGGGGCCGGGATACGTCTCTGGGTGTCCAGCTTTCGCCAAAAGAGCCAGAAATACTGGGCTGCCGAGGCCAAAGCGAAGCAAACCACCAGGAAGAGCAATATGTCTCCAGAAATGCTGAGGGCCGGGAAACGCGGTTCCAGGGCAATTGTAGCAATCGCCATAACCTGGAACACCATTTTGGTTTTGCCCAGTTCGGAGGCGGACAAGGTGATGCCCTCCGAAGAAGCGATGCTCCTCAGCCCCGAAACAGCGAACTCACGGCCGATGATAATCACTACGATCCAGGCGGAGACCAAGTGCAATTCCACCAAGGAAATAAAAGCTGAGGAGATCAGGAGTTTGTCCGCGATCGGATCCAGCAGGATGCCGAGCTTTGTCACCTGGGACCGCCGGCGAGCCAGATAGCCGTCCAGGAAGTCAGTGCCTGCGGCCGCAAGAAAAACCGCCACAGCCCAAAGATCCAGATTCTGTCCCTTGGTGAGAAGCAAGACCACCAACAGAGGCACAAAAAATATTCGAAGAACGGTCAGGTAAAGAGGAAGGCTCATGCGACTTCGTTCGGGACCCCCGCCAAATAGCCGGAACCCTATTTGCTCGCGGACAGAAGAATATTAGTTGGTATGTGGGCGTCCGAAGGCAACTATAGCGAAGGGTATTGCTTCTGTCAACGCATGTGGTAAAAATCCGACATTACTCGGGCCCAATCAGAGAACTTTGGACCTCAACGGCGGACCAGCGATCACGTTTTTGTGTCCGGGGTGCGACGCGCCTTCTATAAATGGAAGGTCCGCTTCTTGGCGGGTCCCCCAGGCTGGATAATTCATAATCTTGCCGTCGAGACCCCCGGTGAAGCGAACAAATAATCCAGGCCAAGCCAGCGCGGCAACTGCCAAGAGCACGAAATACGCCCAGAAAGAGTGCGAAATACGTAGGCGTCTGAGGCTAGGCTCCGCGCATAGGACTGCCCCAGGATTGTGCAAAACTCGACTTCCATTTCAAATTCACTTAACATCCGGATAGATACCTTACAAGGCCATTCACTGGTTGATATTTGTCACATGTTGTAGAAAATAAAAGCCTTAGTCTAGTTACTGAGTAATGAACGATGGCGTGGTTACACTTTTTTCTACCTCTGGGTCCCACCACTTTGAATTTTTTTCCACAATATTTTCCACAGTCTCTGGAGGTCTAAAAATGCTGGACTTCGATCACCTGTCGCGAGCCCAGGGCAGACGCCATGTGGCTAGAGAAAAAGCGGTCGCGGCAGGAGACACTGAGCCGGGCACGAACCACCAAATTCCCTTCCTCAAAACGGGTGGAGAGGACTGTACCCAAGCGGTAGAGGGCAGCTAGAGCTTCACCATCCGCAATTGGCAGCCTGAACTCAGCTTCCACCAGCGGATCATCCGTTGTCAACCCTTGATCGATCAACGCTAAGAGCAACTCCATCCCCTCTCCGGTTTTGGCGGAAACCGCTACATCCCAGAGCTGGGCAGATCCACGAACCTCAAGTTGATCAACCAAATCGATCTTGTTCCACACTCTCCGGCGCGGTGTCTGGGCAAGCCCCAGTGCCTCGAGTTGGCTTTCGACTGCTGCAGTCTGTTGTTCCCGCAGCGGGTGAGAAGCATCGATAACGTGGAGCAGAAGGTCAGCCGTTTGCAACTCTTCCAAAGTTGCCCTGAAGGCAGTAACCAGGTGAGGCGGGAGATTACGAATGAATCCGACGGTATCCGAGAGCAGGGAGGTGCGGCGCGACTCAAGTGATATCAATCGTACCGTTGGATCCAATGTCGCAAACATCCTCGATGATGCGACCGCTTCTGCCCCGGTCAGCCTGTTAAATAGCGTGGATTTTCCAGCATTGGTATAGCCGACGAGCGCTACCATCAAGAAGTTTTGTTCCTTACGATGCGCACGATGCAGGGCGCGCTGAGAGCGAACCCCCTCCAGGGCCTGACGGAGAGTTTGGACGCGGGCCCGGATACGGCGCCGGTCAAATTCCAGTTGTTGCTCTCCAGGACCACGCGTGCCGATGCCGCCGCCCAAGCGGGACAACGAGGTTCCCCGCCCGGCGAGCCGGGGAAGGAGGTAAGTCAATTGCGCCAGCTCCACTTGCAGTTTTCCTTCCCTCGTCCGTGCGCGGCGCGCAAAAATGTCAAGGATCAGTTGGGTGCGGTCAATAACCTTGAGCCCAACGATTTGTTCGAGGTTACGCAACTGTGTGGGAGTCAGGTCGTGGTCGAAGAGAACGGTAGAAGCGCCGGCATCCTGAGCTTTCGATCGCAATTCCAAGGCCTTTCCACGTCCAATCAACGTAGCAGGGTCCGGACCGGCCGTGCGCTGGTGGATAGAACCCGCTGGCTCTGCCCCTGCACTGGAGGCAAGTTCACAGATCTCCTGGAAGGCGTCAGATTCATCGAGGCAGCCACGCCCCGTAGCGGAGGACTTTGACCCACGGTTTTGCGACCAGCCCACCAGGAGAACTTTTTCCCGGCCCTCAGGATTTCGAATCGTGGCCCTCCGGTTCCGCAACAGACGCGGGAGGATTTCCCATCCGGGGTGCAATGATTGTGGAGATGGCGTGCTTAAAAATCAATTGTTCCTGATGGTTGCTTTCCAGAATCAGGCAGAACTTATCGAAGCTCCGGATGCGGCCAGAGAGCTTCACACCGCTCATCAAATAAATGGTAATGGGCGTTTTATCCTTGCGGACGACGTTCAAGAAAGCATCCTGGATGTTCTGTGAAGTCTTTTCTGTGTGCTCTCTCTTGCTGTTGGGGGGTACATTCATGAGTTTTCCCTTTCAAGAAAGTGCATGGCGTGGCCTGGGAGTCGCTTGCCAGGTCCCAGTTCAGCCAATCCGGACAGAAGACTCCCGACATAGTCCAATACTTGCCGGATGGTTTCTTCCTGGTCCCCAAAGCCACGAAACCAGCAAACCCCGGCCTCCTTGCGGAACCAGGTCATTTGCCTCTTGGCGTAATGACGCGTCGCTTCCTGCACGTCCCGGATTGCTTTGTTAAGCGTTTCCTCGCCGCGCACCAGGGCCACAGTCTGGCGGTACCCCAGGGCCTCAAAAGGCGGGGGAAGCGGACCGTCCCGGTCTTCGAGTTGTAAAAGTGCCGCGCGCGTTTCCTCGATCAGGCCTTCCGCGAAGATCCGCTCCACCCGCCGGTTAATTCGGCCGTAAAGCTGTGAGCGGACCGGATCGAGACCGATCTTGACAAACGCAAAACCGGGAATCCCCTTACGGCCCTTCGATTGAAGCTGGGAGATTGCCTCACCTGCAATCCAGCAGACCTCAATGGCTCGAATTATTTTCTGCGTATCACGCGGATGAATACGCTGGGCAGCAGGGGGATCCAGGCGTTGGAGCATCTTGTGCAGAAAATTTCGGCTGTGGCGCGCTGTGATTTTGCGAAGCCTTTCTCGCAATTCCTCGGACCGCCCGGGCCCGTCAAATAATCCGTCGGTCAGCGACCGGAGGTACAATCCCGTCCCACCGGCAAGCACCGGCAGTTTCCGCCGGGCTCGAATCGATTCGAGAACTTCTTGGGCGCGCCGCCGGAATTCTCCCGCGGTCAGGATTTCGCCCGCGGAGGCGATTCCAAGCAGATAATGAGGGATTCCTTTTTGCTCTTCCTCCCGCAGTTTCCCCGATCCTATGTCAAAACCCCGATACAGTTGCACGGAATCGTAGTTCACAACCTCGCCGCCAAACCTACCCGCAATGGCCAAGGATAGGGCTGATTTTCCAGACGCCGTGGGGCCAACGATGGCAATTGCCGGATAATCCGGTTCTGCTGTTTTTATTGGTGGCAACGAATCAGACGGACCAGCAGAAAGCATAGAATCAGTGCGAGAAGCAGGAAGGACCCCAAGAGTTGATTGCGAGAAAACATGGAATTGACCGGACATGGAGCAATTGAGCGACGGAAAAGCTGTCGTAAGTTTGATCATTGTCTTCCGGCCCAACCCGGTCGCCCCCAACCTCTCGTCAGCTTAGTAACCAACTCCCTTGGCTGCTCCGGAAGCGCCCCTTCGCTGCTCGTGGCGCCTTTTGGAAAGAGGCCGGACGATTAAAGGAAAAGTCGCTTTATTAACATCGTCACACTGCCTTGCCGGAGGATCCACCCCCGGCCTCTCCCTTTCGCCAGCCACCGTATATATCCCGGACTTGCATTCGTCGCCAAGCGGGTTGAGGACAACCCTTTGTGCCAGACTTCCCTTCCCCCTCCTTCGACTTATCTGAAATGAATGAATTCCCAATCGACGGGGTCCGCTTTCTTATAAACTGCTTGACACGTTTAGACCGGCGGAGATTCACTCCCCCCAGGTTTCCGCTCTCTAAAACATTTAGAATAACACAACTCATGCCTTCTACGGCGTCTGGATCGAAGGAGACAACCCCCAGTCCGCAAACTATCCGAGGCTCACCCAACTTAGCCCCTTGAAGTCTGGTATGCAAGTGGTTTGCCTTCGCCTCCGAAGATAGCTCGTTGTTGTCAATCTGGAATTTGTTGTTTGGATCAAAATAGTGGCGAATGGCTAGTAATATTCCGGTTGACTTGTGTGATGCCCCTATAGCGATTGGTGTTCCATCGGTATCCGGAAGACCGCCATGTTGCAAAAGGGCTAGCGTTAGGTAGTGACTCAGTTTGGCGATTCTTTATCAGTTTGTTGCTTTACCGGCATTCCCGCGGGCACCGGCTGGAATTGGCGTATCGCCTTGTGGCGAGCTGATTCCGCATGGGACGCGATGCTGGACCGAAGAGTTTGACCTGGGACCTTCATACTGCGTATGCCTCACGCAAACCGGCCTTCAGGAACGCGAGGTCCCTCTCCGCCGCGGCGAGAGTGTTCGCCTCGCGCTCGGACCGTGTCCTTCCAGGGATTTCGTATTCCAGGTGGAGGGAGACAGGCCCGTGATACCCCGCGTGCGCGAGCGCCTTGAAATAGTATTTCCAGTCCACCATCCCCTGGCCGAGGGGACAGTTGATTGTCTTCCAACGCCCACCCGTCTTTCCCCAGTAGCAATCCTTGATGGCGATCATCTTGAGTCTCGACATAGCCAGGTTCGTTGCGCTCTTCCAGCCGCCTGCTCCACCTTCGGCTGTGGCGTGCCGGATGTCAAAATAGTAGCCGGCCCATTTGGGATCCAACGCCTCAATGATGGGCGCGAAGTCCCAGACGGGCCCGCCCACCAATCCCTCATGGTTGTGGTAACCGCACTGAACATCGTGGCTCCGGGCAAGATCAGCCAGGCCACGAAATTCTACGCCGGCCCGCGCGATCTCCTTCCGGACGTCGACGTACCGGTAAGAGTAATATCCTGGTTTGAAGTAGGGAATACGCAACTCACCCGCGGCGCGGAGGATAGGCTCGGCAGTCGAGTCCGAGGCGGAAATAAGCCAGGTGGTAATCATCGGAACTTCGAGGCCCTCTTCACGGATGGCAGCCACGGCCTTGGGAAGATCCTCTTTTGCCCGTCCTGGGAGAACGTGGCCGGCCGTTCGTACCGTAAGGTCTACCCCTGCGAAACCTGCGCCCTTCGTGGCGCGCGCAAGTTCGTTCCAATTCATCTCAGGCAAATGCTTCGAGAAAAGACAAAGCGTCCCTCGAAAGGTCCCGGCTGACTCGGCCGGTTTGGTCATGGCCGCCATCGTCGCGCCGGCAGTTGCAGATAGGAACTCACGCCGTTTCATGGCTACATCCATCGGGAGAATCATGAAAAACCCAGCCGGCTAAGGCAATCCAAAGCTTATGATATTCGGTCCAGCAGCGAGCGCGACAAACTGCTTTCCATTGACCCTATAGGTCATGGGTGAGGCTTTCATGCGCTCGTTGGTTGAGAAGTGCCATAACGGCTTGCCGTTGGTCTCAGCGGCTGCAACAAAATCACCGGAAGGGTTTCCGTAGAAGATAAGCCCTCCGGCCGTCGCCATCAGACCAGCCCACTGTTTGCCCTCAGCAGACCCAACTTGCGGAGCTTCCCAAACGATCTTCCCGGTTTCGATGTCGAGGGCGCGCAGGTATTTTTTTGAAGGCTCAATGGGTGGAGGGCTTTTCACCCAGTGGCCCGGCGCCACTTCGAAACCGCAGCCCTCGCGGGCCATGACGTAATAAAAATGCGTGACCGGACTAAAGGCAGTTGCCATCCAGTTCGTTGCGCTCGACGGGCAACTGATCTCGCCTTCCGGAGGCGCAATGTATCCCGGCAGAAGCTCCGGCCGGCCGTCAGGCCCGATTCCACTCGCCCAGGTCAACCTATTCACGAATTTCTTTCCAAGCAGCAAGTGGCCATTCGTGCGGTCGAAAACATAGAAGAAACCATTTCGGTCCGCATGCAAAAGGAGTTTTCGCTTCTGACCCCGATAGCGCGTATCAACCAGTACCGGGGGTTCAGTGGCATCCCAATCGCGAAGATCATGTGGCGTGAACTGGTAATACCATTTCAACTTTCCGGTGGCAGGATTCAATGCCAGAATGCAATCGGTGTAAAGGTTATCGCCGGGTCTGTTTCGGCCGTCGCCATCGGGAAAAGGATTGCCGGTGGGCCAGTAAAGGGTGTCGGTCTCAGGATCGTACGCTCCGGTCAGCCAGGTCGAGCCTCCTCCCATCGCCAGCGATTTTCCACCCCATGTGCCGGCGCCGGGTCCTCCCTTTTGGGGGACTGTCCACGTCCGCCAAAGCCGTGCGCCGGTGGAGGCATCATATGCGCTGATGAATCCGCGAATTCCCTCATCAGCGCCCGAAACGCCGGTGATCACCATATTTTTTACGATCAAGGGCGCCGAGGTCGAGCCGTAGTGCATCTTTTCATCAGGCATCACCTCTTCCCACGCCAGGCGGCCCGTGATGCGGTTCAATGCAATCAGGTGTGCATTGTCGGTCACCATGAAGAGATTCTGGCCGAGAATCGCGACGCCACGATTTGTTCCCAGGGCGGCGTCTCCGGCGAGTCCGGGCGTAGCGGGTCGCGAATACTCCCAGATCCGGCACCCGGTAAACGCATCCAGCGCGAAAGCCTGATTCGGGCCGGTTACGTACATGATACCGCCGTCTACAACGGGCGTTACCTCCAGTCCGAAGTGGGAAATAGAGAAAATCCACTTGGCGACGAGTCTGTTTACATTCGCCGTGTCGATTTGCTTCAGTTTGCTGTAGCGGTTACCGCTCAGGTTTCCGTTGTAAGTCGGCCAGTCGCCCGGTTTAGGATTCAAGATTTGAGGGAAGTCGATTCCGGCGCCTCGCTGCGGTCCCAGGATGACAGTCGCTCCAGGTTTCACCCCCGTCAGCCCACTGAGGTAGGCGATCAGGTCCCGGAGTTCGCCGGAGCTGCCCCCCACGGGCTGCATGAGAGAACGATGGTCCTCCCGAATTGCTGTAATCTGTTTTCCATGAAACAGGTGAAACTGTCCCTGAAGATCCTGCAACGCAATATCAAAACTACTCCGATTTCTAGCGAACCCGCGAACGGTCTGGCCGTCCTGCAACTGGACAGTAACAAGGTCGTAGCCCGGGGCAATGTTCTGGCTGGGGTGGAGAAGGGCGTCACGAATCTCATCAACGGTCATTTCCCGCCCAATATCCGACAGGTCGGGGCCAATGGGTGATCCCACACCATCAACCATATGACAAGATCCACACCGTCCTTTGCCAAGGAAAAACCGTTGTCCAACTTTGCGGTTGCCCGGAAGGGCGGCTGCGGCTGCAGGGGAATTGAGAGAGTGGATGAATGCCGCCAAGGTGTCGAGTTCATGGGCAGGCAGATCGAATGCGGGCATCCCCGAGTCTGGAATTCCCCGGTGAATCAGATCGCGGACCTGATGGATGGAGCGCCTACGAAGCCAGCGGTTCCCGGCAAGCGGCGGCCCTTTGTCAGCTCCTTGGGCGTTATCTCCATGACAAGCGGCGCAGTGCAGGGAATAGTCCTTTTTGCCATCCACCAGGATCGAGGAAAAATCGGGGCGCATCTGACTCCAACAGGGAGCGGCACATAACAGCACGACTGCGACTGCAGTGAACAAGTTCCAGGTACGGGACAACGGGCCGCCAAATATGCTCCAGCGCTCCTGCCACCCGCCCGCAGCCTTGGGTGTTTGGCGCTGGTGTCGTGCCCTTTCCCAAAACCAGAAGTATCTCAAACGGCTACCCTCCGATTGGCTAGCTTGAATTATTCACGAACTTCCCCTGGGGACCGTCAGGGCACGGTTAAAACCGTGCCCTGACGGTCTTTGAATAAATTTTCGTGAATAATCCGGGCTCGATCTTCGCTCGCAGCTCCCTTTTGGCTGAACCAATTAAATCAACATGCTAGGCGCCCCAAGCCTTTGTGTCAAGCATCATCCTTATACTTTGCAACCGATTCGAAAGGGGCTATACCTTTTTGGAGAAACTGAGAAGCTACTTGAACTCTCCGAATGATAACGGGATGAGAACCTCCCATTGAGAATGATCTCATAGGGCAGACTCGCGTAACGCCACCGGTTGCAAATGGAGGCTGGATCGCCCTCGCTTACAACAGCAGGTATCAAAGCCCCCAAAGGTGTCGAGACATGTATTACAATGGGCAATCCAGGCGGTTCAACCAATGCAATGGGTTGTTTTAGGCCCGGTTCGAAGGCTCTGCTGATTACGGCGATAAAATCTTATAAAAAGACTTAAGGAGCTCGCATGCCCTCTTTTTCTCTCCCATTCCGGTTCGGCGCCGAAGTTTATGCCTGGTTTATGAAGGGAGATGGCCGCGCCCATGCGAACCAATTGAACCACATGATCCAGGTCGTGGCTCACGCGGGTTTTCGCGGTATTGAGCCGATCCATTTCTGGATGGGAGACCTTGCCGATCCGGGCCGCCTGGCCGCGGCTTTAGACTCCCAGGGGATTGAGCTCGCGGGTATTTCTTTGGTGCAGGAGTGGAATCACGACGCGGAGACTGCCCAAGAGCGAAAGGAGGCTGACGCTACGATGGACCTTGTCACACGATTTCCGGGAGCAGTGCTGGGCGTCGTACAGAAGCCAACCAGCCGGATCGACCTCGAAGAGCGCCGGAGGCGATTGGTGCGCAATCTCAACTGTGTGGGACGGCGCGCGGCAGAGCGTGGCATAACCTGCAGCGTCCATCCCAACTCGCCTCTTTCCTCGATTGCGCGGACTCGGGAGGACTATGAAGTTTTGCTTGCCGGAATTGATCGCACCGTGATCGGATGGACGCCCGATGTCGGTCATATCATCAACGGCGGGATGGATCCTCTGAGTGTCATGAAACAGTATGCCGAACTGATCAACCACGTTCATTACAAGGATTGGAACGGTGATCCGGAGTTTTGCCTGATGGGCGAGGGGAAGGTTGACTTCGGAGGGATCACACGCTGGTTGCGCGATCGCGGGTACTCGGGATGGATTATCTGCGAAGATGAAGGCCCTGAAGCCGTCGACAATCCCGACGGGGTCACTTCACGGGATGGAGAATGGATTCAAACGAAACTTTTGCCACAGTTGTAGCTGAGGACCTCACATGCCCTATGTCGAGACGAATGGAATTCGGATGTATTATGAGGAGTTCGGGACCGGTGATCCGTTGATCCTGATCATGGGTATCACCGCGCGTGGGAGTCTTTGGGAAAAGCATATAGCCTGTTGGCAAAATGATTTTCGCTGTATTGCCCCCGACAATCGCGGCGCCGGCTCAACTGACAAGCCGGAAGGCCCTTATACCAGCGCCCTCATGGCTGACGACTATGCGGGCTTCATGGAAGCGATAGGAATCCCGCAGGCAAGGGTGGTTGGTTGCTCCATGTGAAGCATTATCGCCCAACAACTTGCGCTGCGGCATCCGGAACGAGTCCGGAGCATGGTGTTGATGTGCCCTTGGGCGAGATGTGACCGGTACGCGCGTGACACTTTCCAGCATTTTGCCGATTGCAAAGCGCGGCTTCAGCCCGAGGAATTCATGAGGTTTGTCCAACTGCTGATTTACGCAAAGCCCTCTTGGGATGATACACCGGTTCATCACGAGCTAGTAAACGCTCGCCGGGAAGCCGCGATTGACCCTGATCCACAGCCGCTCCACGGGCTTGAAGCACAGGCAGCCGCGTGCGTGGAGCACGACACTCTCGATTCACTCTCCAACATTCGGTGTCCGTGCCTCGTGATCGGCGGGCGCGAGGACATCTTCACACGAGTGTGGATGGCGGAGGAAATCTACTCCCGAATCCCCGGCTGCGAGATGCATCTTTATGAGAAGGCTGGACACGCTTTCCATTGGGAGTGTCTCGATGATTTCAATCCCCGAGTCCTCAAATGGCTGCTGGACCATTAGCCGTTCGCAGGAGTCAGCCAATGTGGAGATTTATCCTCCGCCCCAAAAAACCAATCCGGGCCTTCACTTCAGTGGGCCAGATCTGAGGGCTTCATGCCCTTGGTATAATCCCGCGAGAGAAATGAGTGCGGGTGATATTCTCCGACCAGACGGACGTCCGCCCGCTTCGGTACCTTGAGCCCGACGCCCCAATAGACAGCATTAACCAGTAGCCGGCGGAGCGCTTTGTTCTCAAAATCGTCCGCTGAGCCCATGGTGGTTGCAAAAACGCGAGCCGTCTTGCCTTGGGTCCCCGTGAAAGCATTTGTCCAGGCAACGGGAATCATGGGGTCATTCAGATTGCCCTGGACCGGCGGGTCATTGGGATGCATTCCGGAAAGCACTTCACCGAGAAGCAATGGATGGGCTTTGCGGGGGAGCATCTGTATGGCGTAAACGTCGGTGGGCGCCCAGATCTCACCACTCTTGATCCCTCGCAGAATCGGGTTGTGCTCTTCCCCCTTCGCGATCATGGCTCGAGTGCTTTGCTTGCCGTGATGGGCATGATGGGCCACCCAGGTTGTCCCAAACACCCGGCGGCCAAACCCGCCTTCCCATCCGTCAACCTTGCTGTTCCATGAATACCGTGTATAGGTTTTGCTTGTCTTCAGCGCGAAAGCATGTGTTGCCGTACGAATGCCAATAATCGGACGTCCTGACTCGATGTAATCAACCAGACACTTCATCTGGCCGTCAGGCAAATCCCGGAAGCGCGTAAAAATTATTAAGAGATCCGCGCTCCGCAGTGCTTCCAAGCCCGGAATGTTGCGCGTTGCATGTGGGTCGATCGTGCCATCCTTGGGGTCGATCGAAAATAAAACGATGCAGGTGAATCCATGCCGCTCGGCCAGGATCTTGCCCAGTTGCGGAAACTCCTCCTCCGAGTGATATTCATCGTCCCCCGCAACCAAAACGATCTGTTTGCCCACACCCGGCCCTTTCTCGCCTTTGTAGACAACCCCGGCGCCTTTCAGGGGCGCACTATATAGGATCGAACCGATTACGAGCAGGCCCCACAAGTGGTCCACATGAAAGAATCTTCGAAATCTCATTTTTGATTTTTCCCTGTCCGCGCATTGAAAGGGCGCTATTTTTGACCGGCCCTCACCAAATTATTGGTTCAACCACTTTGCCCGATGATCCTACGTATGGAGACCATCATTTGTCAAGACCTGTTTCAAGGCGGCCCCAGATTCGCGGTCTGCCACGAAGGGGCGAAAGGATTCATAGCGAGTGGGACGGCGCCGCGAGGCCTCGGAAGGGGCTCCCGGTCCCCAAGCGGTCCAACCGTTGCGCCGGGGAACCTTGCTCAAGATGATGGGTAGCCTGGTGTGGCTTCGTTGAAATTAATTAAGCTTCCATGGTCAGAACTACCCGGAACTCCGCCTTCCCGCTGATCATTCGCTCGTAGGCTTGGTTCGCTTCCGTCAAAGGAAACTTTTCAATCATCGGCCGGACACCGGTCAACACTGCAAAATTGAGCGTATCTTCCGAGTCCGCTGATGTTCCGGACGGCCAACCCTGAATGCTCCTCCGTCCGGATATCAACTGGACCGGCGACGCTTCAATCGGATCGATGCTTGCCCCCAGCACAATCATTTTGCCGCCGTGTCCCAAGCCATTGAACAATGCCGTCATGGCTTTGGCGCTGGGCGCCGTGGCCAGGATGACTTGCGCTCCGCCCATCCTTTGCAGTTCCTCGACGGCATTCGAAGCCTCGCTATCGATATAATGCCGGGCGCCAAGCTTCTTCGCCATGGGAGCATTCGCGGATCCCCGGCCGACGGCCACCACGTTGTATCCGAGCTTGCAAGCGAACTGGATTCCGAGATGCCCAAGACCCCCCACTCCCTGAATGGCCACCAAATCTCCTGCCATCGCGCCACTGTGGCGCAGCGCATTGAACGTCGTGATGCCGGCGCACAGCAGTGGAGCAGCCTCCTCCGATGAAATGCCATCAGGCATCAATGCCAAACCTACGGCGGGCGTTACCACGTACTCTTCATAGCCGCCATCGTAGCTGATACCCGGCACCTGGAGATCTGCGCAAAGCACATAATCGCCTCGCCGGCAGGCTGGGCAATGGCCGCAATGCCCGCCATGCCAACCCACACCGACCTGCTGACCCGTCTTCCAACCCTGAACAGCAGAGCCTATCTCATCGAGGATGCCCGTAATTTCATGACCCGGGACGCGCGGGTATCGAATGCCGGGCCACAGATTTTCCTTCGTGAACATGTCGCTGTGGCAGATTCCACAGGCCAGCACTCGAACGCGTACTTGGCCTGGACCCGGCTGCGGAATGTCGCATTCAACCAGTTCAAAGGGTGAACCCGGTTTGATCACCTTGGCGGCTCTCATTTTCGCCATTTCGAGACTCCTTCCGAAGAAATGAGGGGTAATTCCATCGCTAGAAACACAAAGTGAATCTACGGTCGTGGTACATTTTCGCCGCTACAGCAAACTGAACCACGTTCGTATCTACAGTTTTGCCTCTCCAGAAACTTGAGGCGCAAGCAATCTAATTTCGGCGCCCAGAGAAAGCGCCCAAGGCCGCGTCCACAGCACTGTCCATTATAGCCCCAGCCTTTGCGGGATCTCTAAGCCTGAACGTGGCATACGCCAGCGCCCGGTCCGAGGTGCTTTCGGTGGCTTGGGTCACCTGCTCGCGGAGCGGCGAAAACCCCTATAGACCCCATTGACCTCATTGATTTGACCAGCTTGCCGCAAAACCGTCACCTGGCCCAGGAGTTGAGCCCCCGACAGTATATTCCGCCAGTGAGGACAGCGATGCTACAGCGCTAAAACAAGCCCCAACCAAACCTAAGATTTCCACAGGGGTGTCCGATTACTCCTTTGTTTTCTATAAAATACTTAGCTTTGGTCATAGCTTTTTCCTCGAGGCTTCCTTTGTTTTCAATAAGTTTTAGGTTTGGTAATGAAAGGAATCCCTTAGTGCTCCGATTCGATCTTTCTGGCGCGATCCCAGGGACCCGGTTTTCCCGGTTTCCGGGCATTGGGTACCCGTGGCATTGGGTCGCCGAGCTTCAAGCGACGCCGGGCTTAAAGGTTTTGAACTCATAGGAATACTCCCTTGCAAAGGAATTTGGAGTAGCTCATAAGGACCAACGGACATGCCCGCCAAAAAAGCAGGGCGCTACGAGGGGTATTAAAATTCCAACATAAATGCGGATACTCGTCAATGAGGAAGGTGACGCTATGGTTTGCTGTTGCACGCCTCGGAGCTTGCCCTGATAGGGAGCCGCGAAAGACGCCGGTCGCAGACCGGCGCTACAGTCTTGGAGCGGGAATCCGCCATCTCGATACCGGCTTGGGGGCCGTCATTCCCGCGCAGGCGGGAATCCAGTACCATGACGAGTCCATACGCTCGTGTCACAGGGCTAGATTCCCAAGCCCTGTGGTAGTTCCTTTGTTCTGGTTGCCTTCGTAAACCCGAAGCCGGTTCGATGCCTGGGGCATCTTCGAAGTGTTTTGTTGAGGTAATGGACCTCGAAAAACTCCATCCCTCGCCTCGATACTCTGCTTGCATGCATCAAGCAGCGGTCCCGTTTTGGGCGTTTTACCATTCCTGGTCGACGGATGGCGCGCTAATCTTTGGTCTAGCCCGCCGCCGCTTTGAGGCGCGCTCTGATTTGCGGCAAGGTTTTGCGCAGTTCAGTCCCGGCCTCGGTCGAAAGCCGCTCCGTCAAAACAGAAACCGCGGTGAGAATGGCCACATCCGTCAATTGGATGAGCTGGTCCGGCGGCGGGTCAGGGAGTGTAAGCAGGATTTTCACCCAGTCCGCGAGAACGCCCCACAATGGTGAATTTTGATCGATTGGCATGTTGAATCTCCTTTCTTTTCGAATTGTCTCTTACTTTAAGGCCGGCACAATCGGCTGGTGGAGATCACCCACGGCCCTTGCGCCCTTGGGCGCGGATTTTTGAAACACGCGGACCCGCATCGCCTGCACCAGCCACCGGTGTAAGTGGAAAAGCCCCAGACATTCAGGAAAACAGATCCGCGCTCATTGCTTACGGTCTTAGAGGTCTTCCGCCTTTCGTGCTACACGGAAATTCTCCGCCTGCGTGAATCGCAGACGCAGAGAGCAGCGGCACGCGTCACCCAGGCTGACAGAATTCATGATCTGCCCGCCGGTTCAAGGCGAGCGTCCGGCCCGATCCGCTTTAGGTGTTCGTGTTTCTCAAAACGCCACGAAACGCGGTGTGCGGAAAGAAATACAGCCGCTAAAGCCTCCCTCGTCCCAACACTGAAAGCAGGTGGTGCCTCCCTCATCTGAACGACAAAATAGTTGGGGCAGGACTTTCCCGCTCTCTGTTGCAAGCTTCAGGGTGAGAACGTAGCTGTCCTTCATTTTGCCAAGCGAAGTTTCGGCAGTAAATCCTGGCATGCTCATTTATAATCTCCTTTCATTTGAAATTCTCGGAACCAAATCTCGTAATTGCGGGTGTCCATGGTCAATGCGTCTTTTATTGACCGTGACCCTTTCCCGCAACCAGGAACCCACAGTCGCGAAAGCATCAACCGTGGGCACCCCCTTTTCAAGGCCGCCGACATACAAGAAGGCGATGTCGGCGCCACCCGCAGGGCACGTTTTTCGAAGTCTGTGGCATTTGTGCTTGTAGGCTGGGAAAAACCGCGGACCTTAAACGGCAGGCCGGCGCTACCAGACTACATAAGGACGCGCCCTTTGTAGATGCAGTTTCCCCACTCATCACAGCACCAGTTTCCGTGGCAGATAGGAGATTGCTGCGGAACGACTCCCGTCTGCGGCGCGCCATGAGGTTGGACGCCCGCGCCCTGGTAAAGCTCGGCGGAAGTATACATAGAAACTTCAGCAGTAAATCCTGGTATGCTCATTTTATGTTTCTCCTTTCGTTGATTCTCACCGTTCATAGTACGGCGACATCTTGGTGACGGGGAACGGAAACTCCTCGGTCACGTCGACGCGCATGAAGAACTTCCCGACGCAGCACCGGAGTCCGCAGACCCAAAGGGTCGCGCCAGCCCGCGAGATTGGCGAAGACACACCACCAGTTTGTCGCGTTCCAGGCCCACAGGAAACGCCATCATGGCAGGACCCAGTCAAACTCTGCAGCCCGGGGCTCGCAGGCGACGCTCGTCGAACGAACCTGAAACCGCTGTACCGCCCTATTGGAGAACAATTGGGACTTGCATCGGGCAATTACAGTTTCCGAAACGATCACAGATGCAAATCGGCCGCAAGTCGCCTTCGAAAAAAGGGCTTAAGGGAACCCTTAATCGGACCTGTTGGGGAACAATCTCTTTCCCCGCCGACCGCCGCGCGGCCGTCATTGCCTGATAAGGTCCACTCGCCCTGTACAAGGAAGCTTCAGCCGTGAATTCCGGTAAACGCACTTTAATTACCTCCTCTTAGTTTAGGTCTTTGCACTGTTCGCGGTCACCTATCGTAATACGGCGACATCTTGGTGACCAGGAACGGGAACTCCTCGGTCAGGTCGACACGCACACGTTTGGAGATGCTCCCAACGGACGCCGACATAAGAAGCGATGTCGGCGCCACCCGCAGCGGCGGCCAACACAGAAGATCGCAGAGCTACTGCTCTGCGCCAACCGGCGACATAAGAACAATGTGGGCGCCACCCGCGGGCGCTAAGCTTGACATGTCCCCTGGCAGCCCTCTGGGCAGCAGGGCGGTGGCGGACAGTCTACGCAGGTCTTCCCCGGAGGCGTGCAAACGCATTTGCCGCCAACAAGGCAGTAACGCCAGCCTCCCTGGATATCGCAAAAAATGGCCATAGTGACCCCGTCGCCCGCCCTATCCGAAGGCCGCGCACGGAAGTGGCTGTCGGAGTTGGATATTGCGCATTCTGCTGTAAATCCTGGGGTGTTCATTTTGATCTCCCTTTCTTCTGAAACAATCAGACTCTCTCGAAAATGCCGGGCTAACTTCCTGATTCTACAAGGGAGAGTTGGCAGCCATTTTCATGCTTCGTTGTGGTCCACGAGGACCATGAGCAACTTAGCGGTCGTAGTACGGCGACAACTTCGTGACCAGGAACGGAAACTCCTCGGTGACATCGACGCGGCAGAAAAACTTCTCCGTCACGTCCGTATTGCGGTTCGTGTAAGAAAAGATCACACCGACCACCTTGCGCGTACCGCTCAAAGGCGACGGGGCAACGTCCACCGCTGTCAGCGAGGCGTTGCGCCCGAAGGCCTCGGCGGCGTTGGCATAGATGGCCGGATAGCGCACTGCCAGGTAGTTCAAAGCGCGGTGCTCGTCGGTGGCCCCGGCGTTATCCGTCATTTGCATGATGCGGTCGAATAGTTCCTCGGCCGCCGGAGCGAACTCCTTGGCCGAAGTCTTCTCGGGTTTGGGAATGGCCTTAATCAAGGCGTCACGGTCGAAGGAATAGATTTGATCGAAGGCCACAATCGGAACCATCAGCCCGTTGCACATTTCTGGCGGGGCAATGGGGCCCCGAAACCCAATGACGCAATCGAGGTCCCAGGGTTGCGGCGTGGGACGCAGGGCTTCCACCAGCAAATCGAAGTCCGCCGGGTCGCGAGGGACCAGGATGTAGGTCTCGAGGCCCTCGACCGTCATCACCCAGCACAACTGACGCACCAGGTAACGATTCTCGGGCTTGGAGAGGACAGTGTGCAGCGCCTGCCGGTCAGTGAGGCCCGAGGTCTTATCCCTCCCGACCGCTTGGGCAAATTCCTTCTCCACCGACGGCCGAGGGAAACGGGCTTCAATCCTGCCGATGGCATAGACGTAGCTGGGCGCGGCGGCCCCGCCATTGTTGGCGGGCGCCGTTCCGCATGTGGGGCACGCCTGGGGTGCGAGCGAGTTTGCCGCAGGTCTCGCGGCAGAGGTTACAGGCGCCGGCGCGTCATTCCTGCTGGCCACCGGGGCTGCCAATGGCTCTTTCACTTCCGTTTGCTCCATAGAATTGCTCCTCCTCTTTGAATTTATAGCGGCGCTCTCGAAGCGCCGGCCGGCGGTCCCTTCCAGGGCAGGCTCCGACCACCGCCACACTCAAACTATCGCGAGAAATGCATCCACCGATTGAGCGCTGCGGCGCGCCTTTCACAGCCGCCGCAGGCTTTGATCCCCATGGCGTAGGTGATTCGCTTGACGGCGTCGCCCAGACCTATTTCCTCCTCGACGAGGAACCCCGGAAGACGAACGCGATGAGGGTGAGGTTCCTCCCGGTGATTCTTGGTTGTTTCTTTCCTGTTCATGAGACTTTTCTCCCGTTCCGAGCCGACGCCATCACCTGATAGGCCGCCCAGGCATCGAGCAATGGCGGTACCAGGGTGTTTCGCGGCGGGAGGCCGCAGCGTGTGACCGCTAACCTCACTTCAGCCGCACGTGCCTCCGGAAACTCTGACCAGAGCAATGCAATTGCGCCGGTCACGAAAGGCGCCGCCGCGCTGGTGCCGCCAAAGGTGTGCACCTTTCCCTGCGTCCCGAGGCTGGTAATGTTCTCTCCCGGCGCGCTCAGTCCCCGCCTGCCGATGGAGCTGCCCAAATTCGATTCGTTGAGAGGTCTACCCTGAATATTGCAGGCCGCCACCGGAATCACCCACGGGTGGCGGGTGATGGCAGAGCTTCCCACCATTCCCTGATTACCCGCAGCGGCCACAGTAATGGCGCCTCGGTGGGCTGCATAGTCCAGCGCCTGCTCCAGCTTGCTCTCGCCTTTTGGTGAAGGTTGAACCAGGGCGGAACTCAAGTTGATGACGCGCGCGCCCGCATCGATGGCATCAATAACGGCTTCAGCGAGTTCTTCGGGAGTCGCACTCGGCATGTGCCCGTTGCCGTTTGTGCTCTCGGCGAAAATGGGGCGTAAAATCAGGGTGCAACCGGGGCAAATCGCCGGAGCCGCAGAACCCCGCCGGGCAGAGAGTATACCCGCCACAAACGTCCCGTGCATGCATGCAGCGCTGTCGGCTAGACCACAGGTTGCCTTGAGTCTTCCAGGAAGCTCACGGATGGTTGCGCCAGCGAGGTCAGGATGGTCGAGGGCCACCGGCCCATCGATCACCGCAACCGCAATCTCAGGCCGACCGAGGCTGCGTTCCATCAAGGCAGAGAGTCGAACCAGATCCCGAGGGCTCATCGTGTACCCACGCCAGCCGATTCTTATTCTTACAGGGGGATTATTATCTGCGTGGCTAAACCGTAACTCTGGCCAAGGACGATGTCAAGAGTCACCAGGTGTATACCTCGCACCCCAAGGTAACGCGAAAGTAATTTCCCCTTCCGCTGAAGCCACCGTAGGCCGTCGCCCAGAACTTTGTCCTGCGGGGTTTTCACAGGCTGTCGTGAATGAAATTGAGTAAAGGCAGTCTGGCCGTGTGTGTCTGCGGCTTCTTCCCCCCATATGCGGGTCATGGGCACGATGAACCCAGAGGAGCTGCTGCGGGCTACCGCTACCTAAGCCCCGGCCGAGCTGGCTGATGGCATTTGCACCAATACCATGACGACAGTCGGTAATGGCGGCCTTTAATTTGGACCTCGGAGGAATGGCCGCAGACATCAAGAGCGAGGTCTGCGCTGTGGAGGAAGCCGTGTCTAAGGATTGTGGAAGACAAATTGGTAACCAAATTGAAACGAAATAGAGGCGAGAAAAAAGAGCAGCTGGCAAATTATTGAATTGATTGGTACGCCCGGGGTGATTCGAACACCGACCTCTTGCTTCGTAGGCAAGTGCTCTATCCATCTGAGCTACGGGCGCATCCTTCGAGGTGAAGCACCATGGCAACTGGCACGAGCCGGAACGGCAAGACCTGGTTGCTTTAGAGTTCGTCAACACTCAGTAGCTTTAAATTGTGGCGCAGCTTGCCGTGGTGCCGCTACAGCAAACGAAATGCGCCACTGCCTAGTTTTGCATGCCGCTGAAAGCGGATGCCCAAGGGAACCGGAAATTCCGAACTGACCAGCACCACCGCGACGAGGCGATGGTAGTATTGTGTCTCCTCCAGCAACTTGCCGCTGACTTTGTGTTGGACCTTTCTCTCCATGCAGGCGTCCCCGCAGCGGAGGAACGAACTGCAGATCTCGATCCCATCGACCGCCGCGACGATGCGCCCTCGCGCCCAGGACGAGCGCAGCACCCCGTTCCGCTTTAACTGTCGGGCTAGCGCACACCCCGGGCGCAGACCGAAGCCGGGTCCTGGCGCTCCATCACGTAGCCCCGGGTGTCCTCGCTGAGGGGGCCAGTCCGTTCCGCCAAGACTCCCCGGCCGCATTCCTCTTCCAGGCGGTGCAAGTTCGGGATCTGAATCGCCGACCCCAGAAACACCGCGTCCCATACCTTCTTCCAGGGATGCCTCGGAGACTGACGACCTTCCGGCAGCGCCGCGACGCGGGCGGAGAAATCAAACACCTTATCGAGATAAGCTTCGAATTGGTGTCAACGCAAGGGCTAGGGCCTCGGCTGCTTCGCTTTGTCCTTTTGTTCTTTCTCTCGCCGCCAGCGGCGCAGGTTCAACTGGGCGATCCGCGTCGCCGCCTCTTGAAAGCGCCGGTGCAGGTCCACCCGGCGCCGGACTTCCCCGGCCGCTTCCGGGGGCACGTGGAAGGTTTTGAGCTGGCCCTTGGAAAAGACCGAGAGTTGATATTGGGGGTGCAGGTGCTGGCCGTCGGCACACCGGCAGTTGGGCTTGCCGCAGGCTCGTTGCCGCTCAACCAAAGAGCCGGGGAGCATCTCGCGCAAGGCGCCGAGACTGCGGACCAGACGTCCTCGCAACTCCAACGCAGGATCGCTAGGCATCAGGGCTCAAGATCTCCTATCTGACATTTATGATACTGTCAGATACCGGCCCAGTCAAGTCCGCTGCGAGATTTGCAAAAATGACTTCCAAAGGCATAAAAGGTGAAAGCTGGTGAGAATTAAAACCCTATGGGTTAGCTGCCCCCGGTTTGCGAAATATCCAGCGTCACCTCATTTTTTCCGGTCAGCAAAGAGGCGGGCAGGATCACGCGATCCTTTTCGAATCTCCCAAGCGACGTTGAGCGCAGTGGCTGGCCGTCCGGCGGATGAATGTGAATCGCTACCTCCGCATCAAATCCAGCCGCAAGGCGCAGGTTGACGCACCAGCGCGGGCTCTTGCTTTCCAGGGATGCCGTGGTCCAACTGACTAGGCCAAAGCGCGTCGGGCAATTTTCCACTTTGATCTTTTGTCCACCTTCGAACCAATGCTTAGGCGCAGCTTTTTGCAGGTGAATCACGTCACGGTCGTGTTCTTCATAGCAGAGCAGCCAGCGCAGCGCGAGCGTAGGCTGTAGCTCGCTGTTCACCACCGCCGACCAGCCATATGGGCTGCCTTCGCCGGGATAGTTACCGGGCAGGAGAGCGTCTTCCGGCGAATAGTGGCTCCCGGAATCCATGGCATAGCAAAGGTTCGCGTAAAGGGCCAGAAGAAAAGGCCGGTAGTCCTCCTGGCGAATGAGGCCCGCGAGCGTCCCGTGCTCCATAAAGTTCGAGGTGCGGGGATAATCGCCGTCGGTGTTCATGCCCAGAATTTGTTGCCCGGCGATGCGGCGATGGATGAAATGGCCTTCGTCGAGCGCCGGATCACCCCAATCACTGGTCCACCAATCCATCATGTAGCGATGGTTTTCATAGCTTGAGAGTTCCGTGGGTTTGCGCTGGGTGTCGAAAGCCGTGAAAGGGGTGATGCTGGCGCGTTTCATTTCCGGATTGCGGTCATTCAGCGTCTTTTCGAGTGATCGCTCGATATTCGTCCGCATTTCATCCGCGGTCTTGGCGGTTTGCTCCGCTTCCTGCCGCAATGCGTCATCCCGGTGCTCGGCGGCAGCGCATTTCAAGCAGCGCGCGTGCTCATGCAGGCCGCGCCACATCCAGGAAGCGTTCTGATAGTAGTAAGGATGTGATTCCGGGAAGTCATCGCGCGGATCACCGTTATCGGCCTCGGGCGAGCCCCAAATCAGGCCGTGGCGCGGATCGCTGCGCGGAAAAGTAGTTTTACTATACTCATATCTCGTCAGGACGAATGCAATCATGCGGCGTAATACGGGTAAACGGCGCTTTAGAGCTGCTAGATCATGCGTGTAGTCATAAGCGCGAGCCGAATTTTCCAAGAACACTCCGGCGTTGAGCGGCGCCTCCACCTGGTCCTGCGTGTTGTAGAGGAGGTTGCCGTCGGGAAGAATGTAATTTTCCAGATAATGCTGGAAGTAAGGCTCCACTTCGTCGGTCAGATTCCAGACTTGCTGCGCCCAAACAAACTCATAATGGGCAACGGGAAAAAGGGCGTGGCTGCGCTCGGGAATCTTGGTGTAAGCGCCCTCGCCGATTTGATAGGTGGGATTCAGGCCCCGATAGCTGCATCGTGAAAGGACAATCCCGGCGCGGGCCGCATCCAGCAACCATTCGTCCGGGATTTCCACTTTCATCCGGTCTTCAAAAAAATGATGCCAATGGTTCCAAAGTCCGGCAAGCACCGTGAAGAATTCTTCCTGTGTGCCATTCCAATAATGCTCCGTAAATTTAGCGGATGTTGCGGATGGGTTAGCGCCGGAATCTCCTGCCGGAATCAGAGTTCCACTTGTGGTTGGCATCATTGCCCGAATTCGGGCCAGTGGCTTCGCGTCTTTGCCTGGCGGCAACACGACTTGCACCTCATATCCTACCTCGAACTTGGGATTCCACACGCCGATGTCGGCTGCGGGCAGATAACCGCCCAGAAGGGTGCGTTTGCTGTAGCCTTCGACATATTGGTATAGATATTCGGAGGGAAGATAGCGGTGCGGGTCAAAGAGGCGGCCAGTCATGTCCGGAGCCCAGAGCGATTGCGAGTCCGCGCCAAATTGTCGCGAGGTTCCATCCGCTTCCAACCACAAGGAACGCTCCGGCCCGGCTTGTTCATTGGCCACTAGCGTCCAGCCAATCAATTCCGCTCCCAGCGCCGCCACATTTTCAAAGCAAGGGTCCTCATTGGAATTCAGAATGTATTCGCCCCACTTGTCGGGGCCTGGAATGTATTGGCGAGGCCGCGTAAGGCGCGCTTCGGGTGGGGCAGTGATGGGGCGCGGCCGAATCCGGGAAAGGTCCCCGATCCGTTTCGGGATGCGGGCGATTTCACCCATCTCGGTGACGTATATGATGACGCCTTGGTGCGTGACGTGTTTCTCAAAGACCGCCGTCGCTGTCCCATTGAGCCACGGCAGAATGGCCAGAAGCTGCCAACCGTCAATCTCTTCGCCGGCGGTCAGGGTCTTTTGCTGCTTGCCTGCGCTGGCGTGGACGCTTCCGCCCGTGATGGACACTGCACGGGGCGAGTCTGCCAGGGCTTGGCGTTCTCCGTGAAGAAACAGGGAATACTCGTTGGCAATTCGCGCCGGTGAGTAACCTGCTCCGCTAGAGTTTCCATTTTGGGCCGGAGCCGCTACCGGTGAAATCCCGCCCGCTTCTGAGGCCAATCCGTTCGCCCGAAAGGTGGCGCCGATTCCAGGCATGGCCACCGCGTGCTTTAGGAAGGTTCGTCTCTTCATGTGAGTGCGTTTTGGTTAGCCCGGATTATTCACGAACTTCCGATAGGGGACCGTCAGGGCACGGTTTTAACCGTGCCCTGACGGTCCTTGAACAAACTTTCGTGAATAATCGAGGTTAGGATAAACAGCGCTGTACGGACTTCGAGCTTCTGCAGCATCTGAGAAGGGTTCGCACCGGTCGAGGGCCAGAGGAGGAGATGAAAAGGTTCGGGCATGAGGACATATCCGACAATTTTGAAATTCAGTTTGCGCCGCAGATCCCTTAGAGCAGACACAAACCGGCGCTTGAATTGCCCTGAGTCTAATAGCCGGGCGCGACGGTACGTGCTGCTGGTCAGGAAGTGGAGATGGTTGATGCCATCATAGTGCCTTAATTGGCTCACCCGGGGATTATACTGTACGCGGGGTCGCATACATCCCGACAAAAAACGTCGGGTCGTATGCGCCACCCGCCAGGTCAGCCAAAACATAAGTCAGGCGCCCCAACACAATATCCTTGCGGGCCTAGTTTAGCGGCTGAGCTATAATGACAAATGGTGTTGAAGTTCGAATGGGATCCGCAGAAGGCGGCAAGGAATCTCGCCAAGTATAGGGTGTCGTTCGAGGATGCGGCGACCGCTTTCGGGGATCCGCTTGGCCGCATCGAGACCGATCCGCGACATTCGGCGGATGAAAAACGATTCGTCCTGCTTGGGTTTTCGCGCGGGCAACGGTTCCTGGCCGTGATGTTCGCCGAACGCGGGGAGGCAATTCGCCTCATCAGCGCGCGGCGGGCGACACGACGTGAACGGAGAGAGTATGAGGAGAATGCAAATCAAGGATAGAGAAGCCGGTCCGGCCGATTTCGACGAGATACTTCCGGAGTACGACTTCAGTCGTTCTCGGCCCAATAAGTATGCAGCGCGTTACGCCGCGGGCAGTGTTGTCGTGGTGCTCGAGCCCGACGTCGCGGCCGTATTTCCAAGCGCCAGGGAGACCAACGAGGCGCTACGCGCCTTGGCGGGAATCATCCGCAGACACAGGCCCCGCCGCACCGCGTCTCGCCGGAGCGCCTAACCAGGGCATGCACCCGAACGCCCAATAACCGGGGCGGCGGTTGATGCTTGCCGTTGGGCTGGCCGGAAGAATCGATTCTTCGCCCGGGGATGAGGGTAGCCAGGTCGATGTAAGAGTGGGGGAACCAGAACTGAACCTCTGGCGTGGAAAGGCAAGCTATGTTTCCGAGGGTCAAACAAGTCCGTCACCTGGGGGAGTATCGCCTGGAGTTGAGCTTCACGGATGGCACCAAGGGCGAGTTGGATCTGGAAGAACGCGTTGTCGGTCGCGGGGGGGTGTTCACCATATGCGTTTACTTAGTACTCTTACTGCCCGCTCGGCATCGGGCGAACGGGTATCGACCTCGTGTTCCGCCGCAAAAAGGCTACTGCTCGATTCGCCTCCCTTTGGTTCCCAAAAGACTCGCGGCACAGGAAATTACCTTAAGTAAACGCTTATGGGGGTGTTCACCCCACTCGAGGATTTAGGTTTCTTCAGTCAGGTTAAGGTTGATCCCGAAGCCGGGACGATTGTGTGGCCCAATGAAGTAGACTTTTGCCCGGACGTGTTGTACAGCCTTGTGACCGGTAAACCAATCCGAGTGCTTGAACCCGCCTGACGGCCGACCCACTCCTTTTGGCCTGCCCCGAGCCTGTCGAAGGGCCACTCCTTTGTTGGCGCGAAGCAGTTGTCTCTGCTCGTCACTCGGCACTTACCGCTCGCCACTGCTTTATTGGCCATGTACAGAATGAGCTGACCGTCGCCGCGCACGAGGGCTCGCATACATCCCGACAAACAACGCCGGGACGTATGCGCCACCCGCGGCTGGCGCAGGCCGCGCGCCGATAGCGGGTAGCGCGGAGTTATCCCGCCCCGGCGGGATTACTCCGCGGCTTTCGTTCTTGTGTGTTAATAAACATGTTGAGGTTATCATGTTAAGAACCGCACAGTAAGGCAAACTGCGCCTAACTCTGCGCTACCTGCTCCGTCGAATGAGGCGGCGAGAACACCTCGTCCGAGAGGAGGTTATAGCACCTGGTGAGGTAGCTGAGGCCAGCGAAACAGAAGGTCAGCCGCTTAGGAGGATCCATCAAGCTCTCAGGACAGAGCACTCGCGCTGCGGTTGGGTGCGCCATCTTTGAGCAGAACTTGTGCATCCAGTCGTCGAACACATCCCGCCCGCCGGTTAGACGCTCCGCCGTGAATGGCCAGCCCGGCACTCCGCCCTCAGCCGTGCGAGGTGGAGTAGCCCCAATTTCGTCGAACATTCGCGAGAGCTTCTTCCTTAGGTCTTGAATGTCTAGAAAGGCCTCATTCAGAAAAAACCGCCTGCTCTCTTCGGAGAGGAAAACTACCGGTAGGATGATCGAGTACTCTAAGAGATTGCGCACCACGAGCGCCAGCAGGTCCAACGGGGCGTTCACCCATTCCTCGAAACGGGCCGCTTGGGTATCCAAGTATTCCAGGAATGCAACGATGAAAGTTGCGTCGCGTCGCTTCGCGGCTACAGGCAGGAGATCATCTCTAAGATGCGCCCGAACTTCGGAGACGCGAGCTAGAGTCCTCTCTGGGGTGAACTCGGCGGGATCGAACGCCGGGCTTGGGTCGGAAGGCATACGCCCTGTTATATGTCGCGCCATAGGGGCTCGCGGTAGCCACCGCACAGTTCCGATGCCGTGGACCTTTCGGTCATCCGCTATACAATTCCGCCAAAGGCGCGCGGCGAAGATTGGCCGTAACAAAAAAGCGGTTGGCTCTTCGCCCGTCGTGCTGAGCGTCAGCCGGAGCAATGTGGCCCGGGACACGCAGTCGGTGGACGTGGGACACGCCTACATCTTACCACTCGCTCCGCCCCCTAAGAACCCACAACACAAAATGCGTGTCGTGGCTTGTATCTTGATTTTTGCCCTTGGTTTTGCTGTTGCTGGTGCCTTTG
>CALCEB010000217.1 GCA_937900045.1 uncultured Acidobacteriota bacterium
CAAGGCACAGATACCGGAACCAATCGCCGCCAAGCCATAGACGTAACGCCCTAGAGAATATTTCATTGCAGCGCCTTAGCCGGAATTAGTGCAGATACCTTATTCAATACGGTTGGCAGAAGATTCTACAACCAGGGCTGCGCCGAGTTCCACGCTTCTTCCAACGCCGGCGAGTAAAGATGCCCACCATATCACGGCAGTAAACGGGCGTAGAGCCTAGCGTAGTCAGTGTGGCATAGTCAACGGCTTGCCTGTGCGGATTACTTCATGAGCTATCTGTTCGGCCAATTCCAAGGACCATCTCTGGCCGGCGGGCTTTTCCGCCAGATTGCGCAGTAGCGTCTTGCTGAAAAGACCCGCCTGTGAGGGTTAACAGCGAGTCTGAACTCGCTTGGGGCACAAGACCCCTCACTGGTATGGACATGAGTTGGGATCTCCCAACGGCAACCGACCACTGAGGGCCACCTCGCCGGGAATCAGTTCGCGGCCTTCATCGAGATGACGTGAATCGTATTCCCGTTGAGCGTTCCCCGCACTTCCACTTTCTCGCCGGCAAACTTCTTCGCCTTGCCTTGGTTACTCAGGTTGTAAACTTTCTGATGTTCCTGATCGGCGAGGACGAAGGTTGTTCCATCAAATCCCTTCACGCACCCGAGCGTGCATCTCCTTGCGTCATTCATCGGATGTTTCAAGCCGCACATGCTGTCGCTGATGTCGCCAACAAACACGGTTCCCTCGTTCTTTGGATTTGGCTTAGGTTTGGCGAGTGCTAGAGGGGTCCACAATGCAATTGCAAGCGCCACGTATATTGGCTTCTTCATCTTTTTTGGCTCCTTTTCATTTGAGACTCGTACATTCAAAATCTCTCAGCTGATCCCGTTTCACGCCGCCACAAAATAGGCCAGAATAAGCGCCAAGGAAGCCATCGAGGCACCAGCGTCGTTACCGAACTGAAAAAAATGAAGTGCTCCGTGCCAAAAGATGGCGATGGGAATGACGAAGAGGAACCGGCCCGGTTTGAGGGAGTCGTGGTTCATTCTGCGTTGCTCTGTTTCCTGGAACCGAGATTCGAATGTCCATTGTTTCGTTAGAACATGGATTGTGTCAATAACCACATTACAGAGATTCGCCGTAGCCACTTCGAAAAAGAGAAGCGCAACTCTTCTGATGGGATTTCGCAGGTGTTCGCGGGATGAGACTTCGAGTCCCGCGCACGCTTCACTTTTAGCCGAACGCTCGGCGCTCCAAAGCGGCCGCGAGAGCCACATTAGCGCGACGGATTTCACGCTCGTCAAAGGCGGCGAAGCCGAGCTGCAATCCATGTACGTCGGCGCGCCGCAAGGCAAAACGACTAAGCGCGACCGTCTCAATGCCACCGGATGCGGCGGGCGGAGTTCTTTCGCCAGGGCGGGCGGAGGCGAGAGCGGGTGAAGGGGAAGCGATGGTTGCTGCTGAGTCGCTGGGTGAACCTGGACACCGAGAAGAAGCGGCAACTGAACCACCTGTTTAAGCTGAACCGGAGAATGCTCAAAGCTTATTTGCTCAAGGAGAGCTTGAGCCGGCTGTGGGACTACCGCTATGAGGGGGCGATGCTGCGGTATCTCGAGAGCTGGATCGATCAGCTTCGATGGCAACGGCTGAAACCTTTCGAGAAACTGGCCTGGATGCTGCTGGATCATCTGGACGGCATTCTGAACTACTGCCGGACGCGGATCGCGATGGGGGTGGTGGAGGCCATCAACGGCAATATCAAGACCCTGCTGCGGCGTGGCCGGGGGTACAAGAATCTGCGCTACTTGTTACTGAAAGCCCAGCGTATGGCGGCGACGAGGACGGAATTCATCACCCTTAGGAAAGCCGCATAAAATGCGGTCGCATACTAATTCTTGTGCAGAACCGAAATCGACTGCCATCGCTCCCAGCCTTGAATCGCGCACCTTCCCAGGAGAAACTGCGGATTGGCTTCAACGAGCCGTCTCATCTCCTCTTCCGCAGTTTTGTGCTGCGCCGCTAAGTGAAGAGCTGATGCCAAAGCGTAGTGAAGAACAGGATCATTCGGCATCAGCTCATGTGCTTGTTCAAGCTTCCGTGCGCCCTCTATCACCTGCCCCTCTGCTCCTGCGCTCTTAACTACGGTGACTTGCGAGCCGACCGCAACACTTGGCTCAATGATTTGCAGGGCTTCCCTGATAAGCGCCTTCACTGCGGAGGGGTAGTCCGTCGCAGCGGAGTCGCTTGAACGCTGGGTTGGAGCAGATGGAGTTACTCTCGCTGGCTGGGCAGGAATAGGCGGCTTTGCCCGCTCCTGCTGCACGGGCGCTGCGGCTTTTTTCCCGAACACTCGATCCCAAAAGCCCATAGGCACCTCTTGCGGGGAAAACTTTAACACAAGAATCATACCTTGAACGGCCCCGATGCTTCTTCTGAAAGCATGATTACACGCTTACATGCCAGCGTGTTAGTCCCCTGCCCTACACCAGTTCACTCTACCCTACCCCGCCGCCATGTATTCCCGAAGGACAAACACCGTTTGTGTCAATCCCTGGGTCTCAAGCGTCAGCAAATACTCCTCAATCGTTTTCGCGGGATTCTTCAGGCTCTCCCGATGGCGCCGCGCGGCCAACTCTTCGAGAGTCCGGGCTTGGGTATGGCAGCTTGGCAGGGAAGGCACGCCCGCGACGTAGTATCCGTCTTCGTCCTGCTCGATGACCACCGTGAACTGCCAGGGCTTCCCCTTGCGAATAGTCCTCTTCATGGGCTCAGTATATTATCGTCCGTTCGTTGTGACCCTGGAGTGCGCCGAAGCCGAGTGGCACAGAGTTTCGCATTTTAGAAGCTCTGCGGCCCTTCGCGGGTGTTAATGCCAAGAGCCGCTGGGTTCGCGCAGCATGAACTGCCCTGCCCGCTTATTCCGTGGGAGAAGGTTCTGCGGGAGATGGTTCGGAGGATGCTGCGGACGGCTCCGCAGGCGGGACGGGGACGGCAGCCACCGGCTCATTTTCGCTTTCGATGGTCACTTTGATCTTGGCGGTCACCTCGCGGTGCAGCTTCACGCCCACCTCGTGCTGGCCGATCGACTTAATGGGGTTGGGCAGTTGGACCTTGCGGCGGTCGATGTGGTAGCCCTTGACGCCAAGGCCCTCGGCAATGTCGATGGCCGTGACCGAACCGAAGAGCGATCCGTGGTCGCCGGTCTTGCGCAGGAAGGTAAGATGAACGCCGTCCATCAACTTGGACAGGTCTTCCGCGTCGCCCCGCTCCTTGGCCTCGGCCTTCAGAAACCTGACGCGCTGCTGTTCCACCCACTTGCGGTTTTGGGGAGTGGCAGCGATGGCGAGCTTTTTGGGCAGAAGGTGATTGCGGCCGTAACCGTCCGCCACTTTCACAATTTGCCCGCGCGCTCCAAGATTTTCAACTTCTGCAAGAAGGATGACTTCCATAGAAAAACTCCCTGGTTCAATTTCCGGCGTCCGCGAGTTGCGGACGGGTGTTCACGGCGCGCGTTGCGTTGTCATTCAGAGCCCAGCGAAGAATCCCCGTATTTCGCTCACGGTAGACTCCGCGAAGCATCCCTGGTTCGTTCGCTGTCGGGGAAGAGATCAAATACCGTGATCCTTCGCTCCGCTCTGCAGTAACTCGACGCGTAAGTCATTTAGATTCAGCATTAGCTCTCCTCTGGCGACGCGTCGAGTTTCTGCCAATTTTGGGCAGCCGAAAGGCTGTGAACGCTCAGGATGACAAGCGGAGGGCTCAGAATGATAGTTTTCCGGCACGGTTAAAACCTTCCTTGACAGTAACCTAAAGGCATCTGCGAACAGTCCGGATTAAATCTTCGATGCAAAGGACAACAGCGCGATATTGCGAGCGCGCTTGATGGCAAGAGCCACGCTCCGCTGGTGCGGCGAACAGGTGCCCGTCAGGCGGCGCGGCAGGATCTTGCCGCGCTCGGAGACAAACTGGCCGATGAGCTTGACTTCCTTGTAGTCAATGAAGTCAATCTTCTCCTCGCAGAATTTGCACACCTTGCGACGCCGGAAATATTGCTTGCGTCCTCCGGGAGCGCCGGACCCTCCGGCGGGTCTCGTGCCGCTAGAGGGCCGGCTGCCGCTGGAGGGTCTGCTGCCGCTACGGCCTTCGGGCTTGTAAGTTCTTCGGGTTGGGGGCATGACGATCGACTCCTTTTAACTTTGGCTTTCGGTAGCGCCCTCAGCGGGGGCCGCAGGCTCAACGGGGGCAAGGGGAGCAGCGGGCGGCGGCGCTGAGGCTGGCTTTGCCGCGGGCCGCCGGGCGGCTCTCTTCTCTCGAATCACTTTCATCTTGGCGGCGTGCTTCAATTCTTCATCGACGCGAACGGTCATGAATTTGATCACGGTGTCCGTCACTTTCAACCGCCGCTCGAGCTCCTTCACCGTATCACCGCTGCCTTCGAGCACGAAGAGGACAAAGAAGCCTTCGCGCTGGCGCTCCACGCGGTATGCCAGCCGGCGGCGGCCCATTTTCTCGACCTTCTCGATCTTGCCACCGGCTTCCGTAGCGAAGGTCTCCATATGGGCGATGAGTTTTTCAATTTCCTCGTCCGGAAGATCGGGCCGAACAATAAAAATCACTTCGTATTTGCGCATGAAACCTCACGATTCCGGCTGTTGAACCCGCTGGTTGTAGCGGTTCATTGCCTTTTGAATGCCATCTTTAAGAATCACGCCCGCAGCTTCCACGGCGCGCTCCACCATATCCGCCACCGCTTCCAGATCCGATTTCCGGAAGCGGCTCAACACCCATGCTGCGCGGTCCGCGACCGGATGATCCGGCCCGATTCCCATGCGGATGCGAATGAAGCGGTCCGATTGGATCGAACCGATGATCGATTTCAAACCGTTGTGACTTCCGGCGCTGCCGCTGGACCGGATCCGCAAATTGCCGAGCGGCAAATCCAGTTCATCCACAAACACCAGGAGATCTTCGGGCGCAATCTCATGCCGGTTCAAAAGGCGCCCGATAGACTGGCCGCTCAAGTTCATGAAAGTCTGCGGCTTGGCCAAAATGACCTCGTGACCTTCCCAGCGGCCGCGCGCGATCAGCGATTGCGCCTCCGGCCGGGCCACCTCAAGTCCCAAATCCCCGGCCAGCCGGTCCACAGCCATGAAACCCAGGTTGTGGGGCGTCAGAACATATTCAAAGCCAGGGTTGCCAAGGCCGGCGATCAGCTTCATAGCGGTCAGCAGTCAGCGTAGGGGCGCCCTTGTGGCCACCCGAGGGCTGGCGATTGCCACGGTGCCGCTGCTCCTGCTTCCGCCGGGGAGATACTCACGATTCTCCGTTTCGCCTCGCAAGTTTTCCATAGGTATCTACTGTATTTTCAACAACATGCCAGGTTCATTTCTTCATTTTTCATGTTGCTATCCGTCTCAGGTAACCACCGATTAGCATTACTTTGTCAGGTTGAATCAGGCACCGTCAGGGCATGGCTTCAGCCATGCCAAACCCCAAAGCAAGGAGAAGCGGCTTTAGCCGCTGAGGGCCTCAGGGGCTAAAGCCCGAATTTCTGGACCATCGCCAACGGCATGGCTGAAGCCATGCCCTGACGAGGCTCCCAGCCGACTCATACACAACGAAGTAGAGCCCGGTCTGCGACCGGCGTATTTCGCCGCTCATAGAGCGGCGCTACAGCGAATGATCGTCGCCGACTTATTGCTTCGCGTGTTGTAATATTAGCTCTCCTTTTCCTTCTTCTTTGAGCTTCCTTCCGCTTCTTCGGGCTCCTCTTCAGCCTTTGGCTTGCGGATCAGCTCCGGCTCGGCAGGAGCGGCTTCGGCGGCTTCAGCAGCAGGAGCCTCCTCCTCAATCTTCAACGCCACGACGTGCGCCACGACACGGCCCGGGTCGGTGAGTACCTTGATTCCCGGGCCAAAAGGCAGATCGGCCACGCGAAGGTGATGGCCAATGGTAAGCTCGGTCACGTCCACCGTGACGGAATCCGGAATGTCATCCGGCAGGCACTCCACTTCCACTTCTCGAAGCGCGAACTCAAAAATGCCGCCTTGGACCTTCACGCCTTGAGCCTCGCCGGTGACGTGCACCGGAATCTTCAGTTTCAGCTTGGTATCCTTGGTGACGCGCACCAAGTCTACGTGCAGAAGTTCGCCGTGAACGGGGTCAACCTGCCAATCCCGCAGCATCACCCGCGTAGGTTCTTTGCCGGCGATCTCTAGAGAGAGAATCGCAGTATGGCCGGCCTCCGAGTGGATGACCGGCGAAAGGTTACGGGGATTCAAGGTCACTGGCAAGGCCGGAGCGTCGCCGCCATAAACCACACCCGGAACGTGCCCGGCCTGGCGCAGCCTGCGGGATGCGTTCTTTCCAAAATCCTCGCGCGGCGTAGCTTCTACTTTGGTCATCTGACTCATGAATTCATTTCCTCAATTCTCAAAATTCGATCGTGGTGCAGTCTCACTCTTGCAAACCGAAGGCTCAGATAAATAGCTTGCTGACAGACGTTTCCTCATGAATCGAGCGAATGGCCTTGGCCAGGAGGCTGGCCACGCTCAGCACCTTAATCTTTTTGCAATGCTGTCCATCTTCGGAAAGGGGAATGGAATTGGTAATCACCAGTTGTTTCAGTTGAGAAGAGGCTACTTTCTCAACCGCATCGCCGGCGAAAACCCCGTGGGTGACGCAAGCATAGACCTGATTGGCGCCGTTTTCGAGCAGCGCCTGCGCGCTGCGCACCAGGGTGCCGCCGGTATCGATCATGTCATCCACAATCAAGCAGGTTTTGCCTGCTACGGCGCCGATGACGTTCATCACTTCCACGGTGTGAGCGTCTTCACGGCGCTTATCGATAATGGCGAGGGGCGCATCAAGCCGCTTGGCGAACGCCCGCGCCCGCTCCACGCCACCCGAATCCGGCGAAATCACCACCACGTTCTTCAGCTTCAGCCGCCGGAAATAATCCACGGTTACCGGAGTGGCATACAGGTGATCCACGGGAATATTGAAGTACCCTTGAATCTGTCCGGCGTGCAGGTCCAGCGCCAGCACCCGGTTGGCTCCGGCTGAAGTCACCAGATCCGCGACCAATTTGGAGGATATGGGCACGCGGGGCCGGTCCTTGCGGTCCTGCCGGGCATAGCCATAAAAAGGGATCACGGCGGTAATACGGTCGGCAGAGGCCCGCCGGAAGGCGTCCATCATGATGAGCAGTTCCACCAAACTATCATTCACCGGGCGGCAGGTGGGCTGGACCACGAAAACATCCATGCCGCGAACGTTCTCCAAGATCTGAAGCCGCACCTCGCCGTCAGGAAAACGGCCGACTTGCACCTTCCCTTCGGGAACGTGCAGGTGTTTGCAAATCTCCCGCGCCAACGCCGGATGCGCATTTCCGCTGAAGACTCTCAAGCCGCTTGAGCTTCTCGCTACCATCTTTCGTCCGTTCAAGACGTCTCCGGCCCCTCCTTCTTCAAGCTTGGCTGGGAGGCCTGGATTCGAACCAGGGTTCCATGCTCCAAAGGCATGTGTCCTACCTCTGGACGACCTCCCAGTGAACTCTGCGCTGTTTTGCTGTTTGCCGTCCCGCAATAGCGTTACAATCTCACGGCTGCAAGCGGCGCTCCCTATGCGCCGAAAATCCCTTAGAATTTAAGGCCGGCGGTCGGAGATGCCGCTACAGGACACCTTCGGTGCTCATAGAACAGCCCCGCTACAGCAACAGGCGATGATAAGCTTTACGGTTGAGCGTCTGAGTGTGAAATGTCCGCCAACCCTGGGGGACATTCCGCGCAGCTTGAAGAAGATTTCCGGGGGAATCAAAAATTGCGTAGACGGCTGACCCGCTGCCCGTCAAACATGCAGTTTCGGCTCCGGCCCGGATGAGCTGGCTCTTCAAGCGCCCCAGTTCTGGCCACTTTGCGAAAACGATGCGTTCAAAATCGTTTTCGGCCGGTCCCCACTTGTTCAAGGGTCGCTGTGACCACACGCCGAAACTACCGATTCTATTCGGTTCTTTCCCCGTTGTCAATGCGGCAGTCGCCTGCTGGTAGGCATCCACCGTCAGCATCTTGAATCCCGGAAAGACTACCAGACATTCGGCGGCGGGGAAATCTTCCAGAGGATAGACTTCCTCACCCCTGCCGCAGCCGAGCACCCGGCCGCCCAATAGAAAAAATGAAACGTCCGAGCCAAGGCCGGAGGCGAGGGCAAACCGCTTCGCCAGGTCCATTTTGCAGCCCGTCAATTGCTCCAACCCGGCAAGAACTGCTGCAGCGTCACTGCTTGCGCCACCTAAGCCGCTTCCGGCAGGAATGAATTTGTCGATCTGAACTTCAATTCTCCCCCGGAACCGGGCGGCACGCTTCCATTGGGCACAGGCTTTGTAAACCAAGTTATCACGGCCCGAAGGGACATCTTCTCCCTTCGAGACCACCTGAATGCCGCGACCGCGCGGATCGACCATCAGGGTCAAATTGTCATGCAGGCGCAAGGTTTGATAAATCGTGCGGATTTCGTGATAGACATCCGGGCGGCGGAAAAGAATCTTCAGGCCCAGGTTGATCTTGGCAAAAGCGCGAAGGCGGATGGATCGGTTCAAAGGAGAAGTCAGGCCGCTAAGCCCTGCGTAAATAGAGATTTGTTCAAGCGGTAGGGGCGGGCCTTGTGCGCGCCCGCAGCCGGCCTCAAGGCAATCACACTGGCCAGGATATCAGGAGCGAAGCCGTTGCAGTCCACGGGCGGGCATAAGGCCCGCCCCTACGTCAGTCCGAAAGATGGTGCTTGAGCGTCTTAAGCTGCTTCTCAAGCTGCGCGGCTTGCTTAGCGTCAAAGTCCGAATCGACCGCCTTGGGCCACTCTTTCAGCGCCCGCTCCCACTCCTGCGCGGCCTCCTTTTTCTTGCCCATTGCCAGATAGAGATGGCCGAGATGGTCAAGCACGGTGGGGTCTGAGGAAAGCAAGGTGGCAGCTTTTTCAAGCGGAGGCTGGGCCAAATCGAACCGCTTCATTTTGAAATAGGCCCAGCCCAGGCTATCCAGATAAGCACCGTTATTCGGCTGGAGCTTCAGAGCCTGCTGAATGTATTTTACCGATTCATCCAGGTTAATGCCTCGGTCGGCCAGGATATAGCCCAGGTAGTTCGCCGCCTCGGAATTCAAGGGGTCCGTCGCCAGAACCTTCCGGAACTGCTGCTCCGCCGCGTCGATATTTTTTTGCCGCTCGTAGATTGAACCCAGCAGGAACTGCGCGTATTCCTGGTTTGAAGCATCCATCTTCTGCTGCAGCAGGCCCTCCACGGTAGCTTGCGCCTGATCGTACTGTTTGGCGGTCATATAAATCTGGGCCATCGCCAGTTTCACGCTGGCGTCATGGGGCGAGCCGTTCAGCATTCCTTTCAGCACTCCGGTGGCCTCGTTCACGTGTCCTTGTTCGCCGAGCAAGGAGGCGCGCAGCATGGCCAACGAACGGTCCTTCGGATATTGTTTTACAGCCCGATTGGCTTCCTCCATCGCCTTCTTCGGGTTCTTCTCTAAGCGCAGAGTTTCAATGATCAGGCTCTCCCCTCGCGGCGCCTGGTTGGGGCCAAGGGCTACGATCTTATTAAACGCATCCATCGCCTGACCGTATTCTTCCTGATTGCGGTAAATCAGGCCGAGGCGCTCCAGCAGGATGGCTTTGTTGTTGTTTTCCGCCTCAGTACTCGCAGCCTCATCGCCGCCATTTTTCTTCAACATGCCTTGGAGAATCTGGATGGCCCCGGCGTCATTTCCCATGGCGTCGTCAAAAATGGCCTGTTGATAGGCAACCTCCAGATCTTCCGGAGCCAGAGTTTTGGCCTTATCCAGTTCCTTCTTGGCGTCATCAAAATGTCCTTCTGTCTGGTCAATCTGGGCCAGACGAAGGTAGGAGACGCTATCCTGCGGATTGTCCCTGACCAATTGTTGGAATTGGGTCCGGGCTTCATCGGTTTTTCCGGAGTGCATCAGGGCGTCAGCATAAGCGCGGCGCAAGTCCTGATTGGCGGGATCCTGATCGAGAGCGGCGCGATAGCTTTTTAGCGCGTCGCTATACCGCTGTAGCTCGGAATAAGCCTGCCCCATCATAGCCAGGCTGTCCAAGTCAAGCTGGCTGGGCGGAATCTTTCTCAGCACATCGAGGGCACGGTTGTATTGTCCCCGGTCCATATAAAGGCGCGCCAGATAAGTCGCCGCGCCGTGGGCATTGGGCTGCGACCCCAGGGCCTTCTTAAATTCCGTTTCGGCTTTCGCCGGCTGCTTATCAAGACCATAAAGGCGGCCGAGCAGGACCTCAGAATCGACATCCTTCGGGTCCAGGCGGGTGATGGTCTCATACTGCTCAATGGCTTTCTTCAGACTATCCTGCGCCTTGGTGGCGGTCTGATTATCGCCCAGATTGCGCAAATAGATGTTGCCGAGCAGCTTGTGCGCCTCGAGGTTGCTGGGATTGGCGCTCAGCACTTCCTGGGCTTCCCGCACGGCGTCACCCACGCGGCTCACTCGCCAGTAAAGTTTGGCCAGCTCTACTTTCAGGAATTGCGAGTCGGGATCGTCGGCAATAGCCTCCTGGTATTCGTGAACGGCCTTGTCCACGAAGTCGGCGCGGCTGTAAATTCCGGCGAGTTCCTGATACCGGCGCGCCAGCATGAAGTGGTAGTAAGAGCCGGCATGGTCAGGCTCCGGCGCGGACTTGCCGGCTGGCTGCGTGGGCGTTGGCTCCTGCGAAACGTTATTGACCGGGCTTTGGAAACCCATCAGCCCCGATGCTACAAAAGCAAATATGGCTGATGTCAGCCCGAGCCGCCGTCCCAGCTTGCATGTCATAAGTTACTATCTCCCTATCTTAAAAAAGTATGCCATAACAGCGTCCGAACCGTCAAAGACCCACTACCAGTAGTGGCGCAATTTGCCGTAGCGGCCGGACTTGACCCGCCACCACTGCCTCGGAGGCCTGTGAGTCTCGCGGACGAGCGGCGCTGACTCATTTTGCTTTGTAGCGCCGAACTCCAGTGTGGCGCAGCCCTAAAATGCCGGCCCGAAAGCTGGCGCTATACCAAAAGACCGGACGCGAACCAGGGGAAAGTTATGAAGCCCCACTTTCGGCGGGGTCGAAACCGTGCTCTTTCCGGCATGGACAGAAACATCATGAATCATCATTAAGCCGCCTCTGCGCGCGCTTCTGCCTCCACAGGGAAGGCAAAACCTCTTTTCATTTGATGCAGAATTTGCCGAAATGGTAAATGGCGGAAAGCGGCGAGCATCGAGACCCTTGGGGAAAATAGGGGCGCTTGGAAATGCGCCCCTACTTTCGTTCATTTTCAGGGACTCCCAGCGCGGTTTACCGCTGCTCCGCGGGTTTGGCCGGGCGGGAAGAATTCCCGCGCTGAGCCGGTTGAGGGTGCGGCGGAAATTCGCGGTCACGCATCGGACCGGCGGGCCGCCCGGCGCGAAGGTTCGCCCTCTGCTCCGGTTCCAGCGGCCGCCCGGGGTGCTCCTGCATCGCCTGACGGCGTACGGCGAACGGCAAAGCGCGCGGAGGCGGAGGAGTTCGAGTGATGAACCTCGGCGTGTTATTGGGCGGCCGGGGAGCCGCCATCCTTTGCGATGAGTTTCGAGTAATCAGCGGTGGGCGGGAAGACTGCCGCTCCACCGGCGACCTTGAATTCTGAACCGTGGCGGGCGGGCGCGAATACGGGCCTGGAGAGGGCGGGCGGGAAGCAATCTCGCGCCCTGCCGGAACTGCCCGGGTGAACCTGACAGCGCGGACCGGCGGCGCCGCGACTTGCCTTCCCGGGAGCGTGGCCGTGGAAGTGGGGTTCAGAAAAGGGTGGGGGATGATTTGTGCCCTGGCAATCTGTTGCGGCGTAACCCGAACGATTTGCCGGGCAACAGGCTGTCCGCTGCGGAAGGCCGTTGAGGATACAGCAGTCACCGCAGTCCGCTCATAAGCGTAGTGGACATTGTTGATGTTTCTGACGTTGATGATGTTATTGATGTTGGTGACGTTGCGGATGTTGGTGATGTTAACCTGACGCAGATACGTGGGGCCGTAGTGATACCACGGGAAGAAAGGATCGCGAGGCCCGAGCGGGAACCAACCCACCGGCGCTCCGGCGCTCAAGCCGATGCCAAATCCACCGCCACCCAAGAACGCCACAAATGCCGGGGCGTAGACCGGCATGATCGCTACGGGACCCGGCATCCATCCCCACCGGGCGCCAATCATCGCCCAGCGGCCATAGTGAAAAGGAGCCCAACCCCAAGGTTCGTCTTCCACCCAAGTCCAACCCCACGGTGAAACCCAAGCCCAGCGGCCATCGCGGTAAGGAACCCAGCCTCCGGGTACACCGCCGGGATACCACACCGGGCCATATTGCGAGACCATCTGCCAACTGCCGTAGGCATCCAGGTCCTCGCTACCGGCAACATCGGGGCTGAAATACTGAGGATGGCGGTACGACTCCACGCGGCGGTCGCGGCTGGCGCACCATTCGTCAAAGCTATCCTGCCCGGGAAGTGAAACAAACTGAACCTGGATGGGACCGGTCCCGCTGAGCTTGACGGCTTGCCCGGACTCGACCATCTGGTTGGCGCCTCCGCCCGTGACTTGCAAGCTGCCGCGATTGACAATGACGAGGCTGGAGCCGTCATTGGGGTACGTTTCCACCCGGTAGCTTCCTGGCGAGAGCAGCGTGAGAGCGCCGTTGGGCGTATCGACCTCCACCGTATTGCCATTGGGCAATGCAAAAACGCTGACACCGATAATACCCTGCCCCAATCCAAGCTGCATGATCTGGTCATTCAGGTTGGCCAAAGTGAGGTCCGTGGTTTCGGATAGGTGCACCGAGAAAGGCCCTGCTTCGATTTCGGCGCGGGCGCCCTGATCCGTGTAGAGCCGGTCGCCGGTGGTAACCGGATAATTCAACGAAGCCTGGCTCCATTGGTTCTGTCTCTTATACACATCTGACGCTGCCGACGATCTTACGCGTGTAGA
>CALCEB010000218.1 GCA_937900045.1 uncultured Acidobacteriota bacterium
CACCGGATACGTGTCCCTTGACAGAGCCGACGCCGTTATAGACGCCGCTACAGCACTCCAACTGTAGCACTGCTCCTCGATTTGACGCATGGCAAGTGGGCTGATAGCATATTGATGGGGTTAATCTCAAGGAGCAAAATCTGTGGCAGGACTGACGCGAAAAGAGTTGAAGCAGGATGAGTTTACATCCACCTACGAGGCCATTCAAGACTACGCGCGCGAACACTACCGCGAATTGATTGCGGCAGTGGTAGCTGCGCTCGTCATCATTGGGGCGGTGGCGGGCTGGAGAGTTTACAGCCGGAACCAGGAAGCGGCGGCAAACACACTGTTGGGCAACGCTCTCACCACCTTCCACGCATACGTCGGAGCGGCAGCCCCCGACGCCCTGGCGCCAGGCCAGGCAAGCTTTCCTACCGCCAACGCCAAGTACAAAAAGGCCATTGAACAATTTAACCAGGTCGTGCAGAAATACCCGCGCCAGCGCGCCGCGGAGATTGCGCGATATCACATCGGAATTTGCCAGTCCGAGCTGGGCGATAGCGCCTCCGCCATCAAGACTCTTCAGGCCGCGACCGGCGCTTCCGACCGCCAAATCCGGGCGCTGGCCCGGTTCGCTCTGGCGGGAGTATTGGCAAAGTCTGGAAAGCTGAACGAGGCTGTGAAGATTTATCAGGACCTGGCGGCACACCCTGCTTCCAGCGTGCCTAAGGCAACCGCCATGTTGGCGCTGGCCGATGCTTACCGGCCCATCCAGCCGGCCGAGGCTCGCCAGATTTACGAGCGGATGCAGAAGGAATTCGCCAGTGACTCGTACCTGGCGGACATCCTGAAGCAACAGATGTCCGGTTTGCCGCAATAGTGTGGTGAAATCTCCCTCTTGAAAACGGCGCCAGGGCCAGTCCAAAGGCATTTCCCGGGATGATCCACGCGCACTATGGTGCGACCCTGCCCTGTGAGCAAGATTGCGCTTTACCCGGATCAATTGTGATTGTGCCCTGAACGGCTCCTATGCCTCCCATTGAGCGCGAAACTCTTGAAACCAATGTGCTGATTGTGGGCGCGGGTCCGGCAGGACTCAGTTGCGCGCTGCGATTAGCCCAGCTTTTCAAGGCGCACAACAAGCAGGCGGAATCGGGGCGCTCGTCTGTGCCCCATTTCAGCGCGGAGAACATCTACGTTTTGGAAAAGGCGGCGGAGATCGGCGCTCACAGCCTTTCCGGGGCCGTGCTCGATCCGCGCGCCTTGCGCGAACTGGTCCCGGATTTCGAGCAGCAGGGCGCGCCGCTGGAGTCTTCGGTCACGAACGACACCGTCTATTACTTCACCTCTGGCCGCCAATTCAAGTTCCCCATCAATCCTCCGTTCTTTCACAATCACGGCAATTACATCATCTCCCTCAACCGCTTCACCAAGTGGCTGGGCGGGCTGGTGGAGCGGGAAGGCGTAAGCCTGTTTCCGGGTTTCGCGGGCATGGAAGTGCTTTACGAGGGCGAGCGCGTGACGGGTGTGCGCACGGATGACAAGGGAATTGACAAGAACGGCAAACCCAAACCCAACTTCCAACCGGGTTACGATCTGCGCGCCAAGGTGACCATTTTCACAGAGGGCCCGCGCGGCTCGCTGACCAAACAACTGGTGAGCCGGATGGGATTGGCTCGCGACCGCAATCCGCAGACCTATGCCATCGGTGTGAAGGAGTTGTGGGATATTCCAGCCGGGCGCGTGCGGGCTGGACAGGTGATCCACACCGCCGGATGGCCGCTGAACTCGCGCCAATTCGGCGGCGGATTCATTTACGCCGTATCCGGCACGCGGCTATCTTTGGGACTGGTGGCAGGGCTGAACGACGAAGACCCGAGTTTTGATGGTCACAATGCTTTTCAGCGATGGAAGACGCATCCCTGGATGAAGCGGCTGCTCAAAGGCGGTCAGATGGTGCGATACGGCGCGAAGACCATTCCCGAAGGCGGCTATTTCTCGATTCCGCGCACCGCAACCGACGGCGCCCTGATCGCCGGAGACTCCGCTGGGTTCGTGAATTCGCAGCGGCTGAAGGGCATCCATCTGGCGATGAAGACCGGCATGATGGCGGCGGAAGCCGCGTTTGCGGCGCTTGTAAAAAATGACTTTTCCGCTGCGACGATGAATCATTTTGAAGACTTGTGGCAGGCGAGCTGGGTGCAGGAAGAGTTATGGAAGGTGCGCAACTATCACCAAGCCTTCGATCGCGGATTTTATGCTGGCATGGTGGACGCGGGTCTTCAATTCATTTCCGGCGGGCGCGGGTTACGGGCGCGCTATCCTTCCCGGCCGGATCACGAACACATGAAGAAGCTTGCGGAAGTAGACGGGCGGCCCGCCGGGCGAGTGAAGCCGGACGGCAAACTCACCTTTGATAAGCTCGCCGACGTCTACCACTCCGCCACACATCACGAGGAGGATCAACCTTCTCATCTGCACATTGCGGACACCAACATCTGCAACAACCAATGCGTTATTGAATACGGCAATCCCTGCCAGTATTTTTGCCCCGCTGCTGTTTATGAAATGGAAGAAGCTCCTGGCGGCGCCAGCAGGCGCCTGAAGGTGAATGCCTCGAATTGCGTCCACTGCAAAACCTGCGACATTGCCGACCCTTACCAGATCATCACCTGGGTTTGCCCTGAAGGGGGCGGCGGCCCGCGTTACGACGGGATGTAGAGCCGTTCCAACCGTCGGGTCCTCGCCGGTTGGAAACTGCAGGCGAGTAGCCTGCCCAGCGGACGCCGGGCAAGAATTTTGCTCCTGCGCCTCACTTTCTTCTTGCATGACCCTGGAAAACTTGTATATTGCAAATACCAGCCCACATTTTGCGGCCTGAGGGCGGCCACTACCCAGGAGGACGAAGAGAAGAGAATTGAGCACGCTTTCACTGCCTGCCCAGCTTCAGCCGCAAGCCCTCCCCAAAGCGAAGACCAGCATCGCCAAGCTCACCCTTTGGCCTCTCGTTGCCGCCACATTCTTCATGGTGTCCGGTGGAACCTACGGAACAGAGGATATCGTTCATGGGGCGGGCTACGGTCTGGCGATTCTGATCCTGGTGCTGACGCCCGTCCTTTGGAGCCTGCCAACGGCGTTTATGATCGGCGAGCTGGCGAGCGCCTTGCCCGCCGAGGGCGGCTACTACGCCTGGGTGCGGCGCGGGTTGGGCAATTTTTGGGGATTCCAGGAAGCATGGCTGTCGCTGGTGGCCAGTATCTTCGACATGGCGATCTACCCCACGCTGTTCGTGGCCTATCTCACTCGCTTGGCGCCGTGGTTCGCGGTGGGCCATCGTGGAGTGATGGCGGCGCTGTTCGTGGTGGTAGCGTGCGCTGCTTTGAATCTTGCCGGAATCCGGCTGGTGGGCATCACTTCCCTCTGGCTCTTCTTTCTATTGTCCGCCCCGTTTGCCCTGATCGTATTGCTGGCCCCATTCGAGGCGGGAAGGCTGGTCCATGCGCACACGGCTCCCGTGACTTCGACCGTAGGACTACTCGGCGGCACGCTGATCGCCATTTGGAACTACATGGGTTGGGATAACGCCTCCACCATCGCCCAGGAGGTCGAGCGGCCGCAACGGACCTATCCGCGAGCCATGATTGCCGCTGTCGTCCTGGTTTCGCTCACCTACATTCTTCCCGTCATTGCGGTGTATATCACGGGCGTGCCTTCCTCCGCCTTTGAGACCGGTTCCTGGGCCGATCTGGCGGGCCTGATGGCCGGCAACTGGCTGCGCGTCGCTCTTGTTTTGGGCGGGATGATGAGCGGCTTTGGCATGTTCAACGCCTTGGTGATGAGCTATTCGCGCCTGCCGCTGGCCATGGCCCAGGACGGCATGTTGCCGCGCATTTTCGCCAAGGTACATCCCAAGACTCGCGTGCCGTGGGTGGCGATCCTGGTCTGCGCCACGGGCTGGGCGCTGTGCCTGGGGCTTGGATTTGAACGCCTCGTGACGCTGGATATTATGCTCTATGGCGCCAGCCTGTCGCTCGAATTCATCACCTTGGCCGTGTTGCGCATCCGCGAGCCGAACCTTCCCCGCGAATTTCGCGTGCCCGGCGGACTTGCCGGAGCCATCCTGGTGGGCGTGTTTCCCGTGCTCCTGCTGACTCTCTCCATCGTTCACAGTGAGGCGGAACAAGTGCTTGGAATGGACGGCCTGACTTTTGGCGCGCTGATCATCATGGCGGGATTCGCCGTGTACTCGGCAAGGGCGCTGTTGCGCCGTGTCCGGACGCCAAGCGTGGCCACCGAGGGTTCCAAGCAGGCATGTGCGCCGCAATAAGCTCCAGCCAAGCTTGGATTGAACCCGCCTGCCCCGCTGATCTCCCCAACAGGCATATATATCTTTTATTATCAATAGCTTAAATTGAGTTCGCCTGTCCTAGAAAGATAAAGCTAAATTTATGAATAACTTACAAGGGTTCAGTGGACTTGATCGTGTGCTCCGAAACACCGATCCTTTGTTTTCATATACATTCTAGCTTCGTTCCCTTAGTTTTGGGTCCCTCCACGCCGCCCGGGACCTGCCGGAGGTCGTCGCCGGTTAAAAGCCCGCTATTCCAGACCGTGCCATTCTAACCAAAGGCTCGGGGTAGTTAGTGGAAAAAGAGCTTTGTATCGAGTGTATACGCCGTATCAAGGTCGGACGGTCTGTAACCGTGGTCAATCACCTTTTTGATTGAACTTGGGCTTATCCCGCCGCGAAAGGCCGGCGGGTAGAAAGAAGGCTGGTAGCGAAGGGCTCGATCCTCAAGCCCTGTGGCCTTTTCATTGCCTTGATTGCTTTGACAAAGCCCGACGAAGTGCGGCGCCCGGCGTGCCAAAGCCGCAGAGCCTACACTGAGCCAGGCGAAGTGGCCAGAGGCGTGCCCTGCCATACCGGCTTGCGCCATTAAAAGCATTTTTCAGTGCTAATATGGGTTTGTCCGATGGGTCGAAACAAACAGATCAGGAAGCGTATCGAGGGGCTGCGCCAAGTGATCGACGAACATGAGAACAAAATCGAGAGAGCTCGCTCGAAACCTTACCCCAACGAAGAGCGAATCGCACTCTGGCAACACGAAATCGCCGGGTGAAAAGAACAGATTGCGCGCCTCATCCGGCGATTGGACAGAAAGTGGTAAGAGATTATGAAAACCAGACTCGCTAAAGAAGCGCCGCCGCTCGACACGATCGAATGGCTTGTGAAGGAGGCCGTCGAATGTTCTAAGCCGCTTGGGAAGCTTCGGCAAAAGCTGCTGAGCCTGGAGCGAGGCTGCGAGACCTATCTGGAAGCCCTGGCAGAGATAGCCGTGGCCTCGGAAGTCTTGAAAGCGAAACTGAACAGCCTCATTTCGGCCATCGACGCTGCCGAAGATGATCTACCCAATGAGGATTGAGCAGCCATGTTCGCAGACATCAGAAAGCGATGTCTGCGCCAGCCTGCCCATGGATTTACCGTGCTGATAGGTCCGCTGGTATCTTTCGTGAATCGCTTTCCATCCTTGAACGATGCCGTTTGCCCCCACATATTCCGTCTGGTCAGATTGCCGATAGCCTTTCACGAAAGCGGTCAGATCACCCTTGTTCCAGGCTTGGACTTGACCATCAAGTAGTGCGGTGATTTGCGCTCTAGCGGAGCTTCGCACCGGTGGTGTGGCAGGCAATAAGCTAACTGAAAGGAACAGAGACACCAAGGCGAATGCTCCTCCCTTCATCGTTGTCCTCCTAAGGAGATTGTTCCATGCTCTTTTGGCATTATCATCGTGCAGGAAAAAAGGGGCGACAAATATTGTAATCTCTCGTCCCGGCGCAATGACGAGATCGCAAACCTGCTCAGTGCGGAACGCCAAGCAGCTACGTGAACTGCCTGAAGGCTTCATCGTAGCCCAAGTTTGCTGGTTCGGTATTTGATTTCACCCAATCCACAGGCATTGGACAGCGACCATGAATTGTTACGGGCTGGTAATCTCCCGCATAACCCAACTCCTTCAGAATGCAGCGCAGAAGAATATCATGCAGGTGGGTGAAAATACGGAAAGCATCTCTGGCCTCGGCCATATCTCCAAGAAACCCCTCGTGGAACACGCTGGCGCGGTACTTGGTCAGTCGCTTGGGCCATTTGCCATTTTCCAACTCCGGATGCGATGTGTAATAGGCTTCCGCGACATCCTTGTCCGGAAATCCATAGTGATTCAGAAGCGCGACAACTGACGAACCAAAGCCTCTCGCCTTGGGGCTCGTGCTTTCTCTGACTCGTTGGGCGATCCGCTTGCCCAGCTCCTCGGTGTTCGACTGGTGCGCACGATCATGTCCCGTCTCCACAATCGCTTCTACCTCGCACGCGGCGATTTTGACGCGTTCCTCAACGGCACCCCTCGAAATTTGATCGAGCTCAGCCAGAAGATCCTCCCGGTTGAGGCGCAGGTAACGGCATAAGCACTCGATACCACGAACAATGAGCATTATCCTATCCTCTACGGTTAATGACTGTTCTAGCCCGGCTCGAATTGAATAACCTATCGCAGCTCTAAAGCGATTATCTTTTAGAGGTTCTGATGAGAGGGCTTTCGAGAGCAGATTGCCTGTTCCCCCCATAAGGTACTCATCAATTGCTCCGTGACCGTTGGCAAAGGGGAATCTCTTGGATGGAATGTGGAGCCGCCGAACCAGGCGCCCATTCGCATCCCGAAATTCCATCCACGGCGCGCCTACCCAGGCTCCCGTTGCGAGCCCGAGCACGTGCTCCGCGCAGAGCGGTAACCATTGTTCCAAGCCTATTGAATCGGACGCCCCCGGCGCGATATATCCGACCATTATTGTAGTAATGTGATGCTTCGCGTGCCCTTTGAGCAGATCGTCTGCAAGCTTTTCGTAATTCGGTAGGGGCTCGACGAAGCCCAATGAATCTCCTGCCTGGAAAACGATCAGCGGATTCCAGGGGCTGAGAATTGACACGTGCGGTTCCGCATCATCCTGCGGGGGTCTCTGGGGCATTTGAGGTGCCGGAGAGACGCGAAGGGGATGATTGTCAAGCACGGGGTATTGCTGGCGGAATGCAGATATGAAGTTGTAAAGCGGAAGCACCCAGTAGGTGGTCTCACCCGGAAACTTCGACTCGAACTGGCATCGGTACGGACGTAATACAATCTTTCTGCCGCCAACGGTATAGTCGTCGAGGCTCTCAAAGAATTCATAGCGGATGTCGCCTGCGGCAGTGAAGACTCCCTCCGCGCAGTCCACAGTCAGCTTTTCACATCGATTCCAATCGAGCGGGCCATATCGATAAATCATTGCTGCATCGCTGCCGGCGATTCTCTTGCCCGCCAGGAACCCCCATAGTTCATCCTGACTCCCCGGGCATTCGACAGAGCGGACCTCCATTTCCGTTTGACACTTTCCTATTTCACTAACGGAGACTTTCACTGGCCCCAGAACCCGCCCGGGCGGATCGCAAAATTCAGCACACCCGTCGCCCTCGTACCCTAACGTAGTCGAAAACCATGCGCCCGGCTGAGCCTTGGCGCCTTGGGGTTCGAGGGGCATCGAGCAAATCGTAGAGCCGGAATTTTGGTGTGTCAAGTCAGATGGCGGTCCCAGATGCTTAAAGAGCTAGCCCAAGCCAGAGGGAGTCAGTGCAGATCGATGCTTATCCAGCCGCTTGTTAGCGAGTAGCGCAACGCGGCGGAGCCGCAACCGAAGTCACGCTCTGCGACGGGCACGAAGGCACCAAGGTATCAACGACTATAGCTTGCCGAGCTTGGACCTCCCGGTATGCTACACTCCCCCTAGGCCTCGAGCAAAGTTTCCATCGCCATTGGACCCCGCCCTTGGCCGGGGCCGTTGCTCTGCGGTTCGTGGATTGGCAAAGGATGAAAAGGCCGCAGAGTTTCTGAGAGGCGAAACTCTGCGCTACCCGCTCTACGACGGTTCCAAGCTCTTCCGCCTGCCTGAAGCTCGCAACCCCATCGCTTCAGACAACGACTCCAAGGAGGCCGCTTGAACTAAAAAAATCTCTTGAAATTCAAGAGAGAATCTACCAGTTCGGCCGAAACGCCTCTGGCAGGA
>CALCEB010000219.1 GCA_937900045.1 uncultured Acidobacteriota bacterium
GTGTTGAAGACCGTTGCAAGAATACGTTACCGTAATTGCGAATGGTGGTACTAAGGATGGAGAATTCGGCGGTTCTGGCGGCCGGCATTCGTTTCATCGCAATCCCGGACAGGACGCCTTCACGACGGGGAGAAACCCGGGACTCAGGAAGCTGGCGATTGCTTTCCGGGTCCCGGGAGACAGGAGGAGTTGGAATTGGAATTAGAAAATCAGCTTCATTCCAAACTGGAAAATGCGTCCAAGGTGCGCGCCATTGGCGTGCAGGAACGTGCTGCCGGCAACGCAACTGGGATCTCCTGCGGAGTTGTTCGGGCCGCCGTAGCATCCGGTGGACGTGAGGTTCCCGGCAGCTCCGGGCGGGGTGACATATAGGTTGGCATTATTGAGCGCGTTAAAAGTCTCAGCCCGGAACTGAATAGTGGCTTTTTCCTTGATGGGAATCTCCTTAAACAATCCCATGTCCATATTGAACATCGATGGATTGTATAGGATGTTCCGGCCGGCATTTCCAAAGGTTAGCCCGGTGGGCGCCCCGAAAGCGGCGGGGTTGTAAAGGAGCGGCCCGAGGATGCCGGGAATATTGGTTTGGGCCGGGGCAGCGTGGATGTTGCCAATGATGTCTGGAAAGGAGCCGGTACCAATGCCATTCGCCACACCGGCGTTGTCGCCGAACAGGCCATTGGTCACACTGAAAGGCGTCCCCGTCTGGAAAGTGGTGATCCCGGAGATTTCCCAGCCCCCTAGCACGTCATGCGCCAGGCCGGGAGCTTTGAAGAAGGGTACGTCATAAACGTAGCTGGCGTTCAGAACATGCCGCTGATCAAAGTTGGAGCTGGCATAAGTGCTTGCCAGATTGTAGGAGTTAATGAACGAAGCGTCGTAACGGTCTGAGGAATCGTCAAGCGAGTGGCTGTAGGTATACGCCAGGCTGAAATTGAAGGCCCCAACCGTCCGGCGCAAGTAGACCTGCAAGGCATTGTAAGTGGAATTGGCCATGGTCTCGAGGAAAGTGATATTTCCGAAACCGGTGACGGGCCGGTAGGGATCGGGATTGTTGCCGCAGGCGATGCTGAGGTTGGTGGCGGCCTGGCCGGTCACCTGCTGCCCGTTGACGGTGAAAGGCGGACCGGAGCTGCATAGGGCGCTGGTGATGGGTTGCCCCGGACTGAAGGGATTTTGAGAGCCGGGCACAGGGAGCAATTGATTCAGGTTGCGCTGATCTGTCAGGTGGGTTCCTTTGCTGCCCACATAGGCTACGCTGACGATGGTATTGGCCCCAATATTGTGTTGCACGTCCAGATTCCACTGTTGGACGTAGGGCCAGTAAATCTGAGGCTCGATGGCAGTGAGGCCAAGAGGGAAAAGCAATCCACTTCCGCCGATGTTGGTGTACCCGTTCGTGTTGTAAACGGTCGGAGTCTGCGCCAGGGGAGGCGTCCCTTCCAGTGATTCAGAGTTGGCCTCGTTGCCGTTGGTGTGATCGTAAAATATTCCATAGCCGCCGCGAATGGCGGTGGTTCCATGGCCGAAGGGATCCCAGGCGAACCCAAATCGCGGCGCGAAGTTGAAAAGGCTTCCATTCATACATCCCGGTGGAGCGCCGCCGACTCCGCATGTCACCAAGCCGTCAAAGGGATTCCCGATGCCGGGAATCAGCGCTCCGGCCTGTCCGGTGATGTTGCCGTTCACGTCGATTTGCGGCGCATTCGCGGCAGTATAAGCCGAAGATACAAAGCTCGATTCGTTCGGGTACTTCGAATGGAAGGTTCCAAACATTTCCAATCTCAAGCCCAGGTTCATGGTCAGACCGGGCCGCAAATGCCAGTCGTCCTGAAGGTAAGGCGAAAACGTTTTGTAGCGATTGTAATATTTAAGCTCCTGATTGAGCTGTTGGAAGCTACCAACCCGGCCCGTCAACATATCCGCGAAGGCATTGCCGGTGGTCACGGCGGAGGAGTTGCTGAAAGTCAAAAAGCCTTGTGTGGAGGGGGTGGCGCCATTCTGCTCGTTCTTCTGATAGGCGATAAAATCCGCTCCGAAAGTCAGGTTGTGGTTGCCGCTGATCTTGCTCATGTAATCCCGGAAAGTATAAATAGGATTGGAATTGTAATTTGGAGCGGCGGGATTGATAAACCCCGGGTCCTCGCCAAATCCGCCGCCGCCCGCGTCCTCAGCGTTACAGCAAATCGAGATGCCGGGTAGTTTCCCGCCAAAGCCATTGGCGAAAAGCCCCGTCATGGTCATGTTTGCCGGACGCTGCCAGTATCCCGTATTGCTCAGGATGATGTGGTCCGTGGTGTAACCGAAGATGAATTCATTCAGCAAGGTCGGGGAAATCGTATCGGTAAGTTGCGCCACCATGCTCACGCCGGGTCCGCCAAAATCCGTGTTGATGGTCGGGAAGCTTCCCGTGCTCCAGAGCGTAGTCGGCGTGACCGTGTTCCAGGAGTCGTGGATATAGCGGCCCATCAACCGCACTTTGGGTGAAATGTTCTGATCTATGCGGACCAGGTCTTCGCGCCAACTGGTGGGGTAGGAGGGCGAATCCAGGAAAAAAGATTGCGCGCCACTGCCGAAATTGGGGGCCGGAATCATTCCAAGGAGAATCTGGGCATTCGGGTCAACGGGCACTTGATTCCCAGGGAACGGCTGTCCCGTGGCAGGATTAATTGGGCAATCCGTCCCGGGACAAAGACCGGAAAAATTTCCCTGGCGCTCCTGGACTGAAGGAACCTGGACATTGAAGGTGGAAGGGTCCAATTCCTTTCGCCACTCTTCGGACCAGAAGAAATAAGTTTTGTCTTTTTGAGTGTTATAGACGCCAGGAATGTAAAGCGGCCCGCCCAGCGTGAATCCGTAATCATTTTTCTGGTAAGAAGGCCGGGTGGTGTCAAAAAAGCTCCGCGAGTTAAACACCGTGTTGCGATTGAACTCATACAGGTCGCCATGGAACTGGTTGGTCCCGGATTTGGTCACCGTCACGATGGTGCCCGAAGAATCCTGGCCATACTGGGCTCCATAATTGGAGGTCAGAACCCGCGTTTCAGCGATGGAATCCACACTGGGATATACGTTGATGGTGCCGTTGCTGCCAGTGTCCATCACGCTGACGCCGTCGAGCTCCCAGTTGTTGTATTCGGTGCGTCCGCCGTTCACGCTGTAGGCCACGCTGCCATAGACGCCGACCGTTCCCTCGTCCTGGTTGGTCTGGTTGCTGACGCCCGGCACCAGCGTAATGAGCTGAGTAAAATTCCGTCCGTTGAGCTCAAGCTGGGTAATTTGCTTCCCGGTCACCGTGCCCCCAAGCTGTGCGGATTGAGTCTGAACCTGCCCAACGTTTGTGCCCTGCACCGTGACCTCAGTGGAAACCTGACCCACTTCGAGCGAAACGTCCGCCCGGATCTTCTGCGCGGCGTTCAGCACCACTCCACTGGCGTGATAGGTTTTGAACCCTTGGGAGGTGACCTGGATGTCATACGTGCCTTGCGGCAGAGCAGGCACCAGATAACTGCCCGCCGAGTCCGTCGCCGTCGTCCTGACAATGCCTTGGGCGCTGTTCGTCACCTTCACAACGGCGCCGGGAACCACAGCGCCCGAAGTGTCATGCACCGTTCCGGTGATTGACGAGGTGTCCTGCCCGAAGAGCGTGACGCAGATCAGGCTCAAAATCATTACCATAGTTAGACGGAATAAACATGATTTCATATTTTCTCCTTCCCATGCGTTTTAGTGAGTCAGTCCCTTTGGGCTTGCGTCCAGAGCGCGGACGACGGTTGTCGCCCTGCCGGGTGACGCCCGGGTTTGGTCGCGGTAGCAAAGGCCGAGGGCATGGAGCGACCACAGCCCCATGCTGAGAACCTGTGAATAAACTCGCCGTGCCTGTCATCCTGAGTGAAGCGAAGGATCTAAGCATTTTGTTTTCAGTAAATGCCGAGATGCTTCGCTACGCTCAGCATGACATTTCCGGATTTTTTCACACCTTCTGAACTACGGGCTCGACCTGGGGCCAACCCTGTCCTGTTGCTGGCTCCAGCTTGCTCCCGTTCATTTTTTCTGACCATTTTTGTCATCCTGGATTTTCAATAGCTTACAGGACCCGCATTTTGCGAATGGAATGTTCATTTTCGGTTCGTTTTGCAAAACGAACCGGAGCCGACCCTTTGTTTTCAGCAACTTCTCCGGTTCGTTTTGTCATTTTTAACATCTTTTGCATCGTACTGCTTTTGCCTGCCGTCACAGGTAACCAAGACCTTGCTTCGTCCAGCCGCTTGCTCCGGTTCGCTTTTCCAGACCATTTTTGTCATCCTGGATTTTCAATAGATTACAGGATCCACCTTTTGAGAATCGGACGCTCTTTTCGGTTCGTTTTGTCATTTTTAACGTCTCTTTAGTGTCCACGGTATGTCGTCGGTGGCGCCAGCCTACCGACCATTGCAATGGATTCCCGCTTGCGCGGGAATGACTGTGTCCTAAGTTTGGCTCCAAATTGCAATGGATTCGCGCTTCCCGCATTCGCTGGAACAAGCTTCGCGGGAATGACTGTTTCCTAAGACCGCCGCCCCGAATATTGAGCATGGCATGACTCATTTGCGGCCCGACTTCTTCCTCGAACGTACAAAGTGTTTACTCTATAGTACACTGCCTGTTTGCCTTGGTAAAACCTATTCTCGTTTCTGCCTCCCACTCCAAAACCCGGAATATCTTAAACTTTTTACAGAACCCGGGCTTTGAATTTCCGGTGGTGTCTCAGTTTGCTGTAGCGGCGCTCTATGAGCGCCGAATTTTATTTATCAACACCTTCCGGCGCTCATAGAGCGCCGCTACAGCAAACTGAGACACTACCGAATTTCCGGCTATTGAATCAGAATCGAGCGGCCTCTGGTTTTTCTCTGCCTCTCGAATCCTGGCCCCTTGGACGATGGACTCAACCCCGGAGAATTATTCTGAATGGCGGCGCCGTGGCAGTTGGATTCCCGGTCCCCGATCTTCAGATGGACTGAAAAGTCCGCCTCTTACAGCCATTCATAAATGACGGAGGACTGGTTCTCCACGCAAGATGCCGCCGGTTGCGCTCCTATTGTCTGCTTTACCCTACCCGGTTCGACGTAAAATGATCCAGACTCAATTAATAAGGGTTCCTAACAAATGATAGTCGTATACCACCTCAGCCCCGTCGATGTCAATGGGTTTATGGAAATGTATTGTCAATTGATAGAACGTAACGGTAGTGACTCAGTTTGCTGTGGCGGCGCTCTATGAGCGCCGGAAACCGTTGAGGATACAAGTTCGGCGCTCATAGAGCGCCGCTACAGCAAAGAAATTGAGTCACTACCAACGTAACCGGACCTTTATCGTAATCCTTCGTCCCATGCAAAATCTTGAGGTTCGCGGGGGGAAGGGAGGACCGCACCAGCAAACAAACCACGCCATTACCTTAAGGAAGGTCGAAAGGATGGCAATCCACCGCCCATGCTATGATCCAGAGAAGGACAGTTGAGGCGGGGGGCGCCCGGGAAATGAAAATCCAGAAGCCTCTGGGGAGCGTGCGCTCCTAGTGCTTTTCTCAGCGCCCAAAGCGGCCGTGGAACGGTTTGCTGCTCCGGTCCCGTAAATTGAGAGTATAAGTATTTCCAGGCAAGCGCCGAAGTTCTTGCCGGGCGCGAGCGGTCCTATGATGAAACCCAGCGGGAAACGGCAGAGCGCAAGAGGGTTGATCCCGAGGGAAATTTCGCCGGGCCGTCCGGAATTTCTGCGCAAAGTGAATGCGCGTCAACTTCTGCGTTTGTTGCGTCTGCACGGCCCTTGCTCCAGGGCCGATCTCGCGCGGCAATCCGGCCTCAGCGCTCCGACCGTTTCAAGCGCCATTTCCTACCTTCAGGAAAAGGGCTTGGTGGAATCCGTGGGGCCTGGCCCCTCCACCGCCGGACGCCGCCCGAGCCTGTTGCGCTTCAATGCCAACCGTGGATATGTAGTGGGAGCGGATATTGGCCGGTCCGTGGTCCGCGTGGGTTTGGCGGATTTGGATGGGAATCTGGTGGACAAGTGGGTGGCCGAGGTTCCGGACCGCAACAGCCCGGAGAGGGTAGCCCGCCAAATTATCGGAGTTGTCCGGCAACTCCGGCGCCGCCACCAAATCCCACTGGCAAAGATTCTCGCTCTCGCTGCGGGAGTTCCAGGTATTACAGACCCGCGAGCTGGAATCGTTCTCTCGGCTCCAATCCTCTCGCCCCAGTGGGAATCGGCCCCGCTGCGCAAGATTCTCGAAAAAGGCAGCGGCATCGTCTCTACCGTCGAGAATGATGTGAACCTTGCAGCTTTGGGTGAAAGTTGGTGCGGCCGGGCCCGGGGCGTTCAGAACTTCGTCTTTCTCAGCATCGGCACGGGTGTTGGCGCCGGAATTTTTGTGGACGGGCATCTTTACCACGGCTCCGGATGGACGGCAGGTGAAATCGGTTATCTGTATGTTCCGGGCACGGGCGAAACCCCGCTGGCTTTGCGGAGGCGGGGTTCACTTGAGAGCGTGATCGGCGGTGAGGGGATCCGGAATTTCTGGCTAACCCTTCACGGGTCCGGCGACCTGGACGGAAAGGGCCGTTCCCGGCGCATTGAAGCTTTTGAAATTTTCGATCTCGCCGAACGTGGCGAAAAGCAGGCAAAAGTAGTGCTTCAACAGACCGCCCGCTTCCTGGCAGACGCGATCACGAATGTCTGCGTTATTTTGAATTCGTCACTGATTGTATTTGGCGGCCACCTGGGAACCCATCCAGTGCTATTCGAAGCCACTCGCCGGATTCTCGAGCGCAACGAGTTTTCCCGGCCAGAGCTTGCGCTCAGCAGCCTGGGCCGGGAAGCGCAGCTTTTCGGCGCCCTTTGGCTGGCATTGCGAATGGCGGACGCCAGGATTTTGCCTATCGCCGTCGACCCGCACGTGAGCCATGTCTTCCCTGGAAACCAAGGGCTGTCCTTCCCCGTGCTGGGACTGGTTCGCCCGGGTTAGCTACGCTCAGATCCTTCCATGAAATGGTTTTCGCAGTTTCAATCCGCCCCCTTGCAGTCAGGCTCAAAGGACCGCGACGGGTGCGCCCGTGCTGCCGGAGTTATCTTTTTTTCGGGCGTTCTCGCTCAATTTGTGATAGCCGCTCCGCAAGCGGCTCGCCGGGACTCTTCCCAGCTTTCCGTACCAGTCCGGCAGCTTTTCATCGAAGGTCAGCAAGCTCTCCAGCGAGGCCGCCTGGATGAGGCGGCCAGGGACTTCCGTCGAATTCTGGTTCTGGAGCCGAATGACGCTGGCGCTCATGCCAACCTGGGTGTTGTGGCCATGCGGCGAAAGGATTGGCCAACAGCCCTTGAGGAGTTCAAAACCGCGGCCAAACTGGCTCCGTCGGTTCCGGGAATCCGCCTGAATATCGGGCTTGCGTACTACCGGCAAGGTGAATTTGATGATGCCATTCCTCCTTTTAAGTCCGTGTTGCGGGATCAACCGGACTCCTTGCAGGCCAGATATTTGTTGGGCCTCTGCTACTTTTTCACTCTCCGCAACCAGGATGCCGTCACCGTCTTAAAGCCTCTTTGGAAGGCCGAGTCGAACGACATGAGTTATCTTTACGTCTTGAGCGTTGCGGCGGGGAACTCCAAGCAAACCGCGCTTGAAAATCAGGCCGTTGCCCGTCTGCTCCAAGTCGGCGGCAACACACCGGAGTTTCACCTGCTCATGGGGAAAGCCGCACTCGCCCGGCTAAAGGATGGCGAGGCCCTTATCGAGCTCGAGAAGGCCGTCAAGGCTGATCCCTCGCTGCCTTTTGTCCATTTCTACCTGGGCGTTGCCTATTGGCGGCGTAATGATTTTGACCGGGCTAAGGCAGAATTTCTTGAGGACTTGAGGATTGATGCGGACGTGCCCTTTACCTACGATGAACTGGGTTCTGTCTGCTCCAAACTCCACCAGAATCAGGAAGCGGCGCGCTACTATGAGGAGGCGCTCCGCCTGAATCCGCGCCTCGCCAGCTCCTATTATGGTTTGGCCAAGATCGAGATGGACGGACATCAATACAAGACAGCTCTCGCAGCGCTTAATAAGGCCCTGGAACTTGATCCGCACAGCGCCAGCGCCCACTATGAGAAGGCTCGAGCCCTTCAGGCGCTCGGCCGCCATGATGAGGCTCAAAAAGAATTCGCTGCCGCCGCCCGGATGCAAAAGGCGGTACGTGACCGGCTGCTTCAGGAGATTAGCGGCGCCGTGGTTCCCGAGGCGCAACTTTCCCAGGGCCCGCAATAGCCTGGTTGGGCGGTACATCCTTCATCCAAACCAATTGACTCGGAAAGACCCGGTACGGGCAAATGGCAAGTTGGGCTCTCGGCTGTGGCAGGTATCCAGGCACTGACTCATTTTCGCCAGATTACCGGCTGACATAGAGATCGAAGTCTGACCATCGGCTAATATTACTTTGTTAGGTTGAATCAGGCACCGTCAGGGCATGGCTTCAGCCATGCCAAATCCCAAGGCAAGGAGAAGCGGCTTTAGCCGCTGAGGGCCTCAGGGGCTAAAGCCCGAATCTCGGGACCACCGCCAACGGCATGGCTAAAGCCATGCCCTGACGGTGCGCCCAACGACTTAACATAGTAATACTAAGCAGCACAGAATTTGGCAGTGGCGCAATTTGCTGTAGCGGCGCTCTATGAGCGCCGAACCTGGATCCTCTACGATTTCCGGCGCTCATAGAGCGCCGCTACAGCAAGCCGCGGTCAACGTTTTCCTACGTTGGGCTTTCGCGGTATCGCGCGTGGCTCTTACGGGCCGCGGTTTGGCGCGGGTGCGGCGGGAATTGCCTTCAAGTCTATCCCGGCGGGAATTCTGCGGCGCAGGACTACGTTCCGCTGGACGCGCCATCGGTGTTGGACTATCGTAAGACGGCGCCGGAGGAGACGCAGCGCGGTCGCGCCGGTGGACGGCGGCCAGTTTGATCCGGCCGGGTTATGGGCAGGATGTCCGAGGTCCCGCCACGAATTTTACACTCGCGGGTGAAGCAATTCATGAGGATGATTAAGAAAATCCGTAAAATCAACCTGATTTCCATTGTTTGTGTAATCATCTGGACATGCCCGGCAGCCTGGTGCGGGGATTGGCCGACCTTCGGACATGATGCACAGCGTTCCGGCTGGGCGGTCGAAGAGGATACCCTGAATGTCCAAAACGTCTCAGGTCTAAAGCTCCTCTGGAAGGTTAAGGTGAAAAATGAGGCTCGATCCCTAACCGCCCTGACCGCTCCGGTTGTGGCCGGCGGAGTCAACACGCCGGCGGGAATCCGCACCGTGGTCTACGTCGCGGGAAGCTCGGACGATATCACCGCCATTGATTCAGAAACCGGGAAGGTTATCTGGACGCGCGTCTTTACAAGCCATGTTCTACCCAAAGACGCTGGCATGTGGTTGTGTCCGAATAATCTCAACGCCACCCCTACGATTGATGAACGGCGGGACTTGATTTACGTGATTGCTTCGGACGGCAAGTTCTATGGCCTTGATCTGGGCACGGGCGTGACCAAAACCGGTCCCGTGCAATTCGTGCCGCCCTTCTCGAAAAATTGGAGCCTGAACCTGTGGAAGGAGACCGCTTACACTTCTATTTCACAGGGGTGTGGCGGATCTCGATCCGGAATCTACTCGATCGATCTTCACCATGCCGACCGTCCCGTCATCCGTGATCTGCTGGTATCCAAATCCGGATCGGCAGGGATTTGGGGACGTGGCGGAGTCGCTGTCGGAGACGACGGGCGCATTTACGCCTCCAGCGGTGATGGAGATTTTATCCCGTCAAAAAGCGAATATGGCAGCAGCTTGATTGAGGTTCGCCCCAGGAAACTCAAGGTTGTTGATTACTACTCGCCTTTGAACTTCAGCCAACTTACCAAGTACGATCTGGACATTGCGGCTTCCAGCCTGATTTGGTTTCCCTATCGTGATTATCGACTGGTCGCCGGTGGCGGAAAAGAAGGCGTCCTCTATATGCTCAATGCGGATTCCCTGGGCGCGAAGGACCACCAGACGCCGCTCTACCGTCAGAAGCTCGCGAATGACAAACTTGAATTCGAGGCTCTCGGCATCTGGGGAGAGCTCTCATCCTGGATGGATACGGCGGGAAACCGTTGGCTCTATGTTCCCATCTGGGGGCCGGCGTCAAAAGCGGCGCCTGAATTTCCATTGACTCATGGTCCGCACCCGCACGGAAGCCTCATGGCCTTCAAAGTGGTCACCAATCCCGCCACTAAGAAACCCGCGCTGGATCCCGTCTGGATTTCCGGCGACTTTGATGTGCCCGAACCGGTGGCGATTGCCAACGGCGTCATATTTGCTTTGGCGACGGGCGAAAATACTCAACAAACGACAGGGGCCGCCGTGATTTATAGCGGCCAAAAACTGCTCACGGACCAGCAACGGAGTGAGAACACCCACAATGCGGTACTTTATTCCTTAGACGCGAGGACGGGCAAAGTGCTTTATCAGAGCGGTGATGCGATCAAGAGTTGGGTCCATTTCAGTGGATTGGCCGTTGCGGATGGCCGAGTCTTTGCGGTAGATCATGATTCCACACTCTATTGTTTTGGACTGGCGAGCCAATAAGCCAACCCGTCAGTTGGATGGCCTACCGGCTGTGGCGATTTGGACATAACGAAGAATCCCATAGGATCAGGATTGATGAATCCAAGAAGGCTCATGAAGGTTGGTTGGGTTGCACCCATTCTGGTGGCGCTGAGTTTGTTTCTTGCAGTTTCCGCCGCCTCCGCGAAGCAACCGGTCATCCTTTCGACCGATGTTGGAAACGAAATTGACGACCAATGGGCCATCGCTTATTTGCTCACCGACGCTCAGGACTTTGATGTCCTGGGCATCATCTCCGCCCAAGCTCCTACGCTTCCCCGTCCCTCCGCGCACTACACTTATCAGGTCCTGGTTGATGAAGTCGAAAACCGTTTAAATATGGCGGAGCATCCCCCTCTGTTCGAAGGATCAAGCTCTCCATTGTAAGGATACCAAGACCCCGCAGCGTAACGAAGGCGCGGACTTTATTGTGAATGCCTCGAAAACCTTTTCAGACAGGCGCCGGCTCACCGTGCTGACCATCGGCGCCGCCACCGATGTGGCTTCGGCGGTCCTGGAGGATCCCACCATCACGCGGCGGATTCGCGTGGTGGCGATGGGCTTCAAAAATTGGTCCGAGGGTGGGGATGAATTCAATGTGGAGAACGACCCAAAAGCCTGGCGGGTCATCTTGAATTCAGATGTTCCCGTAACCGTGGGTTGCGCCGATGTCTGCAGAGCCAATCTTTCGTTGACTCTGGAACAAGCGCGCCAACTCATCAGCCAGCACGGTCCAGTGGGCGCTTGGCTCTGGGCTGAGTTCCAGGCTTGGTACTACCGGTTCGTAAAACCGCTGCGCCAGGATGATTTTTCAAAGCCCTGGGTGATCTGGGACATCATCACGCTGGCCTACGTGAAAGGATGGACGGCTCAGCAGACTTATCCGCGTCCGGCGCTGACCGGCAATCTGAAATTCGAGCCGGGCCAGGAAGGTCAGACAATCACCTGGATCACGAGTGTCGATTCCAAGCGATTGTGGGCTGACTTTCTTACGAAACTCGATGCGTACCAACGCACTCATGCTTTGCGAGGGGGCAGCGCTGGCGGGTTCTCTGGCGCCGTGCCATGATTTTCCTGCCGCGCGGGTAGTTGCTGAAATACAATAGTGTCTGTTTACGCCGTACTTCGCGAAAGTAGTTGCATAGACTAAACGTTTTTTCGCCGGTTGAGCCGGCAATGTTTTCCATGTCGGCACCTCCAAGGCAACCGGCATCCCTACCGCGAAAGGCTGAGAGGGGATTAGCGTAAACTACAGGACGCATCATCTTCCCACCGCTACAAAGAATCATGCTCACGAAGCTCAAAATTCGAAATTTCAAGCGATTTGACGACGTCGTCGATAAGAATTCTGCTCCCCTTCGGGAGTGTTGAAAGTCAATACGTCAGAAGTAGGCGGTCGTGAACAACTTCCTTCTCGAGCGTTTTCCCATTCATCTGGAAACGCTTCAGCATGGACCTCCCACAATGGATCATTACCTCTCTTTCAAAGAGTCCGGCTGGTATAGCGACATCGCATACCATGCTGCCGGAGCGTTTCGTGCCGTCGATACTGAGAGCGACGTATACACCACGCTTTTTGCACTCCCGTATCATACGAAAAAGATCGGCGAGATCGAAAGATTGGGCTCCGTAAAGAATGGATTGGGTAAATGAATAGGGAGGATCGCAGTAGATCAAGTCTCCCCTGCACGCCGCCTGCATCGCTTCTTTGTATTCTTGAAGGAGAAAGGTGGTCCCATCTGTCCGGTCGTGCCATTCGTCGACTCTTCTGGCAAATGAAGCCGGAGAGATTGGATCATGCACGCCACACGGGGTGGACATGTAGCCGTCAGCTTTTCGAAATCTGACCACTCCGCCGTAGCACATGCGACTCAGGAACAGAAGGTCTGGACCGTTTGGTCTCGCATTGTAATTAGCCTTGATTCGTTCATATTCTTCGACTTTGTCGCCACCCAGGACGACATTCCAGCGATCCGCATAGGATTGCTTCAATCGCTCTGGATCATCTCGGAGCGTCTGCCATATTTCGATCAAAGGCTTGAAGTTGTCCGATCCGATTCCGCGCTCGGGTGCTAACGTGCCGAGGACAGCTCCGCTTCCAAGAAAGGGCTCACGGTAGACTCTATGGTTCTTGGGGAAATACGAAACGATTTCCTGAGCGAAACGATGTTTGTTCCCAATCCATTTAAGTAGTTGTCCTGTCTCGGGCAAGAATGCTCGTGTCGGTGAGTCCGTCAGGAGTTGAAGCTGTCGATGCAGGCTCATAGGTTCTGGGAATCGTAGAGGACAACATATTCTATTTTGGAATACGAGTCAAGGCTGCTTTAAGTTTGCTCCTAAAATGTCCCGATACACGGGTAGTTCAGAACAGCGGCGCCTCAGAGACCTGCTGCGACAGATTCGCACAGAAGCAGGTCTGAGGCAAGATGACTTGGCGCGTCTTCTGAAACAGTCGCAGTCATTCGTAAGCAAGTTTGAGAGCGGTGAACGAAGGTTGGACCTGCTTGAACTGCAAGAGATATGCAAAGTGGTGGGCCTTTCCCTGCAGGAATTCGTCCGCAGGTTTGAAGGTTCCGGGAATGAAACCAGACAGGCGATTTCTAAATCAACCAAAGCACTTTTGGGCGAACGTCCGAAGCGTTAGCCAGCACATCGGCTATACGGACCGGGAGACCGGACGAATTAAGGTCCCTTCTCTGGAGGGGATTGTAGGAGCTTTGGACGAACTCGGCCTCAAGACTTCCCACGTCATGGACAATGATAAGCAACCCACAGAACTGGGGACAAACCTCGTTGCATATTTCGAACACCGCGCCAATACACTCTATGCTATCGCGCGTCAGCATCTCATGGATGTTGCAAAAGCCCGGAGGACTTTCCGAGAACTCAAGAAGAAACTGAAACCGAAGTGGAACGTGCCTCTAAACAAGCAAAAAGGAGCAAAGAGAGCAGAGGCCTACTTCACAGGCATTATCAATATGCTCATCGAGTCGAACTCAAAGGGCTTGCCCTGCGACTACAGCCCCAGAGAACTCACATCCGTGACTGTCAATGGTGCGCCTCTTCGTACACTGGCGCGCTGGGTAGACGGCGCTTTTCCAAGCACGGTGAATCCGATTGCTGTTTGGGAAATTAAGGAATACTACTATACGACGACATTCGGAAGCAGGATAGCAGATGGCGTCTACGAGAGTCTCCTTGACGGCATGGAATTGGAAGAGTTGCGAGAACATGAGCGAATCGATGTCAAACATTATTTGATGGTGGATGCTTACGATACCTGGTGGAAAATGGGCCGTTCCTACCTCTGCAGAATCGCTGACATGCTCCACATGGGCTACGTGGATGAGGTTCTGTTTGGATCGGAGGTTCTGGAAAGGTTGCCGGTGCTGGTCAAGGAATGGGTGAGCGCAGTGCAGCAGAGGGAGAACGATGGGCCGTAAGGGATTCAATTCGCCTCGTCGTTGTGGAGGTCATATAGTGGACCCGGATTTTGGACCAGGCAATAAGTTAAGATTTCTGCGGAGTCGTTGAGACCAGTAGGATCGATGACGACGACGCGAAAACAGTACAGTGCCAAGTTCAAGGCGCGGGTGGCTATCTAGGCGATCCGCGGCGAGAAGACGCTGACCAACTGGGTTCGCACTTCGGAGTGCATCCCGCGCAGATCGCCCATTGGCGCCGGGCAGTGCTGGAACAACTGGAAGAGGTTTTCGTGGATGGGCGCCGACGGCTTCCAATTGAGCCGGTTCTTCAAGGTCCTTCCGTCCGTCCGATCAAAATTTTCATTTCTTAATAGCCCACTATCTAGTAACATAGCTATGCAGGTTTCTGCTCATTTTCTGCTGCTGTGGTTCACCGGGCCCCACGAACCTTTCTTTGGGTGTCGCAGGACCCTTCGCAATGGAGGGAACGATGTTCAGGCTAGACGCTGACAAGAAAGTACATTTCTGCGATGGGGTCACCCGGCGTGATTTCCTACACGCCGGCGCGCTGGCCATGCTAGGCCTTACGCTGCCTCAGTTCGTGGACATGAAAGCGATGGGGGCGGTGGATCCCAAGAAGGATATCAACTGCATTCAGTTGATGCTGGTGGGCGGCCCCAGCCAGCTTGACACCTGGGATATGAAGCCAGACGCCCCCGCGTCCATTCGTGGTCCATACAAACCGATTAAAACGAACGTCAGCGGCATTCAGATCTCTGAAATATTTCCGCGCATGGCCAAACATGCGGATAAATTTGCCTTGGTCCGTTCTATGTACCATACGGCCGCCGCCGTGCATGACACGGGCTGCCAGATGATGCAAACGGGCCGGCTGTTTCGCGGCGGGCTGGAGTCTCCCAACTACGGCAGTGTTCTGAGCAAGGAAAAAGGTCCCAAAGGCGCTATTCCAACCAACGTCCTGTTGCCGTATCCCATCGGCCAGCTTGGAGGCAATCTCCCTCACGGTGACACGGCCGGATTTCTGGGGAAGAAATACGACCCCTTTGTGCTCAACTCGGACCCCTCGGATCCCCACTTTCAAGTGCCGGACATGCTGCCCCCCGATTACATATCGGCGTTGCGCGTGGACCGGCGGCGCGACTGGCGTAAATTGATTGACCAATCCGTCTCTTACTTTGAAACCAGCCAGGATGCCAAGCTGATGGACTCCACCTTCAGCGAAGCCTACACCCTGATGACTTCCACCAAAGCGCGCGCCGCGTTTGAATTGAACCAGGAGCCCGAAGACGTCCGGAAGAAATACGGAATGAACCGCTTCGGTCAGGGTTGCCTGCTGGCCCGGCGCCTGGTGGAGAATGGCGTGCGTTTTGTGACGGTCAACATGTTTGAAACCGTCTTCAATGAGATTACTTGGGATATCCACGGCTCGGCGCCGTTCAGTCCTATCAGTTGCATGGGAAATCTGGTGGGACCGATGTTTGACAACGGGTTTTCTTCATTGCTCGAAGACTTGAGCGACCGCGGTCTTCTGGACAATACTTTGGTTGTGGCGACGGGTGAATTCGGGCGAACGCCGCGCATCAATCCGGCCGGCGGGCGCGACCATTGGCCGCAATGCTGGACCATTGTTCTGGCCGGAGGCGGCATCAAGGGCGGCCAAGCTGTTGGCTCTTCCGATTCGATCGGGGCCGCACCCCAGGATCGTCCCGTGCAGCCCTCGCATATTGCCGCCACCGTCTACCACGCGCTGGGTATTCCAATTGACTTGATCATCGCAACGCCCGAGGGGAGACAGGTGCGGCTGGTGGATCACGGGTTTGATCCAATTATGGAACTCTTTGCTTAGAAGTGGTGGGACACAAACGTCGGGATGACACTGTTGCCGCCCTCAATGAGCGCCGTCAGCAGTCATCGACTGCCGCTACAGCGGTGCTGGATGGAGGCCTAATCATGGAAATTTTGGTTCGCCGGGGTCGTTCCCTTTTTTGGATTCTCTCCGGGCTTATGATGCTTTGGGGTGCGATTCCTCTGGCCGCACAATCTCCATCGGCCGCTCCCTACCACGACTTCGACAAGCCCGGCAAAGCAACCCGAAGCTCCAATCCGGCGCAATCTCTCCCGCCGGTCCAGCCGGTTCCGGCGCACGCCACACCCAGCACTTCTCCTCTTCGCGGAATCAAATTTTTACCTTCGCAGGTGTCTCTGGCTATCCCGCTGCTCAATCAGCGCGCCGTTGTTGAGGCAACTTACGCGGATGGGCACGTCGCTGATGTCACTTCACAAGCCATCGTCACCAGTTCTAACGCCGCCGTCGCCCAACCTGACAAACAAGGGTTCGTACACCCTGAAGGCGACGGCCACGCCGAGCTCATGGCGTCCTTCCAAGGCTTCAGGGCGACCGCGCCGGTGGAGGTGAAAAATTTTACGGCTCCTTTCGAGTGGAGTTTCCGCAATCATGTTCTGCCGGTGATGACCAAGATGGGTTGCAACTCCGGGCCGTGCCACGGCGCGGCAGCGGGAAAGAACGGGTTCAAGCTTACACTGCGTGGTTTCGATCCAGTCACTGACTACTACACGCTGACCCATCAAGCGATCGGCCGGCGCACCAATCGCCTGGAACCCGCCAAGAGCCTGATCCTGCTCAAGCCAACACTCACGATTCCCCACGGAGGCGGCCAGCGGTTCCCGGTCGGTTCGCCCGAATATCAAGTGATGTCGGGATGGATCGCGGCAGGGATGCCTCCGCCCAAGCCCTCGGACCCGCGCATTGTTGACCTTCAAGTGTACCCGCATGAGGCGTCGCTGGTTCCCGGAGCTTTACAACAATTGGTGGTGATGGCCAAATTTTCGGATGGCCATTCCGAAGACGTAACCCGCTGGGCCAAGTACGACAGCGGCGACGAGGGTGTAGCGACGGTGAACGGTGCGGGCCTCGTCACCATGCACGGTTATGGCGAAGCGCCCGTCACCGTGTGGTACTTGAGCCATGTGACTTTCGCCCGCATGAGGATTCCGTATCCCTATCATATTGATGAGGCGGTTTTCCAGCGCGCCCTCCGGCACAATTACATCGATAACTACATTCTCGCGCACCTCGAGCAGCTTCACATTCCGCCTTCACCACCCGCTGGGGACGCCGAATTCATCCGCCGTGCCTACCTTGACGGAGCGGGGATTCTGCCCACCCCCGCAGAGGTCAAGGCGTTTGTTAAGGACAAGTCTCCTGACAAGCGCGACCGACTGATTGATGCATTGATGAAAAGGCCTGAATTTGCAGACTATTGGGCTTACAAATGGTCGGACCTGTTGCTGGTCACCAGCAACCGGCTCTCCTACCCGGAAATGTGGAGTTATTACAATTGGATTCGTTCGAGCGTCGCCCAGGATAAACCGTGGGACCAGTTTGTCCGCCAAATTGCCACTGCCAGTGGAAATACGCTCCAGAATGGGGCTGCAAACTATTGGGTGATTCATCGCAACCCCATCGACATCTCGGAAAACATGACCGAGGCCTTTCTTGGCATCAATATTACCTGCGCCCATTGCCATAATCATCCACTGGCCAAGTGGACTCAAAAGGATTACTACGGCATGGCCGATCTGTTCGCGCGGGTTCGCTTGAAAATGGGGCAGCCCGGGGGCGCGCGTCCTGGCATTGGCCCCATCTTCCGTGATGTGACCGTTTACTCCGGCGCCAGCGGGGACTATACCGATGACCGCTTCAGCCGTCCCTTGCCGCCCAAGCCACTGGGCGCAAAGGCTCTGCCCATAAACACCACGGCCGATCTGCGCGCCTATTTTGCCGACTGGCTCACCTCCCCCCAAAATCCGTTCTTTGCCCGCGCCATCGTCAATCGCGTCTGGAAAAACTTCATGGGTGAAGGGCTGGTCGAGCCCGTGGACGATATGCGGGACACCAATCCGCCCACTAATGAAGCTTTGCTAAACGCGATGGTGAAGGATTTTGTGGCTCACCACATGGATGTGAATTATCTGATCCGCACCATCATGCAGTCCGCGGCGTATCAGACGGCCTCCAAACCTACCCCCGAAAATGTGGTGGATAACAAGTATTACTCGCATTATTTGATTCGCCGCCTTCCCGCTGAAGTGATGCTTGATGCGTTTTCCCAGATCACTCAAGAACCTGAGCATTTTGACGGCTATCCCCTGGGCACGCGGGCTCTCCAACTTCCAGATACGGCGGTGAAATCATACTTTTTAACGGCGTTCGGCCGGCCTATTCGTGAGCAGTCTCAGGAAAGCGAACGAAGCGCGGTCCCTACGATTACTCAGGCCCTGCACATCATCAACGGCGGCACTCTGAACAACAAATTACGAGCCAAGGGAAACGTCCTGGACAAGCTCATGAAGGCTGGCGATTCGGACACTCAAATCGTTACCTATCTGTATCTTGCCGCATTCAGCCGTTACCCCTCTTCGGCGGAATTGACGACGCTCCTCGGCCACTTGCAGGTGGCTGAAGCTCAGAATGTAAAAGGCGCCAACAATCCGCGCCGGGCCGCGCTGTCCGACCTGACATGGGCTATGCTGACCAGTAGGGAATTTATGTTCGATCACTAGCCCGGATTATTTATGAACCTTCGATAGAGGACCGTCCGAGTGGTTGGTTTGTGCCAGCAACGAAATGCCTGGGATGAGAAATGCGCACGAAAAAAAGATTGTTTGAGGGAGCAAACCCAAACTCAATTGAAAACAAAGGGCGACTCGAGGACAAAACCCATCCAAAGCCACCAACAAAGCACTGAAAGAATGACTAAGTATTTTATTATCAATAAGTTGATTAAGTTTTCGGAGAGATTTCAGTCAATTGATTTAGAATCAATATGTTACGAAATACATAAGCAGTTGCAAGGTGCAGAATCGGGTTGATTTCTGGAGTTTTCGCAGGTTTGCTACACAAGGATTTGCTTGCGATGGATTAATGGATTCTATGAAAATCGGTATTCGATTCTGGGTTTTGAGTGTCACCTTTCTTGCCGCCTCGGTAGCCGCTTTCGCAGTCTTCTTCGTGCCTTCAAATGATCTCGTTGCCCAGCCTGCTGCCGGGGTTTCAGGCGAAGAGACCAAAAGTACGAAACCCGCTTCCGCGGATGCTTCGTACAGGGCAGTCGTCACCATCTTGCAACAGAAGTGTTTCGCGTGTCACAGCAGCACGGCCAAAATGAGTGGTTTTGTGATGGCGTCGTATCAGACGTTGATGAAGGGCGGCGTGCATGGTGCCGAAATTGTTCCCGGCAACAGCGCCAAGAGCCGCCTGGTCCTGATGGTCGAAGGCACAATGCAACCACGGATGCCATTTAATGGCAATCCGCTCTCCCCGGCGGAGATAACCGTAATTAAGGGATGGATTGATGCCGGCGCAAAGGGACCTGCTGCTGGAGAGGCGGCGTCGCTTCAACCGCACCTGAATATTCCCAACATCAAGCCGCGTTTTCCTGAGATATCCCCGGCCGGTTCGGTCGCTTTTTCGCCGGACGGAAAGACGCTGGCGGTGGGCGGTTATAACCAGGTCCGCCTGATGAACCCCAAAACTGGCAAGGTATTGGAAAATCTCAGTGGGGCCGCGGGCCTGGTTCGGTCTGTGGCTTTCAGTCCAGATGGCAAGTGGCTGGCTGCCGGCGGCGGTCTTTGCCAACAATGGGGTGAAGTTCAGATTTGGGACGTTCAGTCGGATAAGCTCCTTCGCACGTTGCGCGGCCACCATGATTGTATCTATTCCGTGGCCTTCAGCCCGAACGGCAAGCTGCTGGCTTCGGGAAGTTATGACAAGCTGATCAAGCTCTGGGATCCTAAAACGGGGAAAGAGTTGAAAACCCTCAAGGACCACATCGACGCGGTCTTCGCCGTGGCGTTCAGCCCGGACGGAAAATGGCTGGCCTCCGGCTCGCAGGATAACAGCGTGAAGATTTGGAATGTCGCCACTGGAGAGCGGCTTTACACCCTCAGCGATCCGGTTGACGGCATCACCTGCATTGCCTTCTCGCCTTCGGGGAAACAGATCGCCGCTGCGGGCTACGACAAACTGATTTATATCTGGAATCTGACCCAGACGGGAGGAACGCTGGCGCAATCGTTGATCGCAGATGAAGACAGCATCCTGCAGATTGCCTGGACGCCGGACGGCAAGGAGATTATTACCAGTTCAGCCGATGGATCGATCAGAATCCGGGACGCCTCGACGCTTAACCCGATTGGGATCATCCCGCGCCAGTCAGATTGGGTGGATGCTATGAGCCTCAGCCCGGATGGTAAATGGCTGGCTGCGGGACGTTTTGACGGAACTCTGAGTGTTTATCGCATGGGCTCGTTCGAGCAGGCGCTGGGGCCTCTGGTTGCTTTTCAGGGGAACGGCCCAACGGGCAAAACAGAGCCGGTCCGCACGGCAAGGGCCAGCGGCCATTAGGCCGGATTATTGATGAATGCAGAGGATAAGAACGGAAGGGCAGGGTTTTAACGGCTGCGGCGGGGTTAAAACCCCGCCCTTCCACCCCCCAGTCAAAGCTTTCATGAATTATCCAGGTTAGGCAGCTACGGCTGGAGTGATGAGAATTTCATTCTGGTCGCAGGGCTGGATCTTTCGCACCACCGCCCGCTCGTGGCTATGGGAGCCGCCCTCGGGGGTTGTTACTGGGATTGAGCTCCCAAGCCGAGTTTGAGAATAGCCTGACCCATAGTGAGGGATTGCCCCATGAAATTCAAATTTTGGACCGGTCTCTTCATCCTGGCGTTGTTGCTTTGTGCGATGATTCCCCGGAGCATGAACCCGCAACAGGCACGGCAGATTCCGGTTTCCTCATCCACGGCATTACCGGCGCAGCCGGCGGCTCAGGCGGGTTCGCAAGTTCCCACGATTCCACCTACGGTCGCTACCATCTGGCCTGCCGGCATGAGGTGTGGCACAACCGAAACCTTCACTCTGGAAGGCCGCAATTTGATGGGCGCCAAGGAAGTTTTGTTTGATGCTTCGGGGCTTCGCGCCCGTTTTCTATCAGTGGTGGACGTGCCGGAAAAAGCCAGGAAAATACGCGTCAACGTTGATTTGGGCGCCGAGGTCCCGCAAGGAAAGAAACAGAAAGCTCAAATCCAAGTCGTGGCCCTGCCCACAGCAAAGCCGGGTATCCATTGGCTCCGCATTCAGACTCCGCTGGGCACGTCCAACCTGGTGGCGCTAGACGTAAGCGTGCCGCCCCAGATCCAGACCAAGAAATCTGGAACCTCTGCTGCGCAAGGCCAGCAGGTCGCGCTGCCTGCGACCATCATCGGCGCTATCGCCACACCCGGGCAAGTGAATGCCTATCAGTTTGCGGGCCGAGCCGGAGAAGAGGTTGTTTTTCGTGTTGTGGCGGCTCCATTGGGCTCGAAGCTGCGCTCAGTCCTTACTCTCCGGGACGCGACCGGCAAGAAGCTTGCACAAGGCGGCGGAACTTCCGGTAAGTCCGATGCGGTTCTAAGCCACAAACTGCCTGGGAACGGACTGTACACGGTTGCTATTCGAGACCAGGAGGAAAAGGCTGGGAAAGATCACTTCTACCGGCTCTATGCCGGAGATCTGCCTTATATCTCAAGCGTCTTTCCTCTCGGGGTAAGGGCTGGCCTTCCCTCCAAAGTTCGTGTGGAAGGCGTCAACCTGGGTGGAATTCACGATGTTCAGGTGAATCCGAAGCGGCAGGCTGACGGCTGGACCACGATTCCCGTGCAGATCAGAACTACTAACGGCGAACTTTCAAACACAGTTGACGTGGCCGTCACAGACCTGCCGGAAATCGCTGAAAGGGAGCCAAACGATACGCCCACGGAAGCGCAACCTATTACCGTCCCGGTTGCAATCAATGGCCGAATTGATAAGTCCGGCGTGAACCCCACGCCCGACCAGGATTATTTCCGTTTCACTGCCCGCAAGGGTGAGCGCATGACGCTGGAAGTAGCGGCCAGGCGTCTCGGTTCGCCGCTCGATTCTGTGATTGAAGTGCTCGATTCTGAGGGGAGGCCCGTGCCTCGGGCGTTGGTCCGCTGCCTGAACGAAACCTCCCTGACATTGGCAGATCGCGATTCTATCACTCGGGGTTACCGGTTGGTCTCACGCACCGGCTTCCACGACAATGATGACCTGATGGTGGGTGATGAGCTGGATCAAATTCAGTTCATTCCTGACCAGCCCGACGCCGACATTCTGCTCAAAGGGTTCGGGGGTCAGCGCATTGCCCTGCTTGGGACTTCGCCCGCAGCGCACTATGTAACGGAACCGGCTTACCGGGCTGAGATCGAACCGCCCGACGCCAAGTTTCCCCCCAACGGTCTACCGGTGTTTCGCATTAATTACCGCAACGATGATGGCGGTCCCGGCTTTGGCGCAGATTCCCGCCTGGATTTCGTGGCGCCTCGCGACGGCCAATACCTCGTCCACATCAAAGACGTTCGTGATCTTCAAGGGCCTGACTTTGCTTATCAATTGACCGTGCGCGATGCGGCCCCCGATTTTACACTCACGGCTTCGCCCGCGAACCCCAACATCCCGCGTGGTGGACAAATCCCCGTCCAGGTTACTGCCGACCGGCTGCTGGGTTATCAAGGTCCCATTCAGATCAGCTTCCTGGGCTTTCCGAAAGGTATTACGGCCAGTGCCGCGACCATCCCCGCCGGTCAGGACTCAGTGACGGTAATTCTCGCGGCTGCTGCCAGTACACCAGGCTGGCTTCGGGCAACGCCCCTCAAGATTGAGGGACGGGGCCAAGTTGGGGGACGCGAACTGGTCCGCATCGCCGATTCCACAACGCCCCTTCGAGTCGCCGCCCTCATGCCTCCTCCTGACGTTCTGGTGGCGGCTCAGCCGCATGAAATCGTTTTGGCGCCCGGCCAGACAGCAGCGGTTACGATCCATATCACTCGTGAGAACGGGTTCAAAGGGCGCGTCCCCTGCGAAGTAGATAATCTTCCGCCTGGAGTGAGAGTGGTGAATGTGGGGCTTAATGGAGTTCTGGTCCACTCCGGCGAGTCCAGCCACACCTTTACACTCAAAGCTGAGAACTGGGCGCAGCCTTTTACCCAGCCCATTTACGTCGTGGGGACGGTTGAGTCGAATGCGTCCACCAACCATCCCTCGCCCCCCATCGTGCTTCGCGTGGAGGGCAAGAGCCAGTTGGCCAGGGTCTCAGGGCGCTGAATCTTGCCCTCAGATTCAGCGACCAGAACATCGACGTCGCAGGCCCGGGCATTTTGCTCACTCATCAACTTGTCACCTGCTCCAGGATGGCAAAATCTCCCGGATTCCAAGCTTGGACGATGATGCAGAACTTGCCGTCAACCTTCTGGAGCACCGCCTTGTGATTATGCTGAAAGTTTTTCAGGCCAAGGTCGGCCTTCGGAAAAACGGCAGAGATCAACTGGTCGTTCTTGAAGATGTAAATCGGCGCTCCCTTGCTTGGATCGGGTCCCACCAGCGTAGGTACCACGGCATACTCATCCAAATAATTAATCGAGCAAGGGAGAGATCCCATCGGCATTTTTAGCGTCGAAAGGTAATGGCCGTAGCGGCTGAATCGCTTGACTTCCGAGTGTACCCGGTCAGAAATGGCAAGCTGCTTTCCTCCGGGAGCGACCGTGACGGCATGGGCCGTCTGAAACTGGCTGGGGCGATTTCCTCGGCCGCCAAAAGCCAGATCGCTCCATTTTATTTGCGACGGGTTTTTGGGAGAAATCCGGGCGGTTAATACGTAGTCGAGTGCGCAATAGCCAGTGGTGACGTAATAAAGTCCATCCAGATAAGTCACTCCGGTGGGCGCAAAATTGCCGCCACCCAGAAAATAGTCGTGGACCTCCGGCTGTTCGAAGTCATTGCTGGCCGTCGGTGAATCCAGAGTATTCACCAATGTTCCGCCCAGAGTCGTCGTAAATATCTTGCCAGCGTCATTCGCGGGAAAAGCCAAAAACGCCTCCCCGCCGGCGGGATTAATCCAGGTGCAGGTGTCATGCAAATTGACCTTCTTCATGGACTCCGAGGTATTCAAAAGGCGAATGGTTTTTAGATCGGCGCTGATTTGCATGATTCCCGCGCCGGGTAACGCAAAGTAGGTCTCGCCCTTTCCCGGTCGCCGGTCCACGGCAAATCCGCCGTGCGCCTTGAGCAGGACCTTTTGGGCTATCTCGGGAAGAGATGAGGAGGTATGCAGGACTCTGAATCGCATCGGCGCCTGACCGCTCACTCCCGGAACGGGTGTCTGGCCGGGCGTGCCGGCCGTGGGTGCCGGTTCCGTTCCTCCGTGCAACGCAGAGTCAGCGCTAAGGGCGCTCCCCATGAGCATGAGGCCAGCCGTTGACGAACCGTGAATAAAGTCGCGCCGTGACACGAGTTGTTTTTTCATTGAATCCTCAATTCTGCCCTGCCGGGCTTCACTGCATGGTTCAGGCTAAACGGACCAGCAATAGAAACACGCGGACCGTTTCTTGATTCAGAACCTTTGACCCTATTTAGCGCCTGGTCCGGGATTGCAGTTGCTGCGCACGAGAAGGTTAAAACGTAAATGATACCTATCGCTTGTCACGTAGCTGTGTGTCAAGTGAAATTGAACCAAATTAACGTCGCGCCGTCTTCGACCTCAATTGACCCTGGAAATCGTCCTCCAGCGGACACGGTAGACCGCTGGACCGGCACTGTGCTGTGGTTATCGATTGCTTCGCCAACTTCCAATGTCGCGGCAACGATAGAGAGTGTATAGTATGGCGTTCGAACAGGAAATCGGGCGGGCAATTTGTTACCTCTTAATGCCGTGCATACCAAAAGACGTTATAGACAATTTCAACGCTCATATCATAAATGGCGGAGGTTTAGCGAATGACGAATGTGGATCGGCGAAGATTTATGGAGGTGTCCGCGGGCTCACTATTCGCAGGAAGCTTTATAGCCGGGATTCCATCATTAGCCGGAGCTGCCCAATTCTTCAGGCGCAGGCAGCGAATTGAAGCGAATAATCCATTCCACGCGGCGCTTCAGAGGCTCAACGCTATGGTGCAAATGCCTTTGCCGGAATGGCGGGCGCATGCTGACGATTTGCCCCATCCTGAAGATCCCAGCGTTGATGATTCGACCTGGCAGCACGTGAAAATTCGAGAACCCTGGAAGCAAGGGCCGGTGTGGTTCCGGAGATGGGTCGAGATTCCGAAATCCATGGGCGGCTACAACATTCAAGGCTTGCGGGTGAAGCTGGACGCGCGGGTTGGATTCAGAGGCCGTGGGCCGGTAAGAGTATTCTCAAATGGCTCGATGGTGGAGATGGGGCCGTCGAATATTCAGCAACCCATTGTGCTGACTGAAAACGCTCAACCCGGCCAGAGGTTTCTGATAGCCATCTACGCGCCGGCGAATCACGGTCCCGCGGGGCTTTACTATGCCCGCCTGGACGTCGACTTTCCTTTTGATAAGTCAAACCCTGCAACCATGCGGGATGAAATCCTCGCTGTCCAGGCGTTGGGACTCTCCAAGAATTTTCCGGACGGGGAGCCGCAGCGGCAATCGCAATTGAGCGCCGCCGTGAAGGCCATCGATTTTGACGCCCTTGACCGTGGAGATCAGAACGGCTTCAACCGGTCGCTCGGCTTGGCGGACCAGAAGATGCAACCGTTGGCGGACTGGATGAAGACTTTCACCATCCGGGCCGTGGGTAATTCCCATATCGACATGGCATGGCTCTGGCCTTGGACCGAAACCGTGCAGGTGGTTCGCGATACTTTCGGCACGGTCCTGGAGCTGATGGATGAATACCCGGAATTTCTATACGCGCAGTCCTCCGCCCAAGACTTTTTGTGGCTGGAAGAAAAATATCCGGACATGTTCAAGGAAATTCAGAAGCGGGTGAAAGAGGGGCGGTGGGAGCTGGTGGGCGGGATGTGGGTGGAACCTGATCTGAACATGCCCTGCGGGGAGTCCCTGGTGCGTCAATTGTTGACCGGCAAGCGGTACTTCCAGCAGAAATTCGGAGTGGATGTGAGGATCGGCTGGAATCCCGATTCATTCGGTTACAGTTGGCAACTGGCCCAGATTTACAAGCGGTCGGGCGTCGATTATTTCGTAACCCAGAAAATCTCCTGGAATGACACGACGAAGTTTCCTTACAAACTCTTCTGGTGGGAATCTCCCGATGGCAGCCGCGTGCTCACCTATTTTCCGCACGGGTATGGAAATAACATTAGCCCGGTGCGTTGCTCGGAATTCCTGGCTGAGGATGTGCCGCTGTGCTCGGGTTATCACGAGAATATGTTGCTTTACGGAGTCGGCGACCACGGTGGAGGACCGACGCGGCAGATGTTGGATGCTGCGGTGCGCTGGCAACATTCTCTCCAGGCGGCTTTCCCGAGTATCAAGTGGAGCACGGCGCAACAATTCTTTAATGACGTGAATGACAATCTTCCCAAGCTGGATCTTCCGGTTTGGAAGAGCGAGCTTTACCTGCAGTTCCACCGCGGCACTTATACGACGCAAGCGGAATCCAAGAAGCGGATGCGGTATAGCGAAGAGTTGATGTTGAATTCGGAGAAATTCGCGTCGCTCGCCATGCTTCACGGGCGGGCTTATCCCCAGCCACAATTCGAAGACTGCTGGCGCCGTGTCTGTTTCGATCAATTTCACGACATGATGGCCGGGTCGGGTATCCACATCAACTACGTGGATGAAACCGAGAACCTGGAATTCGTTAAACTCGCTTGTCTGCCAATCCTTCATGGGTCGATGCGGACCCTGGCGGCACGCATTGACACGAAAGGTCCGGGCATACCCGTGGTGGTGTTCAATTCTCTGAGCTGGGAGCGAAGTGACGTTGTGGAAACAGAAGTCCAATTTCCCGGACCAACTGCAAAGATCGAAGTCCAGGATCCAGAAGGTCACGGGGCGCCTTCAGCTGTAACTTGGCGGGACGATTCCATCCAAACAGTCAAGGTTCGCTTTCTTGCGCGCGGGCTTCCCCCGGTTGGATACAAGGTGTTTCACGTTGTCTCCACAGACCATCCACGGGAGGCTTCGAGCACGCTCAAGGCCAGCGGGACCACTTTGGAGAATGAATTCCTCCGCGTTGAGGTTGATTCAAATACAGGATGCGTCACCAGCCTGGTGAACAAGAAGGATGGCAAGAACATCCTGAAACCGGGAGCCAATGGAAATTTGCTCGAAACCTTCGTGGATAAACCCAAACAGTTCGACGCGTGGAACATTGGCTGGCCTTACGACCAAACGAAGGTGGAACTGTTGGAAGCGCAAGAAGTGCAGTTGGTGGAGAATACCCCGGTTCGCGCCGTGGTGCGCGTGAAGAAGAGTTTCCAAAAATCCTCCTTCGTTCAGGAAATCTGCATGTACCCGGAAATTCCCCGCGCCGATGTCAACATGCAGGCGGATTGGCACGAAACCCACATCATGTTGAAAGTCGCATTTCCATTGGACATCGCGCCCGAAAAGGCGACCTACGAGATTCCCTATGGAACCATCGAGCGGCCCGCAATTCCTCACACCAAGGCCGAAGAAGCGGAATGGGAGGTCTGCGCGCAGCAATGGGGCGACCTTTCCGAATCGGGCCACGGCTTCAGTCTGCTCAATACCTGCAAGTACGGTTACGACACGGTGGAGAAAGGAGTCATCCGGCTCACCTTATTGCGATCCCCGGTATCGCCCGACCCCATTGCCGATCAGGGACCGCACGAATTCACGTATGCGATGTATCCCCACGCCGGCGGCTGGAAAAAGGCAGGAACGGAACTTCGCGGATATGAGTTGAATTACCGCGCGATTCCTCTGGTAGCCGAAGCGCACGAGGGGCCGCTTCCGTCTTCCTATTCATTTGTGACCATCGAGCCCTCGAACGTTATCCTGACGGCAATCAAAAAGGCGGAGGATGATAATTCCGTCATTTTCCGCTTCTATGAATTTGAAGGCAAACCGTCTCGGGTACGTTTGCGTTTGCCGGAAGCCGCGACGCAAGCGGTTGAGACAAATCTGATGGAGAAGGAGGAGCATTCCATCTCTCTTGGACCGGGCGGTAAGGAATTGACCACGCCCATCGGGGCCCATGTAATTAAATCCGTGAAAGTCACATTCCAAAACTCAGCCGGCAGTGTACCGCCACCAGCGGTATAGGCTGGGGATAGAGTTAAACTCGTATCCAGTCAGGCGGGAGTGATCCGATGGCAGCCGTTTTCCTGGGAGGTGTCCTTTCGATTGTTGCCGGCGTTTTGAACGGCAGTTTTGCAGCTCCAACCAAGTATGCGAAAAAGTGGAAGTGGGAAAACATTTGGTCCGTTTGGGCGGTCGTGGCGATGTTCCTGCTTCCGTGGGCCCTTGTTTTTGCGACGATTCCTCATGCTGTTTCTTTTTTCGAGAATACCCCTTTGGACCAATGGCGGCTCCTCATCTTCTTTGGAATTGGCTTTGGGCTTGCCCAGATATTTTTTGGCCTGGGTATCGCCGCGGTGGGTATCGCTTTGAATTTCGCCATCGCCATCGGCATTTCCACCGCCTTTGGATCCATTGTGCCGTTTCTATCCCAGCATTCTGAGAAGACCTTTACACCGGAGGGCTATTTCTTTTTTCTCGGTATCATTCTGATGCTCATTGGAATTGTGCTTTCTGCCGTGGCGGGACGTGAGAAGGAGAAACAACTGCGTCTGTCGGCTGCACAATCTCAAGATGCTCCAACAAAAAGGATGAGCTTCGCAGCCGGGCTCACCCTTTGCATTCTTGCCGGTCTGGGCTCGCCGTTGGGCAATTTTGGCTTGGCCTTTTGCACGCCGACCGTGCATCGGGCAATTGAGATGGGAGCGAGTCTCACCAATAAATACAACGTGATTTGGGCGCCGCTGTACACCGCTTCCCTCGTCCCCTACTTGCTCTACTGCGGCTACCTCTGGCGGAAAAATCGCAGCTTTCATCTTTTCAAAGCGGCGGGGACGGGCATCAACTGGTTCTACGGGACCGTCATGGCTGTCCTGTGGATGGGAAGTTCGGCGATTTACGGGATCGCGGCCTCCCGGATCGGTGACATGGGACCGGTTCTTGGTTGGCCACTCTTCATGTCCATCATTATCATCACTTCAAGCGTGTGGGGATTCCTGACGGGCGAGTGGAAAGGTGCTGGCAGGAAATCGGCGAATGCCATGATGGTGGGGATCATATTTCTCATCCTTGGATTCGTGACCTTGGCCTACAGTGGGAGCATGGCTTGAACCGTCCAGTCCAACACGGCCAGCGAAGGACGCGGGCAACATTTGCTACATTGGTCCCGCAAGTTGACTGGCTGCCGGCGGAATATCAGCAAAGCGGTCTCGAATCTCTTTCGTGGAGTCGAGAGCTGAAAGCATGGCCCAAGGCTCGACCTCGGTCTGCGCGCCGCGAGAATTCAATGTGCTGATGATGACCTCGGTGGGAATGTTGCCCACCAGGTGATCGCTGGCAAAGGGGCAACCTCCAAGCCCGGTTAAGGCGCCATCAAAACGCCGGCACCCGGCTTCGTAGGCTGCGATCACTTTCGCAGCCGCTTCGTCCGGCGCGCTGTGCAAATGGACTCCGAGTTCCACGCCCTTCCCGTGCGGCATGACGGCGGTGAAAAGCTTAGCGATTTCCCTTGGCTCCGCGACTCCTGCCGTGTCCGCAAGCGAAACCTCCCGAACCCCAGCTTCTCTCAACCAGTCAAGAGTGTCCTCCACCACCTCCGGTCCCCACGGCTCTTCATAAGGATTGCCGAAGGCCATTGAGATATAGACCACCAGCTTGCGGCCTGCGGAGTTGCAAGCGGCGTGGAGTTGTTCCACCAACTTCCGTGATTCTGAAAGCGACATGTTAGCGTTTTGCCTGCGAAATTGGGCGGAAACCGAATACGGGTAGCCGAGAGTCGTGATCCCTGGCGCGGCCAGCGCCCGTTTCAGCCCTTGTTCGTTGACGATGATGCCAATGATCTCTATCTGATCTTGCCGCCCGGCTACGATTTGATTTGAGCCGGATTCTGTCTTTTGGGCGGACTGGAATTTCATCGTTTCAAGCTGGGCCATCAACTGGATCATCACGGATTCGCTATCCGCCATTTGCGGAACGTACTTCGGGGCGACGAAGCTCACTGCGTCAATGTGGCGGAAGCCGGCTTCAACCAGTTTCCGGAGATATGCGACCTTTGTGTCAGTAGGGATGATCTTGGCCAGTCCTTGCCAGGCGTCGCGCGGGCATTCGATGATTTTGACTTTGTCCATTGTTTTTATTTGCGCTCTTTGCGCCTTTGCGTGAAAGTCTTCTAATCTTTCAGGCCATTCACAACGCGGGAGATGCCTTCTCGGATCAAATTTACGTTGAAGTTAATGAGCAAACCCAGGCGGATGTTCGCTAGGCGGAGATATGCCAGCACTTGCTTCTTGTGAACCGGTGCGATCTGTTCGATTGACTTGATTTCAACAATGACCTTGCTTTCGACAATCAAGTCCGCGCGAAAGCCGATGTCCAAGCGAACGCTTTCATAAACAACCGGAATGGCTTGCTGGCGGATCACTTGCAAGCCACGTCTCGACAGTTCTTCTGTCATTACAGCCTCATAGACGGATTCAAGTAAACCCGGTCCAAGAGTGGTGTGAATCTTAAAAGCAGCGTCTACAATCTGTGTGGCGATCTCGCTTTCTGTCATTGAAGAAAAGCCTCACGCCAAGGCGCGAAGGCGCAAAGAATCCGCTGTCACTCATTACATGATTTCCAGCTTCCTTAACGATGCAGCGAGGGTCTTGAGATCGAGCTCAGGAGTAGGAGCATCCCCGGTACCTTCAGAACCGTCACGACAAACAGCCCGTGAAAGTTCCCTGCAATCTGCTGCCACACGTACTCGCAATGTTTCTTTATCTTGTTCTCACTGCCAAGGGACTGCGCCTTGATTACAATAAGTAGTTTCTTCGGCGCGGGATGCAAGGCCAAGTCTACAATGGCCCCATGAATCTGTTTGTACACCCTTGCCTCAATCTCTACTGCGCACTCAATCTTTTGTCCGTCGGGGGCGGTTATCACTCCATCCAAGTATGCTATGCCGCCCGCCTCATCTATGGAGTGTCGATAATCGTACGAACTCCACCTGGCCCCAAGCAGATTGGCCATTAGCCCTTTGCCGTAATCGTCGTGGTTGCCCATGTTCACTTTGCGTCTTGGCGCCTTTGCGTGAGGCCGCTCTTACGTTTGCAACACGCCCGTCTTGAATTCCGGCACATCCGGATTCAATGCTGCCGCCTCCAGCGCCCACACCAGGGCATCACGGGTCTCAGCGGGATCGATGATGGCATCCACCCAAAGCCGGGCTGCGGCATAACGGGGATCCGTCTGCGATTCGTAAGTCGAGCGGACAGACTCGAAGAGTTCTTTCTTTTCTTGTTCGGTCAGTTTCTTGCCTTGGCGCTCAAGCTGCTTGAGTTTGATTTCCACCAGCGTCCCCGCCGCCGATTCGCCGCTCATCACGGCGTAGCGGGCCGTGGGCCATGCAAATATAAAGCGAGGGTCGTAAGCTTTGCCGCACATGGCGTAGTGCCCCGCGCCAAAGCTGCCTCCGCAAATCACCGTGATTTTGGGGACGACGCTATTGGAGACGGCGTTGACCATCTTAGCGCCCGCCCGGATGATGCCGCTCCATTCCGCTTCCTTGCCCACCATGAATCCGTTGACATCGTGCAGGAAAATCAGCGGGATCAAATTTTGGTTGCAATCCATGATGAATCGCGCCGCTTTCTCCGCCGCTTCGGTATAGATCACGCCGCCGAATTCAATCCGCTTGCCACCCGTAGCGCGGTCCACGGTTTGAACATGGTTCTTCTGATTCGCCACAATGCCCACGGCCCAGCCGCCCACCCGCGCGTAGCCGCAAAGTACCGTCTGCCCGTATTCAGCGCGATACTCGTCAAAAGCCGAGGCGTCCACGATGCGGGCAATAATTTCCTTCATGTCATATTGTTTTGCCGGATCGGAGGAGAAAATGCCGTAAATATCCTCTGCCGGATAAGAGGGAAGCTCCGGCTGCTTGTAGTTGAAGGGTGCTCCTGGGGGTTCGCCCATTTTATCGACCAGATTGCGAATTCGCCCGATGCACGCCTCGTCATCCGGCTCGCGGAAATCCACGGTGCCGCTGATCTGGGCGTGCATCTTGGCGCCGCCCAATTCTTCCGCCGAGGCCACTTGCCCGATGGCGGCCTGCACCAGAGCAGGGCCCGCCAAAAATAGCCCGCTACCCTCCGTCATCAGGATGTGATCGCACATGACGGGAAGATACGCGCCGCCGGCCACGCACATGCCCATGATCGCAGTGATCTGAGGAATCCCCCGGGCGCTCATCACGGCGTTGTTGCGGAAAACGCGCCCAAAGTCGTCCGTATCAGGAAAAACATCTTCTTGCAGCGGCAAAAAAACGCCGGCGGAATCCACTAAATAGATCGTGGGGATGCGATTTTCAATCGCGATGTTCTGAGCCCGGATCACTTTCTTGGCGGTCATGGGAAAAAAAGCTCCGGCTTTCACGGTGGCGTCGTTGGCGATAATCATGACGAGCCGGTTCTCGGCGCGCGCCAGTCCGGTGATCGCGCCCGCCGCCGGAGCGCCACCCCACTCCGCGTACATATCGTGGGCCGCAAAGATTCCCAACTCAAAAAAAGAAGTGTCCGGATCAATCAACTTTTGAATGCGCTCGCGGGCCGTCAGCCTTCCCTTTTTGTGCTGCGAGTCAATGGACTTCGTTCCACCTCCATCGCGGATAACGTCCTCCTGGTTTTTGATCTCCGCCATGAGGTCGACGATGCGCCGCAGGTTCTTCTCAAAACCCTGTGACCGGCGGTCAATCTGCGTTTGGAGCAATGAACTGGCCACAACATTCGTCCTCAATTACGGCTTTTTCCCTTTAAGTTCAGAAAATGATCCTGGGCGCGGCACTTTATTCCACTGTAACGCTCTTCGCCAGGTTGCGCGGTTGGTCCACGTCGCAGCCGCGCAACACGGCGCAGTGATAAGCGAACAATTGCAAAGGAACCACCGTCAGCAGCGGCATCAAAATATCGCGGTTGCGGGGGACTTCAATGACATGGTCCACCAGCGGCGCCAAGTGGCTGTTGCCGCTGGTGGTGACAGTGATGATGGGTCCTTCCCGCGCGCGGATTTCCTGAATGTTGGACAGCACCTTGTCCTGAGAGGCGTCGTCGGGCGCAAGAGCCAGGGTGGGGAATGAAGGGTCAATCAAGGCGATGGGTCCATGCTTCATTTCACCTGCGGCATATCCTTCGGCGTGGATATAGGAGATCTCCTTCAGCTTCAGCGCCCCCTCGAGGGCGATGGGATATTGGTACTTCCGTCCGATAAAAAGGAAATGTTCGGACTGGCAATATTCGGCGGCAAGCTCGCGGATGCGGTCCGATTGAGTCAGGACTTCGCGGATCTGGTCCGGGATTTTCTCCAAGCCGCGAAGAATTCCTTCGCCTTCTTCGTAAGAAAGGTCGCGGCTCCGGCCCAGGACCAGCGCCATCAGATTCAGAATGGTCAATTGAGAAGTGAAGGATTTGGTGGAGGCAACGCCCACCTCAATGCCGGCATGGGAGTAAACACCGGCATGAGTTTCCCTCGCGATGGTGCTGCCCACCACATTCACCAAGCCCAGCACCAGAGCGCCCTTGCGGCGGGCCTCGCGTAGCGCCGCCAGTGTATCCGCGGTCTCACCCGACTGGCTAATGGCCAGGACCACGGTGTTTTCGCGGATGTTCAGCTTGCGGTAACGGAACTCAGAAGCCAGCTCCGTTTCCACCATCAGGTCGGTCAGCGCCTCAAAAACGTAACGCGCGTAGAGTCCGGCATAGTAGCTGGTGCCGCAACTGACGATGATGAGGTGGCGCGCTTTTTCCAGCCGCTCGCGCACGGATTCAAGTCCGCCGAGCTTCGCCACTCCCTCGGAATGGTTCACCCGGCCGCGCAAGGCGTTCTCCACGGCCTCCGGCTGCTCGAAAATTTCCTTGAGCATGTAGTGCGGGAAGCGGCCGCGGTCCATCGCGTCCTGTCCGAAGTCGAGCGCGGTTGCGCCGCGAGAGACGGCGCGGTTGTCCAGCGTTTTGATGCGGAAACTTCCTGGTTCAATCCGGGCGACTTCGTTATCCTCAAGATAAACTACTTGATTGGTATGCTGGGCCAATGCCGAAACGTCGGAGGCAGCCAGCGATTCATTCTCGCCGATCCCCAGCACAATGGGGCTGCCGCGTCGGGCTAGGATGATTTCCTGCGGATGGGCGGAATGCGCCACGGCGATCCCGAACGTTCCCCGCACTTCCTGGAGCGATTGCAAAACAGCGGTCTCCAGATCTCCCTGGTAATGGCTTTCAATGAGATGAACTAGTGCTTCCGTATCCGTTTCCGTCCGGAAAGTATGTCCCTGAGATACGAGCCGTTTCTTCAAATTTTGATAGTTTTCAATGATGCCGTTGTGGACAAGAAACAGCCGTTGAGTGCAATCGGTGTGGGGGTGAGCATTGATCTCCGTAGGTTTTCCGTGCGTGGCCCAACGGGTATGCGCGATCCCGGCCACGCCCGAGGGAGCATCCTGCCGCACCCGCTGTTCCAACTCGCTCACCTTACCCACGGCTTTGGCGAGATAGGGCAGCGAATCGAGAATGGCGATGCCGCTTGAATCATAACCCCGGTATTCCAGGCGCTTGAGCCCATCAATCAGGATGGCGTACGCCGATTGACGCCCGGTATATGCAACGATGCCGCACATATGGAGTAAAATGCCTGTCTGCCGCCCGGTGTGTTGCTCGCGGCGGGTCACAGTATCGGCGGTGAAACGGAGCAAATTCCGCCTTGATATTGGATACTCTTATTTTACCTTTCCGTCCAGAGCGAATGGTTGTCGCGCGCTCGATGAGCCCCGCAATCTGCTGTAGGGCCGCTCGATGAGCGGCGAACCTGTATCCTCAACGGTCTTCGGCGCTCATCGAGCGCCGCTACAGCAAATTACGTCATTACGCGGCAGATAAACTCCGAGCGCCGCTACAGAGAACTGCGCCGCTAGTCCTTGCAGGCCGGTGCTCAAGCCGCTCCTCTTCCGGCCTTTGCGCCTCGTGATTTTCGGCTAACCTTCAGAAGGTGTGAAAAAATCCGGAAATGTCATGCTGAGCGTAGCGAAGCATCTCGGCATTTACTGAAAACAAAATGCTTGGATCCTTCGCTTCACTCAGGATGACAGGCACGGCGAGTTTATTCATAGGTCCTCAGCGGCGATCGGCATGGGTTGGGCCAAGAACGAATTGATTTGCGCTATCAAGAAATGGGTAACAGAAAAATTTTTGAATGAATATTTTTTCGGCAACCCTTCCGTCAGGAGGGGCATCAATCTATGTAACCAACACTTATGACTACCTGGGGAAGTGGGTAGCGTTAGGGCAACCAAGTTATCCACTTCCTCCTTCCTCCCGGACGAAGGAGGACAGGCTGTCCGGGGAGTTCTGTACCCGCTATAACCTTTTCGATTGAACTGTCCACTTTCATCTTCAACAGCGCATGAAGTCCAAACTAAGTTTTGCGACCTCACACGACCCTGCCCACGCTTCAATTTTTGACTTTACGAGTTCGAGGACATTTTCGAGATCGTCCGTATCGATGACGGAGTTCAGTACTTTCCACTTCTTCTTGAGCGAATAGGCGTGGATGAGAAACTCTCCGTTTTCGAGGCTCTCGCAGAAAATGTTGACTGCGAGCGAAATCGCTCCCCGCCGAAACCAGATATACCAGCCCCAGTCCTCTTGCCCGGTTCGAATCCTCTCAAACGGATTCGCAGCGCGCGGCCCGGTTTATCACTGCGGTCGTTTCTGCTCCGAGAGGCGGAGCCGGATGGGTTTCCCGCCGCCAAACTTCCGCGTGAGCCAATCCTCCATATCGGGTTGTAAACCCTCCAAGTCCACCCGGAAGCTCACTTCGAGCCAACCTTCGGCAGCGGGCAGGGTCTCATCAAACCCGGAGCGGCCGGTAAAGCTCCTCATGCAGTAGTTGTCCAGCCAAGCGATGGGACAGGGCCGCGTGCCCTCCTGATCAATCAAGTCCACTTTGATTTTTCGCGCAAACATTGGAAACAGTCAGGAAGGGCGGGGTTTCAACCCCGCCGCCCGCTCAAGATTTACCTCTCCGGAGAAAGGAGAAGAACCCTTTCTTGTTTATTCCATCTTCGGGACCCACCGGGATCGGATTGGGCGGCAAGGGTTTGCCCTCAATCACCGCGGCGGGGTTCCTGTTCATAATGAGGTCTGCGATCTCCCCGCCCTTCAATTCCATTAGTTTTTGGTAACAATGGGAAAGGATGGGCGGGCGATGCTTGGTATCGTGCGCGTCAGAAGCGAAGAAGTGGACCAGGTTTTCGTCCAGCCATTTTTCCGCCAGGCGCAACGCCGTCCTGCCGAAGCCGCCAGTATATGACATGGCTGTGATCTGGGAGAGGCAACCCCGCGAGATCCACCGGTAAAGGATTTCCGGCTTACGCTGGAACACGGGATTTCGCTCCGGGTGTGTCAGGATCGGCGTAAACCCAACCACCTGAATATCATAAAAAACTTGGTCCATCTGATCGGGGATAAAGTGATCGTTGAACTCGACCAGGAGGTATCGGGTTCGGTTGATCGAATAGTTGGCGCCATCTTTGGACAGCCGATCGATGTTTTCGTAGGAAAGGCGGAAATCGCAACCCAGCAGGATCTTGGGTTTCTCACCCGCCGCGGCCTGCAACTCGGCGGCCTTCCGTTGATTTTCCTCTTGATTGAATTCGTAAAGGTAATTGCAATGAGGCGTGGCCACCACGTGGGTCACTCCGTCTGCTGCGGACATTTGCAGCATCTGGACTGCAATATCGAATGATTTTGCGCCATCATCAGTTTCAGGAAGCGGATGGCAGTGAATGTCAATCATGGTTAACTCCCAGCCTGCGCCACAGATCGAAAATGGACCCCACTTGTTAGGGCGGAGAAATGGCAACCTTGCTGGGGCCTTCAATTGCCCTTGCGCCAGAAGAGGAAGCTTCCTAAAGATTATTAGAACCCGGCTCGAACTGCGACGTCAAGGAACGTTCGGCAGTGTCTCAGAAGGTGTGAAAAAATCCGGAAATGTCATGCTGAGCGTAGCGAAGCATCTCGGCCTTTACTGAAAATAAAATGCTTAGATCCTTCGCTTCACTCAGGATGACAGGCACGGCGAGTTTATTCACAGGTTCTCAGTTTCTTTGCTGTAGCGCCGCTACAGCAAACTGCGTCACTACCGAACGTTCATGGCCTGCGAGAACTTTCCGGGCATCCACGGGATGGCCAAGCCGGTCTTGCCAACACTCCGCTGCTCGTGGACATTCGCCTTGTCACCGGTGTAAACTTTCCGCCTTCACCGCAATCGGTTTCTCCCTCCAGGCCGCCTGGGTGCAAATCGTGGGGTTGGCCGGGGATGGTTCGCGCGGTTGAATTATTGGTCATCAAAAAATGGAGGATCTTTATGAATCAGCATAGGTTGCGATGCATTGTTCCCAGTGTGATTTTCGTCGCTACGTTTGTGCTGCTGCCGGTCCTGGCTCCCGCGGCCAACCCGGGGTTAGCCGCCACGCCGCCGATGGGTTGGAACAGTTGGAACCATTTCCAATGCCGTGTTAGCGATGCCGTGATCCGTGCTGCGGCGGACGCCATTGCGTCGGACGGTATGAAGGCTGCGGGCTACACCTACATTAATATCGATGACTGCTGGCAAGGGCAGCGCGATGCTCAAGGCAATATTCAGCCCAATTCGAAATTTCCGGACATGAAGGCGCTCGCGGATTACGTGCACGGCAAGGGCTTGAAGATAGGCATTTACTCGTCGCCGGGTCCGAAGACGTGCGCTGGATACACCGGCAGTTACGGTCATGAGCTTCAAGACGCCCGGACTTATGCGAAGTGGGGAATTGATTACCTGAAATACGATTGGTGCAGCGCCAGCCATGTATATAAGCCGTCTCAAATGCAAGCTGCTTACACCAAAATGTCGAAGGCGCTCAAGAGCGCGGGGCGTCCGATTGTGTTCAGCTTGTGCCAGTATGGTGAACAGGCGGTATGGCGTTGGGGAGCTTCGGTGGGCGGAAACCTTTGGCGGACTACGGACGACATCTCCGACCATTATGACCGCATGTCGGTGATCGGTTTCGATCAGAATGGGCTCCAGAGATTTGCCGGACCCGGCCATTGGAATGATCCGGACATGCTCGAAGTGGGCAATGGCCACATGAACCGTGACGAGTATCTGACCCACATGAGCCTTTGGTGTATTCTGGCGGCGCCGCTGCTGGCGGGAAACGACCTCTCCAAGATGACGCCGGAGACGTTGGCCATCCTCACCAACCGCGAAGTAATTGCCATTGACCAGGACCCGGGCGGTATCCAAGGGCATCGAATAACTCAGGAGGGACCGCTTGAAGTCTGGATGAAGCCACTCGCGGATGGCAGCAAGGCTGTGGGGTTGTTCAACCGCAGCGAATGGCTGATGCAAATGAAGGTGAATTTCAGCGATATGGGGATTTCCGGTTCGGCTTCGGTCCGGGATCTGTGGGCTCATAAGGACTTGGGAACATTCACGGGCAGTTTCTCGGCAGAGGTTCCAAGGCACGGGGTGGTTCTGGTCCGCATCAGGTAGACGACAACCGGCGATTCAGCACGTGCCTGTCATCCTGAGTGAAGCGAAGGATCTAAGCATTTTGTTTTCAGTAATTGCCGAGATGCTTCGCTACGCTCAGCATGACATTTCCGGATTTTTTCACACCTTCTGACCCACTACCGATTCAGCACGTGCCTTGACGACTTGGTGGTTAGAGTGCAACCATACTGGCCTTAAGGAGTTTGTTGAGAAGCTCTTCCTGCCTGCCATTCTGAGGAGCAGATTCTTCGTTAAGGTCAGATTGGCATCCCCGGGATTTTTCTGGACAAGCGGTGGGAGTTTTGGATGGCATTTCATCGCTCCGCGACTGAGTGCTATCGCTTCAGCTTTTGAAGAGTGGGACCCGGGGCCGCAACGCTGTCCTGGTGTCCTAGGGTTGACGAAAATGTCCAATTCAGTCGAATCAAGCCGCTTTTCCCACTGGCAAGTGAACTGCCATAGCGCGCTGTTGACGGACCTCTACGAACTCACTATGGCGGCGGGCTACCATGCCCATCAAATTGAATGCCGGGCAACGTTTGAGCTCTTCATTCGCCGTCTGCCGGCGCAGCGGTCTTTCCTGTTAGCTTGCGGGCTTGAGGCGACGCTGGATTATCTCGAACAGTTTCACTTTAGCGGTGAGGAAGTCGATTATCTCCGGGGGTTGCCGGCCTTCCAGACTGTGCCTGCAACCTTCTTTGATTATCTGCGCACGATGCGCTTTGCCGGCGACGTTTGGGCCGTGCCGGAGGGTACGGTGGTTTTCGGCGAGGAGCCAATTATCCAGGTCACGGCGCCGCTTGCCGAGGCGCAGATCGTTGAAACCTACCTCCTTTCGACTATCAATTTTGAAACATTAATCGCCACAAAAGCGGCACGGGTCTACCACGCCGCCGGCGGCAAAGGCGTGCTTGAATTCGGCACGCGGCGGGCGCAAGGACCGGAAGCGGGATTTCGCGCCGCGCGCGCCGCCTACGTCGGAGGTTGTGAGGGAACTTCCAATGTGCTTGCGGGCTTCTATTACGGCATCCCGGTTTATGGTACGGCTGCGCATTCCTGGACGCAGGCTTTCCCAACCGAGCGGGAGAGCTTCGAGGCCTTGTTGGATACATTCCCCGAGACTGCAATCCTTCTGATTGACACCTACGATCCGCTGGCCGGGGCCGAAATTGCCGGCCGCCTGGGAAGACCCGTGCCGGGCGTACGGTTAGATTCCGGCGACCTCTTCGAACAGAGCCTTTTGGTCCGCGCCATTCTCGACCGGCACGGGTTAGCGGACACAAAGATTATTGCCAGTGGTGATCTGAACGAATACAAAGTTGAAGAACTGGTTTCGAGGGGTGCAGCCATTGATCTTTATGGCGTGGGTACGGAACTTTCAACCTCTCGTGACCTGCCGGCGCTGAGCGTGGTCTACAAGCTGGTGGAAACCAAGCAGGGCGAGCGTAAGGAATATAAGACGAAGTTCAGCGAGCAGAAAGCCTACCTGCCCGGCAGGAAACAAGTCTTCCGGTACTTCCGCGATGGGCGTTACGATCATGATCTGATCTGCCGGGCCAATGAGCTTCATCCCGAGGCTAAGGGTCTGCTCGAGCTCTTCATGAAAAATGGCCGCCGGGTGGAAGGCCGCGAGCCCGCCAGCGCCGTCCGCGAGCGAGCGATTGAAAACTTGAAACAGCTTCCCCAGGAATATCAGGCCTTGCAGAATGCGCCCCGTTATCCGGTTGAAAAGAGTGAGGCCATTGAAAAGCTTTTGGAAGAGGTCCGCGAGCGTCACTTTGGGGCCGCGGAGGATTTTTTGCCCGGGAAGGAAGTCTGAGGGCCTGTGAATAAACTTGCCGTGCCTGTCATCCTGAGTGAAGCGAAGGATCTAAGCATTTTGTTTTCAGTAAATGCCGAGATGCTTCGCTACGCTCAGCATGACATTTCCGGATTTTTTCACACCTTCTGAGGGCCGTGCTGCAATGAGCTGCCCTTCTGGCTGGTTCCCTGGGGTTGAATCGGAATTGATCATGCTTGAAAAAATCGCCTTCCTCGATATCGACACTCAGCGCGATTTCATGTTTCCCAATGGCGCGCTTTATGTTCCCGGCGCGGAGGAGATCATCGAGCCGTTGGAAGACTTGATGAAGCTGGCAAGAGGAGCCTGCATTCCCGTCTTCTCAACTGCGGATGCCCACCCGTCGGACGATCCGAGCTTTCGCCAGTGGCCACCCCATTGCGTGACTGGGACTCCGGGCCAACTTCGTATCCCGGAAACAACCCTGGCTGGGGCGCGCATCATTCCCAATCGCCCCTTTAACCTCGAGCCGCAACTTTACCTGACAGGTCAAACGATTTTTGAAAAGACGGACTACGACGCCACCAGCAATCCCAATCTCGGCGCCGTCGTCCGCCAACTCAGCATTTCGCGGCTGGTTGCTTTCGGCGTGGCCACGGATTACTGCGTGCAAGGCACGGTACTCTCCATCCGCCGCATGGGAATAGCGGTGGACCTGGTGGTGGATGCAATCAAGGGCATCAGCGAGGAAGCCCATCAAGCGGCCATTTCTCGCATGATGGCTGCAGGGGTGAAGGCTGTTACCACAGCACATGTGCTTGCCGAATTCGCTGGCGTTAAGAACTTGGGAGCAAGCCGGAACGGGCGATAGCCCGGATGATTTACGAACTTCCGATAGGGGACCGTCAGGGCACGGTTAAAACCGTGCCCTGGAGTTTCTACATTTCCGGAATCTGTGA
>CALCEB010000220.1 GCA_937900045.1 uncultured Acidobacteriota bacterium
ACCAACAGGAACTTTCTACTTGGCTCGAATAGGATCTCCTCACTTTGCTGTGACAAGCTTTTTTTGTGGATTGACTGCGAACCCGCTCTGCTCTAAAATTAATGGGCGAATAAAAGGCGAATATGCCAATCCTTAAGGCCGAGCGCCAGGTGCGAGTGGGTCCTGCTGGATGGTCATATCCGGACTGGGAAGGAGTGGTCTACCCCCGCCCCAAGCCGCGCGGATTCCATCCTGCCGAATACCTGGCCCATTTCTTCGATACCATAGAGATCAATACTTCCTTTTATCAGCCACTTCGCGCTGAAAACGCGAAGACCTGGGTGAGCCGCGTGGAGCATAACCCAAGCTTCAGGTTCACGGCCAAGCTCTGGAGGGGCTTCACGCATGAACGGACGGCAGGGCGTGAAGACGAGAAGCGTTTCAAGACTGGCATCGCTCCAATCGCCCTAGCTGGGCGATTGGGAGCCCTGCTTCTGCAATTCCCGTGGTCGTTCCGCAATACACGCGAGAACCGCGAGCACCTGGGCGCGTTGGTGGTGCAATTCATGGAGTATCCGTTGGTCGTGGAAGTCCGTCATGGATCTTGGAACCAGCCGGGAATTTACCAAATGTTGAGCGACCTTGACGTTGGATTCTGCAACATCGATCAGCCCGTGATTGGCCAGTCCATCCGGCCCTCGAGCGTCGCCACCGCTCCCGTGGGTTATGTGCGGTTGCACGGCCGCAACTACGAGAAATGGTTCAATTCGGAGAACGAGCCGGAACAGCGATACAATTATCTTTATCGTCTTAACGAGCTTCAGCCGTGGGTGGAGCGGATTCGCACCTTGATGGAGCGTGTGAAGGCTGCTTTCGTTATTACCAACAACGATTATGGGGGAAAAGGCATCGTAAACGCCCTGCAGCTTATCCATTTACTCAGCGGCAGGCCGGTGAGAGCGCCGGAATCCCTGGCTCCGCACTTTCCGGAACTGAAGGAAATTACTGCCATTGAGCCTCCCGGGGCTTCCTCCGGCGAAAGCGGGCAGCTTTTTCCCGATTAACCCTTGCCGTTCATTCCCCCTCCCAGGCCAGACCATTTGCGTATCCTTCGGTCCAGCCGCTGCGTCCAGATGCGAAGTAAAGCTGGCCCTGACAATAGGTCCGCGCATAAAACTTCACAGTGAAATCAATTCCCCGTGACTTGGGGGGGCAATTTCTGAAAAATCTCTTGATAGGCCATCCCAGCGCAGAACTTATCTTCACACCCACAGCGGCTCTTATTGTTTCATTCTCGAGCCGCGCCACAGCACTTCTTGTATTTCCTTCCGCTGCCGCACGGACAAGGCTCATTGCGCCCGGGCTTGCGAGTATTTCCCACAGGGATGGATTGAATAGAAAGCCCTTTTCGCGCCATTTTCTCCCTCGTGGACTTCAGATGGAAGTAAAGGCCGACAACGCTCATAGGAATTATGGCAACCAGTTGCGACCGGTTCTGTAGCATCTCCTTCCCACCCTTCAACACACCGTCCATCATTTCATCGTCCAAAAAAGCAATGATGGGGACCAGCATCAACATTGTCTCCTCGTTCTGAAGGAACGGTTCCCAGGCGTCTAGCCGGATCTCCATCCCGATGCCGAAGCCTTCGCACCATTCTTCCGGTCCCACGTCCGGTTTCCCATCGGGAGTTTGGGAATCGTAAACGATCGGGAAAAACTTGTGGGGGGTATCTTGAAGAGTGTGGCTAACGTCGTTAAAGAATCGAAAAATTAGCCTTATAATGCGTTGCGCTTCCTCCTCGGATTTGAATTCCGGTCCGTCTCCGCCTCCCCAGACTGCCGGCAACCACTCGCTGGGCAATACGGGATCGGGTCCCACAATAATCGCCGTGAAGAAACCATGCAGAGTGGCCACGTCCATACAGCTTTCTGGAGCAGCGTCCGATGCAAGAAATTCTTCGAGCTCGCGTACTTCACTGATACTCAAAGGTATATCCAGTAGCATGTTTTTCAGTTTATTGCGGAGGGTTCATAAGTCAAGGCGAATCATTTTCCAGACGGCCACGCTTGCTTGTTCCGGGATTCGGGCGTCCGGCGATGAAATGGCCGGCCGGTCTTCGTCCAACCGCTCTGGGCCAGTCGATTCACTGCTATAATGGCTCGCGAATCAACTCGCTTGTCGCCGTGGCGCGCCCCCATGAAGCGCCCGCGGAATGATTATTATTTTCCGGATGCGGAGGAATCAAGATGAACGATTTCCCACGATTTGATCTTGCCGGACAGGTTGCGTTAGTAACAGGCGCGGCGCGAGGCCTGGGACGGGCCATTTCTTTGGCGCTGGCTCATGCCGGCGCAGACGTGGCGCTGGGCCTGCGCGATGTTGCAACGGGTGACAACTTGGCAAGCGAGATCGAAGGAATGGGCCGGAGGGCGTTACCGCTGCAAATGGACATGAATCAAATGGATCAAATCCTTCGCGCCGTCGAGGAAACCGCCGCTCGCTTTGGGAGAATTGATATCCTGGTCAACAACGCCGGGATCGCTCCGGGTAATCTAGCAGAAAATGTGCGGGAAGAAGACTTTGACTGGACGCTGCGCGTGAACCTGAAGGGGACCTTCTTTGCGAGCCAGGCGGCTGGGCGCGTAATGATCCGCCAGAAGCATGGACGCATTATTAATCTGGGTTCACAGGCGGGCTTTGTAGCGTTGCCGGAGGAGTCCATCTACTGTATGACCAAAGCTGCCATTTCCCACCTGACCAAATGCCTGGCCGTCGAATGGGGCAAGCACCATATTACCGTGAATGCCGTCGCTCCCACTTTCATCCATACGCCCGGTACGGAGGAAGCTCTGTCGGACCCCATATTCCGCGCGGATGTGATTGAGCGCATCGCAGCCTTGCACCGGATCGGTGAACCCATGGATGTGGCCGGCGCTGCCGTGTTCTTGGCGTCGCCAGCAGCGTCTTTGATTACCGGCCATACCATCCTCATAGACGGTGGCTGGACGGCCCGGTAACACCTCATGCGGTCTTTCGCCAAGTACCTATGCCGCAAATATTTCTGAACGAATTCCCAGGACTTGTGTCCAAAGGCTTTACTTATCTTATGGCTTTCCCTTCTTGCCTTTTTCAGCCTTCTTCTTGCCGCCCCTTTTGAATAAGTGCCCGACCGCCTTTCCCATGTGGAAGACGCCTTTCCCCGCCCCCTCGCCCACATTTTTACCGAATCCAACGACCCCTTTTCCGGCCGAGGCGCCGGCGCCCACGACGTTCCCGGTGGCAAGGTTTCCTACTGTTCCGGCAGCACCCTTCCCGAGATCTTCAGACCCCTTGGCAGCCCCTTTGCCAACGTCCTTGCCTCCCGCCTCCGCTTCCTTGCCCGAGCCTTTCTTCTTTTTCTTCTTGTTCTTTTTGTGGACACTTTGAACGGGGGATGTCACTTCCTGACCGGCGTTAGATTGGGCCGCGGGAGAAGGTGAGGCGAGAGCCAGAAAGAAAATGAGAATCCCAACCGAGGTAATTGTGACTTTCAAGGGTGGACTCCTTCCGTGCAGAAATACGTGGCTGATCTATTTCCCCAGCCATGCTCCATCGAATCCATGATAGCTGAATTTTCACGGGAAAGTCATAGCGGCACGCGTGAGGGTAGTTGATGGGTTAACATCTGTTGCGGCTATCTTCGGCCACTGACCTTCACGTCTCAGCAACTCTCGGCGCTCCAGTCCTAGCGGGTAAACTCCGAGTGCCGCTAGAGCAACCTGACCCAACAGGTGTATGACAGAACTTTTGCTTTTTGGGTTGCCTCAGATTAAGATAACCCCGCCGGACCCATTCTGGAGTGGAAACTCTAACCGGCTTGTGAATTGCCGGAAGGCTCGTGAGGACACATGCGCAAATCGATTGGCGACAACCTGATCCCTGAAGGCCTGGGGTTCGACCGCGGCGTGGAGTTGGTTAAGAAAAGCGGCTTTGACGGCATCGAGCTGTGGCTGGGAGATGTTCCCTGGTTTCAAATGAGCACCTCGGACGCTCAAATCCGGGATCTCCGGCGCAGGGTGGAAAACGCCGGCCTGGTGGTTTCCAACGTCTCCACCGGGCTTCATTGGAAGTATTCGCTTTCGGCGCGAGACCCGAAGGTGCAGCAGGAAGGCATCCGAGTGGTCGAGAGGCAGATCGAAGCAGCACAAATCCTTGGGACGGATGCCATCCTGGTCGTAGCCGGACTCGTCACGGAGGAAACTCCCTACAACGAGGTCTATCAAAGGACTGTCGGGGCAGTCCAGCGTCTGGCTCCTGCCGCACAAAAGGCGGACGTGAAAATCGGTTGCGAAAACTGCAACTCGGAACAACATTTTCTGTTGAGCCCGCGCGAGTTCTCGACATTCCTGAATGATGTAAACAGCCCGGCCGTCGGAATCCACCTGGACGTGGGGAATATCCACGATACGGGTTTTGCCGAGCAATGGGTTGAAATCCTCGGACCGCGCATCACTCGTGTTCACATGAAAGACACCATGAAGCGCCGGGGACGCTGCTGCGATTCGGTTTATACGAACATTTTCCTTGGAGACAACAACTGGCCGGCGATTCGTGCGGCGATGGCGAAAGTAGGATACGATGGCTGGCTGGTGGCGGAGATGGAGCGGGTTTACAAGTACGCCAAGGACCAGCAGTTTTACGACACTTCGGCGGCCATGGGCCGCTTTATTGATGGGAAACTGTAGCCCTTAGGTGCTTTGATTGCTCCTCCCTGCAAACCCGGCCAGTATGCTGCCCGATCCCAATAAATGTTCTCACCGCACTTGCGGGCAACCTAAGGATGCATCTTCCACTTTCCGGTACGCCTCAAGGGTTGACAGGCCCTGTCCACTTTGTGAAGATGCACCTTTGACTCGTTATTAAGGGCTCAAACGCGAACGGCCATGCTGTTTGATAATCGCAACCCGGTGCTTCGGCTGCACGAAACAAGCGCCGCGCGCTTAGCCCAAGTCTATCCCTATCCTGCAACCGGGGAGCACGCTCATGACCACGACCGCTGTTCTCGCCGCCCTGGGCGGGCTTCTACTGCTAGCCTTTATTGCTCATCACCTCTTTAATCTCACGCGCATTCCGGACATTCTGGTATTGATCGCGGTGGGCGTGGTCCTGGGACCACTCACAGGGATTGTTCATGCGGAACAATATACGGGAATCACGCATACGCTCGGAACCCTGGCGCTGGTGCTGATCCTGTTCGAGGGCGGCCTGGAGCTAAGAATCCGGGAGACGATGGATCATTTTGCGGCGGGTGTTCTGCTCTCTACCTTGATCTATTTCCTTAGTATCGCTTTTGTCTCCGCGGGCGCCCATTGGTTCCTCCATTTTACCTGGCTGGTTTCCCTGCTGGCCGGCGCGGCTCTCGGTTGTGCCAGTGGCTCGGTGGCGCTGCCGATTCTTCAGC
>CALCEB010000221.1 GCA_937900045.1 uncultured Acidobacteriota bacterium
TCCCACATTGGGCGGGAAAAATGGGGAATGTCCCGTCTGTCCCCGAATTTCCATCAGATTACGAAACCTTCAATTGCGTCTTCGGTCTGTTTTGCAACCCACTTGTGACCGACACTGTCGCGGGCATAGTTTCACCACAAATTGGTGGAACTTTCGAGGGCTCGTCAGTGATACCTATCAGCGCGGACCAAGCCGTCGCGATCCAGACTGCTATCACGCTAAGCACAATCAACCCACCAAACTATTCAATTATGGCACCACGGCCCGCTTGCGATTGCGGCACATGGGCGCAGCAGATGCTCGGCGCGGGCGGTGTGCCATCGGGCCCGCCCGCGTGGAACCCAACAACGTTGATGGGACAACTGCCCTAGTGGGAACGGGAAAGCAAGGAGCAGGAGAATGATTGAGGCAGGTGCAAAGGACAACCACAGAAACTGGAACGCAGTAATAATCGGCGTGGTGCTGCTGGCGGGCGGCCCGATTCTTAATTATCTGTTCGAGCGCCATAACTTCCTTGCCGTTTGGGTGAATTCGCCATATCCGGAACCGTTGACGGATGCGCTATATCCGCCGTTATGCGTTCTGCTGTCACTGACTGGAGTCCTCTTGATCTTTGGGGGGGCGATGCGACAGACCACGATTCGAGGACTGGCGCGATATTTTTTCCCGGTCGTTATTCCATTGACGGTCGCCTACACCCTTTTCACATTCGCCATGCAGTTTGTACAAACTGGGGCAGATCGTTTGGGCGAATGCATGGGGGGTCTCTACAGGGCTGCAGCTAGTTCGAATGTGATACCTGAGTCTAAGGCAAGGCCAGGTCAACCTGCCTTCGGTTGCGCGGTAGAGAGGCGGGGGATCTTTCTCTCCTTCTACAACGTTATCCAAGTCGAGGGGGTAACGGACTCTGCGGCACAACAACTAGTGTTGGATCGAGTAGCTGAGTACCATCGGGAAGCCCACACACATCCTGTGCAAGTTATGTTCTACGATAAGGAGATCTGGTCGGTCCGCCAAGGGAAAAACGGATCGATCCACAGGTCAGAGCGTCCGGGCAAGCTGATTCGGGTCGTGAACATAGGTTAGCGGGGGGCTGGCCCATCCGCGCCCTCGCATCGGCAACACCACCGCGACAAGGGTTGCTCCACCCGTGGCAGTTGTCTAGTCCCAAGACATAGTTTACATTTTGTCCCGATACATCCTTTACACCGGAGGAGGGGAATTGGGCTTCCGGGGTCCAATTCCCGAATCAGAGTGGCGCAGTAAAACACCAGAAGGGCTGGCCCACACTTTCGGGACATCCTACTAAAGAGGTTGCCCCACTCTTGTCGCGCTTTGTGCGACAGGGTGAGGAATGTGACCTGTGCGGATGGTGGGAGCCATCATGAAAGTCAACTTCCCCGCCCTCTCTCTGCAAAAGGCGCAGAGAGAGGGACGGGGCAGCCGCAAAGGGAAACTTAGTCAGAAAGGCTGGGCTAGCCCCCATGAGTGGGGCAGTTGGAGGGTTGCGCAGGCCTGCCCCTTAATCCCGCTCGAAAAGGTAGTTGTTGCGGGTATTCGGATAATCATGCTGCCAGTACGAACCAATCGCAAGCGTGCTTCCTGTGCCATCGCGATGAATTCCTCTGGCGAAGCGTAGAAGGAGATGGCAGCTCCTTCATAAATAATCATGGGTCTACCAGTTAGTTTCCAGTAGACCATTCGCCTCAGCATTCCAAACCAGGTCCGGAGGCCGTGTTCCCGGTAGAGATCCGAGAGTGTCTCCCAAGCTCCCTTGGATTGCTGTATTGGGGAGTGTCCGACCATGAAAGGAATCTCACCAAGATAAATACGAGCTCCGGGCTTGGCGATCCGGCGAATTTCACGCACGCTCGGTTGAATCTTGCTCCTGGGAACGACAAGAAGCACACTGTTGCAAACGACCACTGAAGCGCTTTCGTCCGGAAGAGGGAGGTTGTCGGTGAGTCCCTGCAGGACGTTGAGGCCCAAGCGACGCACGACTCGAACCTCTTCTTCAGTGGCTAGCAGGCCGGTTGCGCTCCTCACACCCGTATCCTTTGCCATGCGAAGCAATGTGCCATCGCCGCAACCAATGTCGACCAGTTCATCGTCCGCAACCAAGCCAACCACCTCAAGAATCTTGCGTTGGATTTCCCGTGTGATGGGTTCCTTACCAGCGCCGCGCAAAGCCAGGTCCTGGACGTTCTTGAGACCCTTCGCGACTTCGCGACAGTATTCAACGTAATCGGTCGAGTGTGTAATCATGGCGGCCACCAATTATAATCGCGCCCCGCGTCGGACTGACAACAACAACCGTAGGTATGGCAGTTTTGGCGACGCGCGAGTTGCGAAAATCTCACGCCGAGATGCTTTCGCGCGTTGAGTTTGACTCAGGAGCTGGGGTACTCCAGTGTAGACGATTTTGTAGCGGTCGGAGCACCAAAGCTCAATAGAGAGCCACAACTCGCCAGACCGCGACGGCAACTCGTTCAACACTAATCACTTGCGGCCTACAGAATTCAATAGAGTTCAGTAAGCGCCGGAATCTGGTTCGGGACCAGGGGGTCGGAGGTTCAAATCCTCTCTCCCCGACCAATGTTTTCTTTCCTTCTTCGCGGAGTTTCCGCGGGCGAAAATCTCCTGATACCATCAGCATCGTGCCCACGCTTCGAAAGCGCGAAGCGTGGGGCAGCCTCTGTTAATATGGTGCCGACAAAGATGGGCCAGCCCCCTGGGTAACATGATGGGGAACATCGACCACGACGACGCGAGCGAAGCGGCCCATGGGCAGAAAATATCAGAAACGGCTCACATCGGAGCAGGACGGAGCGCAATTTCTTGGAAGCGGGGCCGGTCAATTCCCACATTGGGCGGGAAAAATGGGGAATGTCCCGTCTGTCCCCGAATTTCCATCTGCTCAGGTTTACACCATGACCGCCCCAGCTATGAACGTCATGGGAGGCATTTTCCTAGCCGAGATGGCGGTGCTCCCCGGCGTGGGGGAAATTGCCGAAGCGGGTTTGCCGGACCTATGGATAGATGTAACTGCTCCAAGCGCACAGGTTTTGAACCTCGCCACTAACATCTCGGCTGAGGACTACCTTGCTGACCTCGAAGCCAATGGATATAACGTGAGGACCAGCGGCAACGCCACACTTTATACCGACGCGGAGGGCAATTACTTCGTTTATCGGCCAAGCGATTCAACGGGTATCGCAATCGATTATTATTCGACTAGCGGAACAGAAGTTACAATTCGTTTCACAATTCCATGACGGCACAGCTTATGATTCATAAGGAGTTGGTCGCAGATATTAGGGAATTCTCCGCACTGCGGTCCGAGTGCGATTCCATCTTTCAGACAAACAAAAGATTACCAGAGGTTGTTTTTCGTCAGCCAATTGATTCGTTATATGCGTTTGCATACGACTACATTAAAATGAAGGATTCAGCGACGTTTCTGAGCGATGTGGCACGCGAATTTGGCGATAGAGTAGTTAACTATATGACGGTCTCCCCCGATCCGGTCGAGCATTACTTCAAGAAGTGTGGGTTTTATGGAGTTGCTTCATTCGATGCCTTGACGCTCAGTGACAATTACTGGAAGGTTATGACACGAGACGGGAACGTCGATTCATTCTTGTTTCGTGGCGGAGATGTCGGTGTGATGTGGGGATCATCGCTAAAGTGGGGGATGTTCTGTGACCGAATATCCTGGGAGCTGTGCTTGATGGCTTGCCAATCTCCAGTAAAGCAATCAATCATGAGTCCGATTAAAGTCATGGATTCAATGGAACTGAGAAGTTACGAGTTAAGTCTGTATCGGAATAGACCTCAGGTGGCGGAGGAATTCTCGCTAGCCCTCGCTAAGAACTATCCAGCTCTCAGATGATGCAGAGCCTGACTTGCTTCCTCGCTTTCTGAATAAGTCCGAATGTGATTTCGGACGACGGAAAGGGGAAGAAGGATGTCGAAGAGCAGCACACGGACGTGTGTTGCTGCACACGAGATGGTGAGAAGCATTGCGTGCTGCGAAAAAAAGTTGCTGGTGCCGCGGACTTCGGCGAACCAGGAGTGTGCTTTGGATTTTGGATAATTCGGGGACAGACGGGACATTCCCTATTTTTCCAGGCTACGCAGCAAAGACCAAGCCGTCTTGCCTGGAATCCGACGAGGGCTTTTTCGGACGTCCCGCCTTGCGCGCAGCCAGGGGCCGCAAGGCAGAACGTTCCAGAGCCTCAACGAACTCGGCCGACCCAAGCGGCCTCCCTGTGTGGGTGTATTGGCGTAACGCGGCTATGCCGGCGGGCGATTCTCCGGCCACTAGGTGGTCGCGCCACTCCGCCACCGTCCAGCGTTTTCGCAATCTTTCCATTTCCAGCCAATTGTCCGCAGCACCGGAGCCGCAGTGGGCTGCCGCACTCGACCACCGCCAGTGCTCCGCTGCGGCCACCATCCCGGCGCGCACGGGATTCATCTCCACATAGCGCAGAGCTTCCCACAGGTGGGTTTCGCCCAACGGACAAGAATAAAATCGCCCCTGCCACACGTGGCCGGTTGACGAGTTCCGGGTGTTCCAATACGACGCGTAGCGTCCATGGGCGTGCTTGAGGGTCTGCGCCAGGGCCTCGGGGCTGCCGGGAACCACGATCAGATGCACGTGATTCGACATGAGGCAATAGCCCATCAATGAAAGCCGGTGAAGCGCAGCGTAGTGGCGCAGTAATTGGAGATAAGCCACCCTATCCTCATCTCCTGCCAGAATCACTTGCCGGGCGTTTCCGCGCTGGGTAACATGATGGGGAACATCGACCACGACGAC
>CALCEB010000222.1 GCA_937900045.1 uncultured Acidobacteriota bacterium
GCCGCTACAGCAACCAAACCGCGCCACTACCGCCGCGCACTCAGGCTGGATTATTCACGATCTTCGTTTGGAGGACTTCAAGATCCGGCGGGAAACTTACGCATCCTTGCGGCTGGCGCACACGGTTTCGATGACGAGAAAGAGTTGCTGGGTCTGGATGGGCTTGGCCACATAGGAATCCATCCCCGCTTGCAGGCATCGTTCTTCATCCCCCTTCATGGCGTGCGCCGTCATGGCAATAATAGGAAGGTGTTGACCCGTCTTCTGCTCCATTTCGCGGATGGCGGCCGTCGCTTCAAACCCATCCATCTCGGGCATCTGGATATCCATCAGCACCAGGTCAAAATTGTGCGAGGCGAGCATGGCCAGGGCCTCACGGCCATTCCCAGCGATGGTTACGGCGTGTCCGCGTTTTTCGAGGAGCCGCTGAGCTAAATGCTGGTTCACTGGATTGTCTTCCGCCAGCAGAACCCGCAGTGGCGATGCATTTGCTCCAGAGCGGAGCGAATGGCGTGTGATCAGTGGAATGCTGCCGGCCGTTGCGGCGCGGGAAGTCGGGCCGAGAGCCCGAAGGATGGCTTCCCTCACCTCGGACTGGCGCGCCGGTTTGGTGAGATAAGCCGCCATACCAGCTTTCCTGCACCGGGCGGCATCTCCGCGTTGCCCGCCTGACGTCAACATAATGATGGCGGAACGCGCCAGCCTCGGGTGCCGCTTCACTTTTTCAGCGAAAGTGAAGCCGTCCATTTCCGGCATCTGGGCGTCGGTGAGGATTAGCTGAAAGGGCTTGCCTGACTCATCCGCTTTCTCGAGAATGCGGAGGGCTGAGGGCCCGTCTGTGGCAGTCGCTGCCTCCATCCCCCAGCAGGTCAACATCTCAGTGAGGATGCGCAGGTTTGTGGCATTGTCATCCACGATCAGGACGCGAACCCTCTGGAGAGAAGCCACCTCAGCAGGTTCGGTAGGAGGTTCGCCCTGAATAACCCTAACCTCCACCGTAAAATGGAACGTGCTGCCACGATTCATTTCACTTTCCACCCAAATGCGCCCGCCCATCATTTTTACCAGGCGTGAAGAAATGGTAAGACCCAACCCTGTTCCACCGTATCTTCGAGTCATGGAGCCATCCGCTTGTGAAAAGGCTTCAAAAATGAGCCTTTGCTTTTCTTGGGGAATTCCAATGCCGGTGTCCGTCACTGTAAAATGCAACCGGATGTGTTCACCGGCGCGCTCCTCGGCTTCCACCCGTAGAACCACCTCCCCGCGTTCGGTGAATTTCAAGGCATTCCCCATCAGATTGACGATCACCTGCCGCAGCCGGGTGGGATCGCCGTGAATTATCCGGGGGACTTCGGGGCGCACGTCACAGGCAAGTTCAATTCCCTTTTGGTGAGCTTGCAAGGCAAAAGTTTTGGCAGTTTCTTCCAAGCTGTCAGTCAAATCAAAGTCAGTGGAGTCCAATTCCAGCTTGCCCGCCTCAATTTTGGAAAAGTCCAGGATATCGTTGATTACCGTCAACAGGGAATCAGCAGAGGTCCGGGCCATGGTCAGATATTCTCGCTGCTCAGCCGTGAGGCGGCTATCAAGGGCAAGCTCCATCATGCCGATCACGCCGTTCATCGGCGTGCGAATTTCATGGCTCATATTGGCTAAGAACTCGCTCTTCGCGTGGTTGGCGGCCTCCGCGACCTCCATGGCATGGTGCAACTCCCTCTCCGCTCGGTGGCGGTCGGTAACATCCCGGAATCCCCAAACCCGTCCCACCAGTCTTCGGTGCAGCCGCTGAGGTTCTGTATGGCGTTCGAACACCCGCCCGTCCTTGAGTTCAATCACGTCATCGCTCTTCACTTCAGTATTGGAGTAGAGGTCCCGAACTTTGGCAAGGAAGGCCTCCGGCTGGCGCAATTGGCCCAATATATGCTTAGTCAACTGGGCATCGTCGCCCCTCAGAATTAAGGATGGAGGAACGCTCCACATTTCCTGAAATTTAAAGTTGGAAGTCACAACTTTCCCATTCGAATCGACCACTAAAATGCCGTCGCCGGTGGATTCGAGGGTCGCCCGGATGATCTCCGTCCGGCTCTGGACGCGTCGCCGTAATATTTCCGCCCAGGCCAAAACCGCAAGAATCAAAATGGCCAGGATTCCTCCCATCCTAAGGGCCCGTTCCGCCGTCCACCACTGAGGCTTCTGGAGAATCACGATCTCCCGCGATGTATCAAACCTGATCTTGAAATCTGTGATTTGACCTGTGAAATCGGTGTCGTCCACGCACACACCGGTCACCCGCAGAAGGCTTCCTTCCCGTAACGAGGCCAAGTTTGAGATAGGAAACTTCGTCTTCGAAACAGCCGTAAACATCGTCGATCCTTGCCGCAGAACCAGAAGAGCTTCGTCAGGTGTCAACGCCGTTTGGGCCAAGTGGGCTTGAATCTGGACGAGCGACGAGTCGTAGTCTCCTTGGAGGGCTTGAGCTGCCGTAATCGGCGCCGGGCTTGGGGTCGGCCCCCGGCCTGCTACGCGGAAAACCGCCTCCTCAAGGGCTGGATGGCGGTCCACAATTCCAGGAAATCCTACCACATCCACGCGGTCCCCAGGCGCCAAGTGGGACGGCTGCCGGGTTCGAATGTAGAGACTGCCGGTCTTGCCGGCAATGTAGAGGTCGGCGCCCGGCAAATCCAAAGTAACAATCCCCCGGACGTGAACGCGATGACCCGAGGCCTGGCTGAGAGTAAAACGCTGCAACTCCAGAATCGGTTCCACTGGTAGAGCGAAGGGATCCGATGGTCCGGGCTTTGTGACACGAATCTGGTCAAAGCCCGCCACGTACAACGTCACCCCAATCTGTTGATTCCTGGTGTTAAACAGTGCGCCGCAGTTACCGCGAATCACAACTTCGGAGTCGATCAGTCGCTCAGGAACGCCTTGATTGATACCGGGGATTTGAACGGTAATCCTTCCATCTCCCATGGCAAGAGTGAGGAATATCAGTTTTGATTGGGCATTCATTTCAGCCGTTCTGACGATGCCTTTCACCGAAATCCATTGGCCGTCTTCCCGGGTAGAAGCCATTTGATTGAATGTCACCCTTGGGGCTGCGGGCAAGGGAGCCCGGCCGACAATCCGATATTGGGGCTTTCCGATTTGAGGCGCAAAGTCGGGCTGCTCTGTAATCCCTTCCATGTCAATCAAGTCGCCGGACTTGAGGCCGGCCGAAGCTTTCGGCAAATCCACCCAAATCCCGGCGGTGGAATCATGAATGAAGAGGTCGGGCACTGCCCCGTCGTAGTAGGTAACTACCCCTATGATACGGACCGGATAGCCCCTTGAGGCTTCAGTGCGGCTCATTTCAAGAATCTGTTTGACCGTAGTCACGGTGGGCAAGGCGGAGGTTGTGACCACGCCGCGAGCTGTTGGCATCTCAAAAGCGGCGAGCACGATTAACAGAAAAAGACTGGCGAGCCGCGGGTAACCAACGCCGGGCCAACCGAGATTACGCCCGGCCGGAAAAAGGACCCGGACAGGGCATATCTTCGGCGAATTCTCACTGTATTGCGTGGAGGTTTGCCGGCGGCGAGTTGAAGTCACAAAAACCACCCCAGGGTCGTTCCGTGAGACAGGCGGACGAGTAGTTCATACAATGCTATACCACCTACATTAACCCAGATTGATATAATATCATATTGGTAAATAAAGTACGTCGTCCTTACAGGTAATTTGAGCGGGAGGCAACGCGATGCAGTAAGTTATTTGACCGTTTCCAGCCAAAAATAGTCGAAATTCCTGCATCCAACGCGATGCCCTGACGCCGCCTGATTCAACGCAGAATTGACATGTCGGTGGGCTGTGGAAAACCAGCAAAGCAAAGCCAACTATTGCCTTCGATGTTCCATGCAGAGCTTATAACTTATTCATTATAAGTAAATTACATGAGTTTTCCCCTAAATTCCTCTCAACAGATTGATAATAAAGTGTTTAGTTCATTGCTCAATGGCTTTGCTAATGACTTTGGATGGGTTTGGTCCCTTAAACAATCTTTTGGAGATGCGAAGCTTGTTATTCCCGGTCTTCCATCGCAGTCCGGACCAGGCTCACCTTGTGCTACCGCCATCGCCCATACGAGCAGACGCGGGTCAGCAGGCGAAGACTTTTTGCAGCACGAAAATCCGCCAAGTCCTGCAAAGCAAATGAGATATACCATCCGGCGCTTGCCGCCGTGTTGGTATCCGTTTGTCATGGTGGCCCAACGCATGCCGCTTACTCGCCCGTCTTCCTCTCATCCAGCGCCCGGTCAAGATTCACGGCGGCGCTGATAAAGGCCAAGTGGGCAAACGCCTGTGGGAAGTTGCCTAGGGCTTCGCCGCAAGCGCCGGCTTCCTCCGAGTAAAGACCCAAGTGGTTCGCCTGGTTCAGCATGTTCTCAAAGAGCAATCGGGCGCGATCCAAGCGTTCCGGATCCGTCCGCCCGGCTCGGGTCAGAGCTTCAACCAGCCAGAAGCTGCACATATTGAAGGTCCCTTCGCCGCCTTTCAAGCCATCGGCGGTTTCGCGGGTGTTGTAGCGGTAGACCTGACTTTCCGAAAGCAGGCCGCCTTTGGCAACCGGCTGACACACGGCATCGAGAGTTTTGAGCATTTGCGGATCATTGGGAGACATGAAAAACACCAGGGGCATGACCAGGCAGGAAGCGTCCAGAGTGTCGCTCTTGTAGTACTGGACAAAGGACTGCATCTGATCGTTCCACCCCTTATTCAAGGTTTGGCTATAGATTTCGTCTCTCACCTTGAGCCATCGGTTGATATCTGCTGGGAAGGATCGCTTCATTGCCAGACGCACGGCGCGATCCAGCGCCACCCAGCACATAACCTTGGAATAGACAAAATGCTGGCGACCTGCCCGGACTTCCCAGATGCCATTGTCGGCGCGATCCCAGTTATCGCAAACCCAGTCCACAAGCCGCCTCAGATCCCGCCACAACCCAATCGAAATGGGGCTGCCGTACTTGTTGTAAAGGTAAGCCGCATCCATCAGTTCGCCAAAAATGTCCATCTGGATTTGTTGGTAGGCAGCGTTGCCAACCCGAACCGGGCGCGAGCCTTTGTAACCTTCCCAATGGTCCAGGACTTCCTCGGGCAGCGAGCGGCGCCCATCAATGCCGTAGACCGTCTGCAATGATCCATTCTTCCCGGCACTTCCGGTCTTCCCCGTGTCATTGCACAGGGATTCCAACCACTTCATGAAGCGATCCGCCTCATCGGTAAGTCCCACGCGAAGCAGAGCGTAAACGGTGAAAGCGGAGTCGCGGATCCAGCTGCAGCGATAGTCCCAGTTGCGCTCTCCACCCACTCTTTCCGGCAAGCTGGTGGTTGGCGCGGCCACCACAGCCCCGGTCGGTTCATAGACCAGCAGCTCCAGCGTCAGCGCGGAGCGGTGCACCATCTCCCGCCAGCGCCCGGCATAGTCACATTTTGCAATCCAACGGCGCCAGTATTGGACGGTCTTGGCCAGAGAGTCCTCAGCTTCCACCTCCGTCAGTGTCTTCCGCGGGCCATCCCCGGAATAAAGAAGGAAGGTTTTTGCCTCACCCTGGTGAAGTTCGAATTCGGCGGCCACGCCATTGGCATCCTTGCGGAGAGGAACGTCCGTGGTAAGCCCCAGTGGGGGCGCTGGCGCATGAAAAGTGGCGCATCCCAGACTGATTTCAATCTTGTGAGAATCCCGCCCATAGTTGAAGGCAGGGCGGCACTCCAACCGTAAGGCAACCGTACCGCGAGTAGTTTTAACGCGGCGAATCAAGACGGACGAGGCCTCCGATTTTGATTCGGGCATGGGCATGAAGTCGGCAATCTCGCCCGTTCCTTCGGGAGAGAGAAACCGGGTGATCAAGACATTGGTGTCCGGCAAATAGTATTGTTCCTGCTTGCTGCTGCCCGCTTTCGGGCCAATCTTAAAGTGTCCCCCTTTCTTGTCATCCAAAAGGGAGCCGAATACGCTGGGTGAATCAAAGCGCGGCAGGCAGAACCAGTCAATTGTTCCGTCCAAACCGACCAGCGCAATCGTACGCATATTACCGATGATTCCGTGATTCTCGATGGGTTGATAGGCCATGCCGTTATTTTCTCAAAATCTGAAACAGCGCAGCAAAGTTTACTGTAGCGGCGCTCTGTGAGCGCCGAACTTGTGTCCTCAACGATTTCAGATGCTCCCTGTCAGGGCAAGCTCCGAGCGCCGCTACAGCAAATTAGGGGCGGTCACTTTGCGCCCGAAGCTAGGCCCCAAGAGGTATTCTACGCCCAGGGTATATTTGCGGCCAATTCCACGTTCGTAGTGTTGCATGATGAACTTCTTGCTTTGGGAGGCAAGCAGGTGGAGGCAGTTCACTTTGAGCAGTGAATTCTTATGCGAGGCCGCACGCTTTGGCGTGTGGACCGTCTAACATCCGTCCTCAGATTGCTTTAACGCCGCCTGCCGCAATAAAACCGGCAACGCAGCAATCAAGCTGGGTGTTAGAATATCTACCTGTAGACCGCAGCCCGGGGGTGTTGCGCGCCAATCTCTGAACCATTCAAGGAGGATCCTATGAACCGCCGTGATTTTCTGAAGCAGGGAACCACCACCGCCAGCCTGGCCCTCACGGCCGGGATCGTTGAAGGCAAAACCACTCCCTCCAAGCCCATACCCCGGCGAACGCTTGGAAAGACCGGTGAGAGCCTTTCCATTGTCGGTATGGGCGGCATTGTGGTGATGGGTGCCACTCAAGACTTCGCGAATAACATCGTCGCGGAGGCGGTGGACCGGGGCGTAAACTACATGGACATCGCGCCCAGCTACGGCGACGCGCAGGACCGCCTGGGGCCGGCGTTGGCGCCCTACCGCCAGAAGGTTTTTCTGGCCTGTAAGACCGGAAAGTATGACCGGGCCGGCTCCGCCGCTGCACTTGATGATTCGCTGAAGAGGCTGCGGACCGACCACGTCGATCTCTACCAACTTCACGCAATCACCACCATCGAGCAAGTAGATCAGGCCCTGGGGCCAAACGGCGCCATTGAGACTTTTGTGGCTGCCCGCAAAGCCGGCAAGGTGCGTTACCTGGGATTTTCCGCACACTCCGAGAGCGCTGCCATCGCGGCCATGGACAGGTTCGATTTTGATACGATTCTGTTCCCCACCAACTTTGTTTTGTTTTCTCAGGGCAATTTTGGCCCGCGTGTGATTGTCCACGCCCAGAAAAAGAACATGGGACGCCTGGCGATCAAGGCCATGGCCAAAACCAGTTGGCCCAAGTCGATGACCCAAGACCAGCACTGGTATCAGAAATGCTGGTATGAACCCTGTTCCATGCCGGACGAGGCATCGCTGGCCTACCGGTGGACACTCTCGCAACCCATTACCGCTGCCATCCCACCGGGATATGCCACCTTTTTCCGGCTGGCCATAGATGTGGCGCAGAACTACAAGCCGTTGAGCCAGGAGGAAGAGAAGGAGTTGATGGCGCGGGCGCAGGGAGTTCATCCGATCTTTCCCCAACATGAAGCATAAGCGGACGTTGAAAAAAAACTATATGCAAGGACATAAGCCGGCGACGGGCATTTTCTGTAGCGCCGCCCGGAGCCTGCCCTGACGGGGAGCGGCGAAATCCGCCGGGCACAGACCGGCGCTACAGGAGGGAGTGTCGGCAACTTACGACCGTGAGTATAAAATTGAACTGAACATAAAGCTCAAGCGAGTCTCAGCGCCATTCCAGGCAAGAAAATCGCCTCGCAAAGCGCGAAGTTTCGCTCCCAGCCTTTCGGCGGCTAGCGGCCCCGGCCGTCCTGCCTCGTCCAGAAGACAAAGCGGACCGGCGCAGCTTTAACCGGGAATTCATTTGCAGATACCCACCGCCTGGCGTATGGTTTTACCCACACAATGCGTTCTCATTCCAGTTAAGGGAGGACCAGTCGCAATGAAAAAATATGTGGCGGAGTTTGTTGGGACGTTTACGCTTGTTCTATTTGGTTGCGGTACGGCGGTGATTGCAGGAAGGGCCGTGGGCAACCTTGGGATTGCGTTTGCTTTTGGGTTTGCTCAACTTGCCATGTGCTATGGCATTGGACCCGTCTCAGGCGCCCACATCAACCCGGCGGTGAGTCTGGGAGTGTACTCGGCGGGCCGTATAAAGGTCCAGGACTTGGTTGGATACATTATTGGCCAAATTCTGGGAGGCATTGCCGGTGCAGCGGTGCTGTGGGTCATCGTCAGCGGCCGGATTGCCGGCTATCTGATCGGCGCGGACGGGCTTGGCCAAAACGGTTGGGGTCCAGACTACATCGGGGGATATGACCTTAAATCCGCTATGGTTTTCGAGTTTGTGGCTACACTCATCTTCGTCATCGTCATCCTGGGCTCCACGCAGGGCGGCACTCCCACTCAATTGGCGGGAGTTGCCATCGGCATCACCCTGGTGGCAATCCATATCTTCGGTATCAACATAACAGGGGTCTCCGTGAATCCGGCTCGTAGCCTTGGCCCTGCTCTCCTGGTGGGAGGACAAGCTCTCGCTCAGGTTTGGATGTTCCTCATCGTTCCTAGCTTAGGAGGGATTGTAGCCGGACTCATGTATCGAGCCAGAATCCTTGCCATAGAACCTGCAAAGGCTTCTTAGCGGGGCCACGGTATCTGCCACTGCCCTTTTTTTGGTAGTGGCGCAATTTGCTGTAGCGGCGCTCGGAGCTTGCCCTGACAGGGAGCGC
>CALCEB010000223.1 GCA_937900045.1 uncultured Acidobacteriota bacterium
ATGGATTCCGCCTGGCCAAATGTTCTGGGCGATAGCAACCACCGCCGCGTTTGCCCTTGCCGCTATCGCTCTACTCACGGGGTTCATGGCCCGGCTCGCGTCTCGATTGACCACGGCGATGATCGTGGGTTTCGGGTTGCTGGTATGGCTGCCGGCGCTCTTTGTCAATCCCCATAGTTTTGTGAACTGGTCCGAAGGTCTGGAGACTCTCGCGATCGCCGCGTCCGCGTGGATTGTCGCGGACTTTCTCGGCCACCGACAAGCCCGATCGCAAGCGCGAATTTCCCATTTTTCATGCACGGCGTGATCTTGGCGAAAAGCACATCTCCTTCCTGAAAGGGCGTGTAAACCTTGCTGACCGCATGCCACGGCCTCGTTGTCGAGGCGTCTAAACGCCCACTTTCCGCTTCGACGGGCGGGTGGCGCAGACGCGGAGCACTTTGCCGTGTCTGCGGGACCGCACTCAGAATCAAGTCATGCCGCGCTTGTTTCGCTACTACGAGCACAACCACGTTCATTTTATCACCACCAGCACCTATCACCGTGCGCGGCTCTTTGATGCCGAACGCTTCCGCAACCTTTTCGTGCGCGCTCTCGGCCAGGCTCGCGATGCCCTCGAATTCCACTTCATCGGATAGGTTCGCATGCCGATGGATCGCCTCTCGTAGCCGCAGACTTCCTGGAAAACGGAAGTCTGCGCTACCTGCTTCTTGCGGTTGCCGTACTCTTTCTCGTACTCCCGCGTGCGCAGCTCGCCCACCAATTGCACGTGCATGCCCTTCTTCAATGTAGCCGCGAGTTCTGCCAGCCGATTCCACGCTACCGCCCGATGCCAGTAGGTGCGGGATTCGTACTCGCTCGCGGAGCGATTCCAGAAGTTCCAACTCGAACTGCATCCCGACAAGACGCGCCTTCTGGAGTTCGGGCCGTTCGCGGCCGGGAACCGGAAGCAGCGCGGAGAAGGGAAGCCGGAGACCTTCAACTTCCTCGGCTTCACGCATATTTGCGGGAAGAAGAGGAGCAACGGAATGTTCACGGTGCTGCGGCAGACGATCCGCAAGCGGTTGCAGGCGAAGCTGAGCGAGGTGAAAACCGAAATGCGGCGACGCATGCACGATCCCATCCCGAAAGTGGGGCAGTGGCTGCGCTCGGTGGTGAGTGGACATTTCCGCTATTACGGGGTGCCCATGAACCGCCCGGCACTGGCCCTCTTCCGGTTCCAAGTGGGCTGGCTGTGGCATCGCGCGCTGTCGCGGCGGGGCCAGAACGGTCGCGTCCTGTGGGGCCGGATGCGGCGGTTGATCCGCCGCTGGCTGCCTCCTGTCCGTGTTTGTCATTCTTATCCATTACGCCGCCTGGGCGTCATCACCTAAGGCAAGAGCCGGATGCGGGAAACCCGCCCGTCCGGATCCGTGGAGGGGGTTATGAGCAATCATGATCCCGACTCCGACTGTCTTTTTAACTCATTGATTTTAAATGAATTGAATGGATTTTCCCCTGAAATCGATTCAACTTACACATAACACATGGGTTAATCGAATTTAAATGGCTTTGCTCAGTGGCTTTGGATGGGTTTTGTTATCGATTCGTCCTTTGTTTCAATCGAGTTTGGGTTTGCCCCCTCAACAATCTTTTTTCAGATGTTCCGCCCCTCTCCAGCTTCAACGATCCCTCCAATTCCGCCTCGGCTGGCGGCGTCTTGTGGCCCGCTGCGGTAGCCCCTGGGGAAAGTAGTCCAATGTTGTCCTTCATTCGGCCTTGTGAGGGGCAACATAACTCCGAACTGATTTCGCCCCTGACGGGGCTTCGAAGTTTGTTCCTTCACGATCTACCACGGCTTTCGCGGTGGGCCACATGATTCCGCCGCATATGCGGCTTTCAGGGCTGAAAACCCTTACGTTAAGGTTGACGCCGGGCAGTCCAAAAATCTAGATCCTTTGTTTTCAACAACATCTCCGGTTCGTTCTGTCATTTTTAACATCTTTTGCCTTGCATCCTTGCCGAGGGCGGCGCCAGCGTGCCGTTGTTTCGCATAGATGCGCCATTTCCCGTCCCCGGGTCGCCTACATCGCGAAGAGCGCACGACGTAGACGCCACCCGCGATGAGGTAAGCTTTCCATGCGCCGCGCTAAGCTGGCAATTTTCCGGTTCGTTTTGCATCACTTTACAATCCCGATCCTTTGTTTTCAATCACATCTCCGGTTCGTTTTGTCATTTTTAACATCTCTTGTCTTGCATCTTTCTCGTTTTGCCTCACAAGCAGGGAGTGGATTTCCGGCTTCGCGGGAATGACGGCATCTGTGGGGGTGATACCAAGCCCTCGCGGAAATGACAATGCCCACGGGTGTGACGGCGTCGGCGGATGGCCGGTTCGTGCGGGAGCAACCGTTCCCAGGAGCACAGACCTCGCGGGCTTGCGATTTCAGGTCCAGGCTTCCGTTTTCCGCATGGTCTCGATGGACAATTTTTGTCATCCTATCCTTCCAGTTCGTCTCCGGGGTTTCCGGGGTCGTGGTTCAGCTTGCTCTAGCGGCGTCTCTGATCGCCGGAAGGTGCTGATAAATAAGATTCGGCGGTCCCTGTCAGGGCAGGCTCCGACCGCCGCTACAGCCGTGAAAACGTACCACTACGGTTTCCGGGGGAGACTCGGCTAAATATATTTACCATATAGTACACTAGCCGCTTGCCCCAGTCAAGCCCATTCTTTGTTCTGTCTCCCACTCCAAACCCCGGATACCCACAAAGCCCAATCCACCGGAAGTTACGGTGGTGTCTCAGTTTGCTTGCTGTAGCGGCGCTCTATGAGCGCCGAACTTGTATCTTCAACGGTTTCCGGCGCTCATAGAGCGCCGCTACAGCAAACTGAGACACTACCGGAAGTTACAACGCCGGGCGGGATTCAGTCCTTACCTATGGTGGCATGGACAGCGTTCGCGGGGGTGACATGGATAGGGTGTGGCAGCGAAATTCCCCGAGGCGAAACCGTCCGCCGCCTGCTATCATGTTGGCCAAACATGAGCGAACAGGCGACAGCGATATCATCTGCTTTAACTTTCGTCACGAACGAGCAGGGGCAGACGCTACGCGACCGCTTCGCAGTGCTGCTTTCCGCCGGCGCCCGTTTCTTTGATTGCCTCGTTGGGTCAAAGCACGCTATTTCCCGTTGCGCCCTTCGGCTTGACACCCGGTAGAATCCGGGACGAAGAGGACTTTACATGCCACGACTGACGGAACAGGAACAGCAGGAGATCGTCCGCTATATCGAGGCGGATAAGCCCCTGCCGGACAAGTTTCGCTTTCTGCTCTTTGAAGAAAAGCGCGAGGTGGAGCTGGTCTGGAACGGAAAGGGCCTGAGACGCCAACTGACGCCTGCTGGGTTTAGCAGGAACGTTTTTATCCAAGTAAGTCTAAACGTCCGTTAGGCATGTGATTGTGATTATCGTTCAGCCTGCAGACATGGCACCTGCTGAACGGAGCGGATAACCTGTTGCGTGTATAATCTGACTTGAGGATCAATCATGAAATACAACGTCGTTTTGCATCACTCTGAGGAAGGTTACAGTGTTTCGTGTCCCGGCTTGCCCGGATGCTGGTCACAAGGGCAGACAGAAGAGGAAGCGCTTGAGAATATTGGGGACGCAATTCGGGAGTACTTGGAGGCTGTGAAAGAAGCTAATCGAGATGCGGAAGTGCGGGAGATCGAAGTTTCTTTCTAACTTATGCCCAAGCTCCCCGGCATCAACCATCTGAATGCAGTCAAGGCATTCGAGAAGGCGGGGTTTCGAATCATGCGTCAGGGGAAGCATATCGTCATGTCCGATGGTTTTCGTTTTTTAACCATTCCCCGCCACAATCCCGTCAACGCCTTCACCATGGCTGGAATAGTTCGAGACGCGGGACTGACCATCGAGGAATTCAAAAAGCGGCTCTAAGAAACAGCGGTTTCGTGCCAAGCTCACCAAGATCGCTTTTATCCAAGCCAGCCTAAACATGAGTTACATTTCCCGTCGCGCCCTTCGGCTTGACATCCGGTAGAATCCGGGACGAAGAGGACTTTACATGCCACGACTCACGGAACAGGAACAGCAGGAAATCATCCGGTTTCTCGAGGCGGATAAGCCGCTGCCGGACAGGTTTCGGTTTCTGCTGTTTGAAGAAAAGCGCGAGGTGGAGCTGGTGTGGAACGGCAAGACCAGCGAGGTATGCAATATCGTGCTGCCGTTTCAGGTGATCGAGCAGGTGGACGAGCCGCGCGCCGAAAAGCCCGAAGATACGGCGCTGCAAGCAGGTCTTTTTGATTCCCGCGGCCGCCAGCTTAAGGGCTGGACCAACAAACTCATCTGGGGCGACAACAAGCTGATCCTCTCCTCGCTCAAGAACGGGCCGCTGCGCGAGGAGATCGAAAAGCAGGGCGGCCTCAAGCTGATTTACATTGACCCGCCCTTTGACGTGGGCGCGGATTTTTCCATGGACATCGAGATCGGGGACAACACCTTCACCAAGAAGCCCAACATCCTGGAAGAGATCGCGTACCGCGATACTTGGGGCAAGGGCGCGGATTCCTTCATCGCCATGATTTACGAGCGGCTGGCGCTGATGCGCGATTTGTTGGCCGAGGACGGTAGCATTTATGTGCATTGTGATTGGCGGGTGAATAGTTACATCCGTGCCATTCTTGGGGAGATATTCGGACAGGATAACATCCGCAACGAGATTGCTTGGCGACGATCCTACAGTCATAACGACGGAAATCGGTTTGGGATCATTACAGATACGATTTTCTGGTTCTCCAAATCCAATCAATGGGTATACAGCAAGGTTTTCATCCCGAGAACGGATGAGGAAACAGAGCAAGAGTATCCGCACCTTGACGCGGCCACGGGCAAACGATTCAAGTCCGTTTCAATGAACGCGGCTGGCCAGGGCGAACCGAGACGCTTCGGCAACGAAGGGCTGCTCTCACCCCCAAAGGGACGGCACTGGATTTGGACGCAAGATCGAATCGATAAAGCACTGGCCGACGGGACCATTTTCTTTTCGAGCAATGGCGTGCCTCGATACAAGCAATTCGCTGAAGATATTGAGGGGAAGCAGGTCCAAAACCTCTGGACAGATTTTATGGCCGTGTCATCTCAGGCGAATGAGCTATTAAGCTACCCCACCCAAAAACCCGAAGCCCTGCTCGAACGCATCATCAAGGCCTCATCCAACGAAGGCGACCTCGTCGCCGACTTCTTCTGTGGTTCCGGCACCACGGCCGCCGTTGCGGAAAAGCTTGGGCGCAAGTGGATCGTCAGCGACCTGGGCAAGTTCGCCATCCACACTACTCGCAAACGGCTGATAGGTGTGCAACGAGGATTGAAGGCTGAAGGGAAGAACTACCGCGCCTTTGAAATCCTCAATTTGGGCAAGTACGAGCGTCAGCATTACATCGGCGTGAATCCCAACCTGCGCGAAGCGGAACAACAAAAGCAGTTGGAAGAGAAAGAAGCCGCCTTCGTCGATTTGATCCTGCGCGCCTACCGCGCCGAAAGGACCGATGGCTTCAACACCTTCAACGGCAAAAAGGCCGGGCGGCTGGTGGCGGTGGGGCCGGTGAACCTGCCGGTGACGCGCCTGTTTGTGGAAGAGGTGATCCTGGAATGCCGCCAGAAGCACATCACCCGCGTGGACATCCTGGGCTTTGAGTTTGAGATGGGCCTGTTCCCGAACGTCTTGGACGAAGCCCGCGCCAAAGGCATTGACATTGCCCCCAAATACATCCCTGCCGAGGTGTTTGACAAGCGGGCGGTGGAAAAGAATCAGGTGGTGTTCCATGATGTTGCTGCCATCGAAGTCACGCCGCACGTGAAGAAAAACAGCGTGGCGGTGGAACTGACTGACTTTTCGGTGTTCTATTCGCAGGACTCCATCGCCGCCGCCGAAGCCACGCTCAAGGACAAATCCAGCAAGATCGTGGCGGAGAAGGGGCAAATTGTAAAGGTGAGCAAAGACGCCAAGGGCATCGTGAAGCGGGAGGTGCTGACCAAGAACTGGACCGACTGGATTGATTATTGGGCGGTGGACTTCAACTTTGAGAGCAAGCCCGAAATCATCCGCGTTCTGCGTGACACGATGAAACAAGCGCACATGCTTGGAATGGAACAGCCCGAACAGCTCGCCTTGCCGGAATATGACGAAAAGTTGACGGGGGATTACATCTTTGAGAATGAGTGGCAATCCTTCCGCACCAAGAAAGACCGTTCGCTGGAGCTGACCAGCGTCTTCCACGAATGCCCGCCGGGACGGCGCAAACTGGCCGTGAAGGTGGTGGACATCTTCGGCAACGACACCATGACGATTGTGGAGGTCACGGTCGGAGGGAAGAAATAACTCGCGCAGAGGCGCAGAAGAAAAACATGCCTCGCGCAGAGACGCAGAGGAGACAAAAAATAAAAAGCAAGAGCAAGAGACGGAAGAAAAATGATAGAAAAGAGTCGTAGAGTTTTTTCCCTTTAATCTTTCTCTGCGGCTCTGCGTCTCTGCGCGAGAATGTTCTGCGCGAGAAAAAGTCTTATGACTGAAAACGAGATCGGGACGATCCTGGTGGGGACCGCGATCGAGGTACACCGCGAGTTGGGGCCTGGGCTCCTGGAGTCGGTCTATGAGATTGTCCTGGCGTATGAATTGAACAAGAGGGGATTGGCGGTCAAGCGCCAGGTTCCCATTTCAATTGTCTACAAAGACATGAAGTTTGAAGAGGCGTTTCGTGCCGATTTACTCGTCGCCGATAAGGTCATCGTGGAATTGAAGTCCCTCGAACAGATCAACAACGCGCATCGCAAACAGATTCAAACCTATCTGCGTCTCACCGGTTTGAAACTCGGATACATCTTCAACTTCGGGGCCGCGCTGATGAAGGAAGGGATTGTAAGGGCCGTGAACGGGCTTGAAGAGTTGCCTCGCGCCGAGGCGCAGTGACGCAGAGGAAAAAATATAAAAAGGAAAAGCAAGAGACCGAAGGAAAATGATAGAAAAGAGGTGAAAGGGTTTTTTCTCTTTAATCTTTCTCTGCGGCTCTGCGCGAGAGTGAATAGCTTTATGGCGCTGGCGGTGAACGTGGTGGACATTTTCGGCAACGACACCATGACGATTGTGGAGGTGACGGTATGAAGGACTATGACTCGATTGTTCGCATCATCCTGGAGCACTATCCCGCAGCGCAGGCGATCTACGTTTTCGGGACATACGGCACGGCGGATGAGTGGCCAGACAGTGACGTGGATATTGCCGTCCTGCTGCCCCCGGAGCGCGGCCGCCGGCAGCCGCATTTGATGCTGACTCCCTGTCATTATGCGTTGGCCGAGGCCCTGGGAAAGTCCGTGGACCTGTTGAACGCCCGGGAGGTTTCGACGGTATTTCAAAAGGAGATTGTCCAGTCGGGGCGCCAGCTCTATTCCCACGACGACAATGCGGTGGCCGAATTTGAGATGCTGACGCTTTCCCATTATCAAAAGCTGAACGAAGAGCGAAAAGCGATTCTCGATTCCTTTGGAGAGACGGGAAAGGCCTACGCCGTATGAACGATGTCGTGATCAACAAGATTCAGAGCATCCAGCGCGCGGTCCGGCGGGCCCGGGAGGAATATCAGGCAGATCCCGGAGGCTTTGCGAGCAACTACACGCGGCAGGACGCGGCGCTACTTAACGTGGTGAGGGCGTGTGAGACGGCCATCGACCTGGCCAATCACATCATCCGGGTCCACAAGCTGGGGATACCGGTATCGAGCGCAGACACTTTCGAATTGCTCAAGGCGGAACGGATCATCGATAGCCGGCTGGCGGACCATATGAGGAGAATGGTGGGTTTCCGCAACACGGTTGTCCATCAGTACACGAAAGTGGATATCTCGATCGTCGTGGCCGTCATCCTCACTGAACTAGATGAGGTGCTGGCGTTTGCGGATAAGATCCGGGAGTATGTGAATGGCTCTTCATCCTGAATTCCCAACATCACCTTATGCCATTCTCGACCCCGCCATCCGCTGGTTTCCGGCGGACGAGGCCTTGCGGGAAACGACCATGGACAAGCTGATGCCGCCGCTGGTGCCGGAATTGCGCCGCAAGGTCGCGGAATGGCGCGCCAGCGGTTATGCCGGGGCGACCGCCACCAGCAAGAGCCTGCTGAACTGGTGGTTCAATACACCGCACCTAATGCCCCAAGCCGATGGCGCCATGGCCGAGTTCCAGTATTACTTTGCCCAGCGCGAGGCGCTGGAGACCATCGTTTACCTCTATGATGTGGTGGATGTAAAAGACAAATACGACCTGATGCGTTTTGACGGTTCGGGGCTGGTAAGGCCGATTGATTTTGACGAAACCTGGCGGCGCTTTGTGGTGAAGATGGCGACCGGCACGGGCAAGACCAAGGTGCTGAGCCTGGTGCTGGCCTGGAGTTTTTACCACAAGCTGTA
>CALCEB010000224.1 GCA_937900045.1 uncultured Acidobacteriota bacterium
ATATTGCCAAGATTACTGACAAACTTGGGAACGTCGATTCTGCCTTCGAACATGTTGATGAGGCGAACGGACATCTGCTCTTTTGTGATCAACATGAAAAACACCAAGAAGGGAAGCACCCCGCCCATAATTAGGACACCGGATATCGATCCCACGCCTCGAACCAGATAACTCGGCCAGTTCGTCGGCGCTTCTTTAAGTGTGACTTCGGTGACATGCTTCGAGCCTCCAACCGGCGGAGCTATGGACTGAGCGTTCTTCTCAAGGAACCGAGCGTTTTTCTCAAGACGCTCGAATTTGCTGACGAGGGGAGCCAAGGCCCTTTGAATTCGGTAAGCGTAGTTGGGAAACTCGTCTGCAAAAGCAGATGCCCTGTTATAGAGGACATAGGTCAAGGTCCCCGCGAGAAGCATGAAACACAATACAACTAACCCTGAGGCCAGAACCCGCCCCAGGCCGATCTTTGCCACTCGCACAACCAGTGGGTCAACTAAAATTGCGAGAAATGCCGACAGGACTATGGTGATGCAGAGCGAACTGGCAAAAAAACAAAACGTCAGAACGATCGCCCCAAAAATAAGGCTCAAGAACGTCGCAATCTGTTTCAGCCACCGTTGCTCAGGATTGCCGCCGGGGTTCAGAAGTGTCGGAGAATCCATGAGTAGCCCCTATGGCCTTTTTACCTTTGGCTTGATTCGGTGTCAGTTCAGTCCGGCTCACGTGTTTGGTCAAAATTGCGCATTCAGCTTACAAAGGGGCGCCTGCAGGGTGGGACCGGGAAGAACTGCGGAGCGTGGAACCTGGATGAAGTGAGGAGACATCCCCTGATCCCGGCACGGAGTTTCTCTGAGGGAGACCGGCTCGTGAGCCGTGTTTGTTGGCGTAAACGTGCGTGACCTCCGCGCCCAGAAGGAGAATCTGCGCCGAGTAATAAACCCACACCAGGAGAATAATGAGTGATGCCGCCGCGCCATAGGCGGACGCCACGGTGGATCTGGCGAGATAAACCCCAATCAACGCCTTGCCGGTGGCAAAGAGCACTGATGCAATGGCCGCGCCGATCCATACATCGCTCCAAGCAATCTTCGTGTCAGGAAGAAATCTAAAGATCATCGCCAGGAGCAGCGTAATCACGCCAAACGACAGAAAGGCAGCGGCCGATTCCAATAAAACCACCGGACCAGGAAGCAGATGCCACATGAACCTACCTACCGCTCCAAGCGCAGCGCTTAAAACGAGCGACACCATGAGCAGGAAGCCCGTGCCCAGGACCAGACCAAAGGAGAAAAACCGCTGGCGAATCACGCCCACCCACACACTTTCCGGTCTCCGCTTAACTTTCCATATCTTACTGAGCGCATCTTGAAGCTCAACAAAGGCGCCTGACGCACCGATCAAGACGGTCCCGATGCCGATGGAGCTCGCGATGATTCCGAGCGTGGGCCGATTGACGCTTTGGATCAGAGACTGAACGGCCCTGGCGCCTGCCTCGCCCATTACGGACTGGAGCTGCTGCAGGATTTCACCCTCTGCGGCCCTTTTCCCAAACACCAGACCCGCCATCGCGATGGTCACCATCAGGACCGGAGCCAGCGAGAAGATCGTGTAAAACGCCAACGCTGCCCCCATGCTTGGGGCGTTGTCTTCCACCCATGCCGAGCAGGCCTCTCGAAGAAGAGCGTAAGCGGCCTTCATCTTTGCTGATCTCATCGATGCTCTCCGAAGATCGAAGGGATGCTGAGAATAGCCCCCGGCCGGATCCGTTGAAGCGATTCAGAACCGTGTCCGTCCGGCGGCGCGCTTCAGTCATTCAAGTGAAGTTCGTGAATCATACGTACTAAACACCGTGCATCGCGTTGTCAATCTCCTTAATCCTCAGGGCGAGACGCCGTGCTCCCGTCTGGCGCATATGGCGGCGCAGCACTCTGAACAGATGCAGCGCTTCCTGATAAGCTCTGTGCGCGCTTAATTCCTCGCGGCTGGCAGCAGCCACCTTTCCGGAGGCCCGGTCATTCATGGCTACGGTTAGGAAGCCCGAGCTTCTGCTCAGTTCGATGTCCACGAATTGTTCCCAGGACGCGGCATTCTGCGTGCCGCCGTCTACGTTCACTTTCCTTCCTCCTGGAGTTCCGGTCCGGCTCCTACTGAAGCTTGCAAACAATGCCGCACGTCAACCCAGACAATCCCTTCTTTGCGACCTGCGGGCGCCGGAGGCACTCTCTGCTTATCCAGCCTTAAACACCCGCCCGGCGCGCGACCCAGCCCTCTGCGGCTGCCATCTGCCGCCTACCAGATCCGGGCCGGCGACTCCTGTAGCGTCCAGTAAATAGGTGGACAGTGTAGCGCCGCCGTCCCGGCGGCATTTGCCGACAGAGCCTGCCCTGAGCGCAGCGAAGGGATGCCGGCGTTACGGCGAGCGCATTGTCCAGATATTTCATGGACACTACCCTAGAGATATCCTACTTATACCCTTCAGCAAATCCGGTGTCAGTTCAGTACCGCTCAGAGCTTTGGTCAAAACTGCTCATGGCCGGGTAGTGGCGTAGTTTGGTTGCTGTAGCGGCGCTCTATGAGCGCCGGAAACCGTTGAGTATCCAAGTTCGGCGCTCATAGAGCGCCGCTACAGCAAACTGACCCAGTACCTGAGGGTTCGGCATGGATACGAATCGCGCAGGTTCATGGTACGAGTAGGAATGGGAAAATACCGCCCGAGGTTATGTCCAGCATCTGTCGTTGCAGGCAGGAATGAAACGGCGGGGGAGCTGATCTCTTAAACCTTGAATCCTCAGTAGCTTAACCCGCATTTCCCACTAACAAATTGAAAAAGGCTGTCTTTTCTGGCATCAGCATTTTGTTGAGAAGAACTTGCGCCAGAGAATGGAGACAGCATTATGAGTCCCAAGTGTGGGGAAAACCTTTTGAATGTCAGCTCCTCACCCACCGCTGCGCGGTCCTCCCTCTCCCCGCCTGCGGGGAGAGGGCTGGGGTGAGGGGGAAAAGGTGGGGGCGCACTTTCAGCCCAACCAAGCAGCACACGCCTTACCATGCCAGGCATGGGCCACCTGTCCCCTGTATACAATGTATCGCTTTGATACAAAGCACTTTTTCCATCCATGCACCCTCCCATCGGCTAAAATGGTATGGACTCCATAACGGTTTGGAACCGGCAGAAGGCTTCCCGGAGGTGGCGGGAGTGGCGAGAGCAACCGAAATTTTCGGAACGAACCCTAAGAGTGTATGAAAACAAAGGATCGAGGTTTGAAACGAACCCTAAGTGCAGCGTTTCGTAAGTTCGCTCACGTATTCTCGCACCCCCTCACCCGGCGCTGCGCGCCACCCTCTCCCCGCTTGCGGGGAGAGGGGCTGGGGGTGAGGGGGTGTTGAAGACCGTTGCAAGAATACGTTACCGTAATTGCGAATGGTGGTACTAAGAATCCATTGCTCACCAGGTTTGCTACCGCAACGGGAGGGCGGGGTTAATACCCCGCCGAAAAGAGTGGCTTACATCATTATTTTCGGAACGAACCCTAAGAGTGTATGAAAACAAAGGATCGAGGTTTGGAACGAACCCTAAGAACCCATTTCTCGCCAGGTTCGCTGCCGCAACGGAAGGGCAGGGTTTTAACCCCGCCCTTCCTGCGTACCGGATAATCTGGTGAGAAATCCGGGTTAGGCGTTGGAAGATGTCTCGCCCTTTGACCGGTCGGTTCGTTTTTGACTTGACAGGAGGCAGATAGCTGTTATAGTATGTAACAGTTAATAACTCTTCAGTGATGTACTTTATGATTACAAATAGGGCACTAGCCGTGGAAACTTCAGAGGCAGCGAAAGTAATTGGGATTGGAGCGGACATCACAGACGGCACTCGGGCGGAGGCAGAATGCCGCGAGCAACTGGACGACGCCGTCCGTGAAGTCAAGGATAGCAGACAGCGCGAGGAAGCCCTGGCCGCTTCGGAGTCTCGCTACCGGCGCCTTTTTGAAACCGCTCAAGACGGCATACTGCTTCTGGACCCGGAGACGGCAAAAATCACCGACGCCAACCCCTTTTTGATAGATATTCTGGGATATTCCCGGGAGGAGTTGCTGGGGAAAAAGCTGTGGGATATAGGTCTGTTTAAGGACACAGACCTCTCTCAAGACGCTTTCAAAAAACTGCTAGAAACGGGATACATCCGGTACGAAGACCTGCCGCTTGAGACCAAATCCGGCCGTCATATTAACGTGGAGTTCGTCAGCAACGTGTACCTGGTGGGCAGCCAGAGTGTGATTCAATGCAATGTCCGGGACATCAGCGACCGGAAACAGGCAGAAGAAAGGGTCCTGAAGCTCAATCTCGAGTTAGAGCGGCGGGTGGAGGAGCGCACCTCCGCGCTCGAAGCCGCGAAGGGGGATCTGGAGGCCTTCACCTACTCGGCCGCCCATGACCTGCGGGCGCCTCTGCGCCACCTGAACGCGTTTACGGAGCTGTTGGCGAAGAATGCCCAGGGAAAACTGGATGAATCAGGCGTCCGGTATCTTGCAAAGATCACCTCGTCCGCCAGGCGCATGGGGCTGCTGGTTGACGGCCTGTTGGCGTTCGCGCGCCTCGGACGGGCGGCGATGAAGCCGACTACCGTGAGTGTGGCGCAACTGGTCCGAGACTTCCGTGAGGAGCAGAGGGGCGAATTCGAGGAGCGCCACGTGACTTGGAAGACGGGCCCTCTGCCGACTGTTTACGCGGACCCGGGCCTGCTCGGCGCCGCGCTGACGAACCTGCTGTGCAACGCGCTCAAGTTTACGCGCGGATGCAAGGAAGGCATCATCGAGATAGGCGGCCGCCGGGAGAACGGGATGGTTACCATCTTCGTGAGGGACAATGGAGCCGGTTTCGACATGGCGTACGCTGAAAAGCTGTTCCAAGTTTTCCAACGGTTGCACCGCGAAGAGGAGTTTGAAGGGAGCGGTGTGGGTCTGGCGACCGTTCGACGCATCATCGAGCGCCACGAGGGCAGGGTATGGGCGGAGGGCGCTGTGGGGAAGGGCGCGACCTTTTACTTTTCACTCCCGGATATAGGAGGCGCTAATGAATAACATTCTTCGACCCGTCTTGCTGGTGGAAGATGATCCTAATGATGTCGAACTGATAAAGAAGGCATTCGATGACGCCAATCTCGCGAATCCCGTGATGGTGGCCCGCGACGGGGTCGAGGCGCTGAACCTTCTGCGGCAGGACGGTAACACAGGACATGGCGCGCCGACACCTGTGGTCGTGCTCATGGACATCAAGATGCCCAGGATGAACGGGCTGGAATTACTGAAAGAAATCAGGAACGACCCGAGGCTCAAGCACATCCCCGCGGTGATCATGACGTCGTCGCGCGCCTCGCCGGACCTTGATGAGGCCTACAAACTGGGCGTCAGCGCCTATGTTGTGAAACCAGTCGATTTTCGCGACTTCGTGGAAGCCGTCAAAGTTGTTGGCAAATTCTGGGCCGTGCTCAATGAGCTTCCTGATGATTTGACGCTGCCAGAGTAGTGCCGGCCCGCCTTGAACGATTCAACATCGGTGGACAGGCAGTGGCGCAGTTTGTTCGCTGTAGCGGCGCTCTATGAGCGCCGAACTTGGATCCTCAACGGTTTTCGGCGCTCATA